>NZ_JBSFSO010000041.1:0-59445 GCF_053589795.1 Micromonospora sp. NPDC003241 | reverse complement strand
AAGCCCGCTACGACCTCCACATCGACGACCTCGCCAACTGGATCGCCACCCGCGGCTACGCCACCACCTCCTGACACCACCACGGCCGGCCCCCCCACACAGGGGGCCGGCCATCGTGGCATGCAAGGAAGGGACCCCTACCAACGCCTGATGCATAGGAAGGGACCCCTCCTAACACCCAGCGGCACACCGTCGGAGTACCGGCACGGGCATGCACCGTCGGAGTACCGGCGCGGGCATGCACCGTCGGAGTACCGGCGCGGGCATGCACCGTCGGAGTACCGGCGCGGGCATGCACCGTCGGCCGGTGCGGCGGCGCGCACGGTGGCGAACGGCGGCGGGCTCAGCCGCCCGAGTCGTCCAGCTCGGCGCCCACCGGCACGGTGTCGTCGTCGCGGCTGGCCAGCCAGCCGTCGGGCAGGAAGACCTTGCCCGGGGAGTTGGTCCGGCCCCGGGGCTGACCGAGCGTCTCCACCGGGAACGGCACCGTGGGGTCGAGCTTGCCGAGCAGGTCGTCGAGCTGGGCCAGGGTGTCGATCATCGCCAGCGCTCGGCGCAGCTCACCGCCGATCGGGAAACCCTTCAGGTACCACGCGACGTGCTTACGGAAGTCGGTACAGCCGTCCCGCTCACCCCGGGCCGGGTTGCGGGCCCCGGCGGTGAACTGCGCGACCAACAGCTCGGCATGGCGGCGCATCGTCGTCGCCACCTCGCCGAGGTTCGGCAGTCGCCGCTCGGCACGACCGTCGAACGCGGCCTCCAGGTCGGCGAAGAGCCACGGCCGACCGAGGCAGCCACGCCCGATCACCACCCCGTCCACGCCGGTGTGCGCAACCATCCGCAGCGCGTCGTCGGCCTCCCAGATGTCGCCGTTGCCGAGCACCGGCACGTCCAGCGCCTGCTTGAGGGTGGCGATGGCGTCCCAGTCCGCGGTGCCCGAGTACCGCTGCGCGGCCGTACGCCCGTGCAGGGCGACCGCGACCACTCCGGCGTCCTGGGCGGCGAGGCCCGCCTCGACGTACGTCAGGTGTGTGTCGTCGATGCCCTTGCGCATCTTCACGGTGACCGGCACCCCGGCGGGTGACGCGGCGTCCACCGCGGCCCGCACCAGGCGGGCGAAGAGCCGGCGTCGCCACGGCAGCGCCGCGCCACCGCCCCGGCGGGTGACCTTCGGGACCGGGCAGCCGAAGTTGAGGTCGATGTGGTCGGCGAGGTTTTTCTCGACCACGATCCGTACGGCGGCGGCGGTGGTCTCCGGGTCGGTGCCATAGAGCTGGAGGCTGCGGGGGCTCTCGTCCGCACCGAAGGCGATCATGCGCAGCGTCTTCGGGTTCCGCTCGACCACCGCGACGGTGGTGATCATCTCGCAGACGTAGATGCCGCCGCCCTGCTCTCGGCAGAGTTGGCGGAAGCCGACGTTGGTGATGCCGGCCATCGGCGCCAGCACGACCGGCGGCCACACCTGATGCGGCCCGATGGTCAACGGGCGCAGGACGGGAGCGGTAGTCGGCACGCGCCCAAGTGTAAGGAAGGGTCCCTTCCTAACGCCTCGTGCATAGCAGGGGACCCCTGCTAACGCGACGCATACCACATCGCCAGCGGCCCGGCGGGGTTGTCCACAGGCTCGGCGGCTGTCCACAGGCCCGGCTGGGGGCCACCCACGGGACGAGATCGCGATCGATGCTGTCCGGCATGCGCAGCCTTCCTCCCCACTTCGCCGACCTGGCCGAACACCAGCAGCAGATCGTCAGCCGCGCGCAACTGCTCGCCGCCGGCTTCGACGACATGTATCTCTACCGGCAAACCCGACGGGGCCTGTGGCAGCGGGTGCTGCCCGCCACGTACGCCCTGGTCACCGGCGTTCTGACCGACGAGCAGCGACGGATCTCGGCGGCGCTCTACGCCGGGACGGAAGCGCAGTTGACCGGCCTCGCCGCGCTGGTCTGGTACGGCTTCCGGCAGAGCCCGCGCACCGACGCCGTGCAGCTCGTCGTACCGCATCACGCCCGCCGCACGTCCGCCGGCTTCGCGGTGATCTCGCGGGCCCTGACGCTGGACAGCCGGGCCCGCGCCACGCCGTTCTACCCGGTGTGCTCGCCGGCCCGCGCGGTGGTCGACGCGGCGCGCGGGCTGCGGCAACTCCGTCCGGTGCGGGCCGTCGTCGCCGAGGCCGTGCAGCGGGGGTACGCGGACCTCGCCGACCTGGACGAGGAGATCCGTCGCGCCCGGCGCAGCCGTACGGCGCTGGTCAGGAAGGCGTTCGCCGAGGTGACGCAGGGCGCGCGGTCGGCGCCGGAGGCCGAGCTGCGGGACTGCCTCGCGGCGAGCACGGTGCTGCCGGAGATCCTGTGGAACCCCCGACTGCGGGACGCGGCAGGTCGGGCGGTGCCGACGCCCGACGGCTATCTGCCGGAAGCGGCGGTGGCTCTGGAGGTCGACTCGCAGGAGTACCACTTCCGCCCCGGCGACTGGGCGCGCACCCTCGACCGGCACAACGAGCTGAGCCGGCTGGGTGTGCTGGTGCTGCACTTCACGCCGGCACAGATCCGCCGCGAGCCGCACCGGGTACGGCGGTCGGTGGAGGAGGCGTACGAGTCCCGGCGCGGGCTCGGTGCCGGCGTCCGGTTACGAGTCGACGTATCGGTGATGCCGACACCGCCGCGCGGCGATCCGCGTGGTTGACGGTGTTAGGAAGGGTCCCCTGCTATGCACCAGGCGTTAACAGGGGACCCTTCCTTTCACGTCGGCAGCGCTTCGGCAGTGCTACCGCAGCGCGCGTCAGCAGCCGGGGAGGTGGTCGATCAGGTAGCGCTCGACCTGGTCCAGCGCGATCCGCTCCTGGGCCATGGTGTCCCGGTTCCGGATGGTCACCGCGTTGTCGTCGAGCGTGTCGAAGTCGACCGTGACGCAGAACGGGGTGCCGATCTCGTCCTGCCGGCGGTAGCGGCGCCCGATCGCCTGCGAGTCGTCGAACTCGACCACCCAGCGCTTGCGCAGGTCGGCGGCGAGCTGCTTGGCCTTGGGCGAGAGCGCCTCGTTGCGGGAGAGCGGGAGCACCGCCACCTTCACCGGGGCCAGCCGGGGGTCGAAGCGCATCACGGTGCGCTTGTCCACGCCGCCCTTGGTGTTCGGCGCCTCGTCCTCGTCGTACGCCTCCAGCAGGAACGCCAGCACCGCGCGGGTGAGGCCGGCGGCCGGCTCGATCACGTACGGGACCCAGCGCTCCTGCTTGGTCTGGTCGAAGTACGACAGGTCGACGCCGGAGTGCTTGCTGTGCGTGGACAGGTCGAAGTCGGTGCGGTTGGCGATGCCCTCCAGCTCGGCGAACTCGGTGCCGCCGAACCGGAACTTGTACTCGATGTCGACGGTGCGCTTCGAGTAGTGCGAGAGCTTCTCCTGCGGGTGCTCGAAGAAGCGCAGGTTCTCCTCGGCCAGACCGAGGTCGATGTACCAGTTCCAGCGCTCCTGCAACCAGTACTCGTGCCACTGCTCGTCGGTGCCGGGCTCGACGAAGAACTCCATCTCCATCTGCTCGAACTCGCGGGTGCGGAAGATGAAGTTGCCCGGGGTGATCTCGTTGCGGAACGACTTGCCCGTCTGCGCGATGCCGAACGGCGGCTTCTTGCGGGCGACGGTCTCGACGTTCTTGTAGTTGACGAAGATGCCCTGGGCGGTCTCCGGCCGCAGGTAGTGCAGGCCCTCGTCGCTCTCCACCGGGCCCAGGTAGGTCTTCATCAGGCCGTTGAACATCCGTGGCTCGGTGAAGGTGCCCTTGTTGCCGCAGTTGGGGCAGTTCAGCTCGGTCAGGGCGGCCAGCGGCTTGCCGTGCTTGGCCTCGTACGCCTCTTCCAGATGGTCGGCGCGGAACCGCTTGTGGCAGGACTGGCACTCGGTCAGCGGGTCGACGAAGGCGTCCAGGTGACCGGAGGCGGCCCACACGTCGCGCGACAGGATCACCGCGGAGTCCAGACCCACCACGTCGTCACGCTGCTGGACCATGGTCTTCCACCACTGCCGGCGGACGTTCTCCTTGAGCTCCACGCCGAGCGGACCGTAGTCCCACGCCGACCGGGTGCCTCCGTAGATCTCGCTGGAGGGGAAGACGAATCCTCGACGCTTGGCGAGGCTGACGACGGCGTCGATACGGTCGGCTGGCATTTTTCCTCCTACGCCGACTGGCGGTCGGCGGGGACAGTGTGGGATGAATCGAACGGTCCGGGACCACGGTACGACCCCGCCGGTCCTCGGACCCAGCACATTACCTGCGGCCGGTCAGTTGACTCCGCAGACCTCCATGCCGCCGGTCTGCTGGTCCTGCTGGAGCACGACCTGCTGGCGCTCCTGGCCGCCACCGCTGAAGGTCACGTCCACCGGCACGGTCAGCGTGGTGGTGTCCACCTGGCCGACCCGGTAGGAGGAGATCTGCGGTTCGGCCGCCGACCGACGCTCGAACTCCTGCCGTGACTCGCGCCGCCGGGCGTCCTCGCAGAGCTGGTCGTAGGCCCGGCCGAACTCGCCGTCGGCCAGCGCCCGGTAGTAGTCGCCGGAGACGGTGCGTCCCTGCTCGTCGATCGCCTGCACCCCGCTGACCAGCAGGCCGACCACGGCCGTACCGCCGCCACCGCAGCACAGCACCAGGGCCAGCGCTCCGGCGCCGAGGCCGAGCCAGAGCCGGGTACGGCCGCCCTCGGTCGGTGGGGCCGCGAACGGCGGGGCCACGCCCGGCCCGGCGGGCGGCGCCGGTGTGCCGGGGTCCGATCCGCCGGACGGCGGCGGGAAGCCGGGGCCACCGCCGGACGAGGGCGGGACACCGGGAGCACCGGTGGGCGCAGGCGGCATGCCGGGGCCGCCGGTGGGCGGCACGCCGGACGGGGCCGGTGGCGGGCCGGGATCGCCCGGGGCCTGAGGTCCCTGCTGGCCGGGCAGCGGCTGGTGCGGTGGTGGGGCTGCCGGTCCGGGAGCGGTCATGGGAGCCAGCGTAGTGCCCGGCGGCTCACCGGTAAGGACCCGCAGCACGATCGCTGGCAGCCACCACCACGTCCCCACCGGGCGCCGCGGTCGCCAACGGCTCGTACGCGGACGGCTCGTCGATGCTCTCGGCGAGCAGCGGGACGGCGGTGACCTTGACGTCGAAACCGCCCAACGCCCGGCGGTAGGTGCCCACCGACTCCCACTCCGTCACCAGGCACCAGTGGCGTGGGTCGTCCAGGGCCCGGACGAGTTGTCCCCGCAGGTAGCCGGGCCGGGCGGCGAGCGCGGCGAGGGCCGCGTGGGCCCGTCCGGCGAAGTCCTCGGCGGCGTCTTCCTCGACCACGAACCGGTTGGTCACCAGCACCGGCTCCCCCTCCTCGTAGAGTCTGTGGGATGCAGCGTACGCAGCGCGGGATCCACGAACGGTTGGCCCGGGCCAACCCGACCACGGTGTTCCTGATCACCCTGTTCCTGATGCTGGTCGCGTTCTTCGTCCCGGGGGTGGTCGGCGGGCTGTTGACCTTGACGATCGCCGCCGCGCTGGCCGCGCTGCTGGTGACGACCTGGCAGGTGCAGACCCCGCCCACGCGGGCGATCCGGCTGCTGGCACTCGCCCTGCTGGTCACCGTCGGTCTGGTGAAGCTGCTCTGACATGCACTCATGCGTTTTTGACAATCATTGTCGTTGTCGCGGAGAGTCGGTGTCATGACCTACCGCACCGCTCCGCGCGCTCTGGCCACCGCCACGGCCGCCCTGCTCGCCCTGGGTGGCGTCACCGCCTGCTCGACCGAGGACAGCCCGGCCGGTGCCGACCCGAATCGGATCGACGTGGTGGCCGGCTTCTACCCGTTGCAGTTCCTCGCCGAGCAGATCGGCGGCGACGCGGTGGCGGTGACGAACCTGGCCCGTCCCGGCGCCGAGCCGCACGACCTGGAGCTGAACCCGGGGCAGGTCGGCCAGATCAGCGAGGCGGAGCTGATCATCTTCCTGCACGGCTTCCAGCCCGCGGTGGACGAGGCGATCGACCAGAACGGCGGTGACCGCGCCTTCGACGTGGCGACCGTGGAGCCGCTGCTCGACGCCGCCGCCGGCGGCCACACCCACAGCCACGGCGACGACGACCACGGTCACGAGGACGACGACCACGGTCACGACCACGACGAGGAGAAGAAGCCAGCCGAGGAGACCTCGGACGGCGCCAAGGACCCGCACGTCTGGCTGGACCCGACCCGACTGGCCACCATCGGCGACAAGCTGGCCGAGCGCCTCGGCACCGTCGACCCGGACCGGGCCGGCGAGTACACCCAGCGGGCGACCACCCTGCGTACCGAGCTGGAGAAGCTGGACACCGAGTTCAGCGAGGGGCTGAAGACCTGCCAGCGGCGCGAGATCGTGGTCAGCCACACCGCGTTCGGCTACCTGGCACAGAAGTACGAGCTGGAGCAGATCGGCATCACCGGGCTCTCCCCGGAGGACGAGCCGTCGCCGCAGCGGCTGGCCGCGGTCACCGAAGAGGCGCGGGAGCACGGCGCCACCACGATCTTCTTCGAGACGCTGGTGAGCCCGAAGGTCGCCGAGACCATCGCCAAGGAGGTCGGCGCCCAGACCGCGGTGCTCGATCCGATCGAGGGTCTGTCCGCCGACAACGGCGGGGACTACCTTTCGGTGATGCGTACCAACCTGCAGACCTTGAGGACGGCGTTGAGCTGCTCGTGACACCTGACGTCATCACCGTGGAGCACGGGGTGGTCGGCTACGACGGCCGCCCCGTGCTCCGCGACGTGTCCCTGACCGTGACCACCGGCGAGGTGGTCGCGGTCCTCGGCGCCAACGGCTCCGGCAAGTCCACCCTGATCCGCGCCGTGCTCGGGCTCGTCCCGCTCACCGCCGGCTCGGTCACCCTCTTCGGTCACCGGGTACGCCGGTTCCGGCAGTGGCAGCGGCTCGGCTACGTGCCCCAGCGGCTCGGCGCGGGCAGCGGCGTACCGGCCACCGTGGCCGAGGTCGTCGCCTCCGGCCGGCTGGCCCGTCGAGGCATCCTGCGTCCGCCCGGCCGGGCCGACCGGGAGGCGGTGGCGGAGGCGTTGCGCGCAGTGGGCCTCGCCGACCGGGCCAAGGACCCCGTCTCCACGCTCTCCGGCGGGCAGCAGCAACGCACCCTGATCGCCCGCGCCCTGGCCGGACGCCCGGAGCTGCTGGTGCTCGACGAACCGACGGCAGGGGTGGACGCGGCCAGCCAGGAGGCGTTCGCCGGGGCCCTGCGCGGCTTCGTCGACGACGGCGGCACGGTCCTGCTCGTCGCGCACGAGCTGGGCCCGCTCCGGCCGCTGATCAGCCGCGCGATCGTCGTACACCAGGGGCAGATCGCGCACGACGGCGCGGTCCCGGACCCGGCCGGGCACCACGCGGAGCCGGACCACGACCACGTGCATCCGCACGGTCCCGAGGAGCCCGCCGGCATGTGGAGCACAAGGTGAGTCTCTTCCAGTACGAATTCATGCTGCGCGCCCTGATCGGCGCGCTGATCATCGGGCTGGCCGCCCCGGCGCTCGGCATCTATCTGGTGCAGCGGCGACTCGCCCTGATCGGCGACGGCATCGGGCACGTGGCGCTCACCGGCGTCGGTGCCGGCCTGCTGTTCCAGACCTCCCCGGTGATCATGGCGGTGATCGCGGCCACCATCGGGGCGATCACCATCGAGCTGATCCGCGAACGCGGTCGCACCTCCGGCGACCTGGCACTGGCCCTGCTGTTCTACGGCGGCATCGCCGGTGGCGTGGTCCTGGTGGGGCTCTCCGACAGCACCAGCGCCAACCTCAACGCGTACCTCTTCGGTGCGTTGACCACGACCTCCCGCGACGACCTGGTCACCATCGCGGTGCTCGGCGTGGCGGTGCTGGCGGCGATGCTGGCGCTGCGGCCCGCGCTGTTCGCGGTCTGCCACGACGAGGAGTACGCCCGAGTCTCCGGTCTGCCGGTACGCGCGCTGAACCTGCTGCTGGCGATCACCACCGCGATCACCGTCACGATCGCCATGCGGGCCGTCGGCGTCCTGCTGATCAGCGCGTTGATGGTCGTCCCGGTGGCCACCGCACAGCAGGTCACCCGGGGGTTCCGCAGCACCATGACGGCGGCCATGGCACTGGGCCTGTTCGCCGCCGGTGCGGGCATCTGGATGGCGGCGCTCGCCGACACCGCGCCCGGCGCCTCGGTGGTGGTCCTCGCGATCGCCTCGTTCGTGGTGGTCACCCTGCTGGCCGCCGCCTGGCGCCGGCTCCGCCGCTCCCGCCCGCAGCCCACACCCGATCCGGAACCACACGAGGTGGTGCTCAGCCGGTCCTGATCACGGGTTCCGCTTCGGTATTGGTTACCGTTGCAGGGTGACCAGCGGATCCGGCTATGACGCCTTCGAGGGTGCCAGCGAGCTCCTGCGCGCCCTCTCGGCGCCGATCCGGCTCGCCATCGTCAGCGAGCTGGCCGACGGCGAGCGCTGCGTGCACGAGCTGGTGGATAAACTCGGCGTCGCGCAACCGTTGGTCTCCCAGCACCTGCGGGTGCTGCGCGGGGCCGGCGTCGTACGCGGCTCGCGGCGGGGCCGGGAGATCGCGTACGCCCTGGTCGACGAGCATGTCGCGCACATCGTCGCCGACGCGGTCAGCCATGCCGGGGAGGAATCATGAGCGAGCGCTTCATCAGGCACAGCGCAGATGCCGGCACGCAGCGAAGCGGAGGGTCGGCATGAGCGAGCCACGCGAGCGAATCATCAAGCTCAGCACAAATGCCGGCACGCAGCGAAGCGGAGTGACGGCATGAGCGAGCCACGCGAGCGAATCATCAGGCACAGCACAAATGCCGGCACGCAGCGAAGCGGAGTGACGGCATGAGCGAGAGTGCGGTGGTCCGGAACACCCGCCAGCGGTCGGCGGTGAGCGCGTTGCTGGCCGAGCTGGAGGGCTTCCACAGCGCCCAGGACCTGCACGCGATGCTGCGTGATCGCGGCGAGCGGGTCGGGTTGACCACGGTCTACCGGACGTTGCAGGGTCTCGCCGACGCGGGCGAGATCGACGTGATGCGCCCGCCCGGCGGCGAGCACCTCTACCGCAGGTGCAGCGAGGGGCATCACCACCATCTGGTCTGCCGGGCCTGCGGTCGTACGGTCGAGGTGGCCGGGCCGACGGTGGAGAACTGGGCCGACCGGGTGGCGGCTCAGCACGGCTTCACCGACGTCAGCCACACCCTGGAGATCTTCGGGACCTGCCCGGACTGCGCCCGCTGATCCTGCGTACTCCAGGATCGGGCGTCCGTGGGAGTGCCCGCCGCGCCCGAGCGTGGCACGCTGTCCGGCGTGAAGATCTACGCTGATCGTTTCCCGACCGCGCTGCGCCAGTTCCTCACCGATCTGCTCGTCGTCGCCTGGGTGTACGCGGCGATCCGAGGTGCGCTCTGGCTGCACGACCTGGTGCAGAAGCTGGCCGTACCCGGGCAGAAGCTGGAGGGGGCCGGCGGTGGGCTGGCCGACAACCTTGCCGACGCGGGCGGCAAGGTCGGCCGGGTGCCGTTGGTGGGCGACGAGCTGACCGGCCCGTTCGAGCGGGCGGCCGGCGCGGCCCGGTCGCTCGCCGAGGCCGGGCGTGACCAGCAGGAGTTGGTCGACCAGTTGGCAGTGGCGCTGGCCGTCGGGCTACTCATCGTCCCGCTGGGGCTGGTGCTGTTCGGCTGGCTGCCGCTGCGGGTGCGCTGGATGCGGCGAGCCGCTTCGGCGGCGGCCCTGGCCGCCGCGCCCGCCGGTCGGGACCTGCTGGCCCTGCGCGCCCTGGCCGGTCAGCCGCTGCGCAAGCTCACCCGGATCTCCCCCGACGTCGCCGAGGAGTGGCGGCGCGGCGACGACACCACCGTCAACGCCCTGGCCGCCCTCGAACTCCGCCGCCTCGGCCTCCACGACCCCCACCACTGACCCCCACCCCACCCCCACCTCTCCCCCACCCCACCCCCACCCCCCGCCGGGTTGATCAAGAAGTTTGCGCCGTCCGAGCCGACGAGCCATGGCCAAAACTTCTTGATCAACGCCGCAAAGCGAGGGTGGGGGTGGGTCAGGTGGGTGGGGGGAGGCGGCGGCGGGCGTTCGTGGGGACGGTGGAGGGGCCGGGGGTCCAGGGGGCCACCCAGGGGCGGTCGGCCGGTGGTGGGATGACGCCGTCCTCCAGAGCGCTGTAGCGGCCGGCGAGGATGCGCTTGGCGGCCACCACGTCGACCGAGTCGGTGTTCTCCCACAGGGCGGTGAACAGGGCGTCGATCCGGACCCGGGCCTGGCGGCAGAAGAGGTCGGCCAGCTCCACGTTCTCCGGTCGCTCCGCGCGCTCGGCATGGGCCCGTACGCAGACCGCGCTCATCGCGAACAGCTCGGCCCCGATGTCCACCACCCGGCCCAGGAACGCCTGCTTGCGTTCCATCCTGCCCTGCCAGCGGGACATCGCATAGAACGTGGACCGGGCCAGCTTCCGGGAGGCGCGCTCGACGTGCCGCAGGTGTGCGGCGAGCGGGCCGTACTCGGCGTACGCGCTGGGTTGTTGGCCCTTGCCGACCGCGAGGGTCGGCAACCAGCGGGCGTAGAACGCGCCCGCTCGCGCGCCGGCTCTGGCCTTGCGCGCCAGTCCGGCGTCGGGGTCGATGATGTCCCCGGCCACGGAGAGGTGCGCGTCCACCGCCTCGCGGGCGATCAGCAGGTGCATGATCTCGGTGGAGCCCTCGAAGATCCGGTTGATCCGCAGGTCCCGCAGCATCTGCTCGACGGCGGCCGGCCGCTCCCCTCGGGCGGCCAGCGAGTCGGCGGTCTCGTATCCCCGGCCGCCCCGGATCTGGACCAGCTCGTCGGCGATCCGCCAGGCCATCTCGCTGGCGTAGAGCTTCACCAGCGCCGCCTCGATCCGGATGTCGTTGCGGTCGTCGTCGGCGAGCAGGCAGCAGAGGTCCAGCATGGTCTCCATGCCGTACGTGGTGGCGGCGATGAAGGACAGTTTCTGCGCGACCGCCTCGTGTTCGCCGACCGGCCGTCCCCACTGGACCCGCTCGGCGGACCACTCGCGGGCCACGTGCAGCGCCCACTTGCCGGCGCCCACGCACATCGCCGGCAGCGACAGTCGACCGGTGGTCAGGGTGCTCAGCGCGATCCGCAGGCCCTTGCCCTCGCCGCCGATGACGTTCTCGTTGGGCACGAGGACGTCGTGGAAGCGGGTCAGGCTGTTCTCCAGGCCACGCAGGCCGACGAACTCGTTGCGGCGCTCGACGGTGATGCCCTCGGCGTCGCCGTCGACCACGAACGCGGTGATGCCGCCCCGACGTCCCTCGGTCTTCGGCACCCGGGCCATCACCACGAGTTGGGTGGCCACGGTGCCGTTGGTGGCCCACAGCTTCACGCCGTTGATCCGGTAGCCGGTGCCGTCCGGGGTCGGCTCGGCGGTGGTGCCCAGCCGGGCCGGGTCGGAGCCGACGTCCGGCTCGGTGAGCAGGAACGCGGAGACCTCGCCGGCCGCCAGCCGAGGCAGGAAGCGCTGCTTCTGCTCCTCGGTGCCGAACATCTTCAACGGCTGCGGCACACCGATCGACTGGTGTGCCGAGAGCAGCGCGCCGATCGCCGGGCTGACCGAGCCGACCAGCATCAACGCCCGGCAGTAGTGCAGGTTGCTCAGCCCGAGTCCGCCGTACTCCCGACCGATCTTCATGCCGAACGCGCCGAGTCCGGCCAGGCCCTGGAAGACCTCGTCGGGGATGCGGGCGTCGCGATCGATGGCGGCACCGTCCACCTCGGAGGCGACGTACGCGCGCAGCCGGGCGAGGAACTCGCCGGCGCGTTCGTCCTCTGCCGGGTCCGGCCGGGGCCAGGGGTCGATCAGGTCGAGCCGGAGCCGGCCCAGGAAGAGTTCCTTGCCGAAGCTCGGCCGGTCCCAAGCGTCCTGTCGGGCCGCCTCGGCGACCTGGCGGGCCTCCTTCTCGGACACCTGTTTCTCGGACGACACACGACCCGCCGCATCGGGCGGCGGGTCGGTGTCCTGGTGGTCGTTGGCGGGTGGACGGTGGTTCTCGGCGACGGCCACGGCAACCCCCGGGAGCTGGATCCGGCATTCGGACTGTTCCGCCTGCTCGGCAGGCTACCCACGTGGTGTTACCCAGCGGTAGTCACGGTTATCCATCGCCGGACCGGCCCCTCGCGGAGCCGGCTCCCGTCCCGCCCCGACCGTTCAGCCCCGACCGTTCAGCCCGGGGAGAGCCCGCTCGGGTCCTCCTCGTCGTCGATGTCGTCGTCACCCCAGTTGCGGCGGCTGAACGGCAGGATCATCCAGAACGTGAGGAACCACAGGCCGGTGACCGCACTGAGCAGGAAGGCGATCGGGCGGGCGAGCACGAAGTCGGTGATCAGCAGTACCGAGCTGACCATCGCGACCAGCATGAAGGCGAGACCGGCGCTGGCCATCTTGTGGGCGAACTGCACCAGCTCCGGTTTGCGGCCCTGACGGAACAGCGCCCGGTGGAAGGCCACCGGCGAGATGATCATCGCGGTGGCGCCGGCCGCCGCGATCAGCGCGACGACGTAGACGTCGCGCTGGAATTCTGTGGTACGCGTGAAGCCGTTACTGAACGGCAGGGTGAGCAGGAAGGCGAAGAGGATCTGTACGCCGGTCTGCGCGACCCGCAACTCCTGAAGCAGGTCAGCGAAGTTCCGCTGCCAGCGCTGCTTCTCGGTCTCCTTGGACACCGCGAACCTCCGAGGGAACACGCTCCACCCGGTCGGAACCCCCGACCGGCGGAACGCAGATGCCCCGCCGCGCACCACCCGAAACCGACTCAGGAACCGCGCCGGATCCGCTCTGCGTAACGGGCTTCCAGCGCGTCGTTGTGCGCGTCGCCACCGGCGATGTTGGCCGACAGGTAGACCGGCGGCTGCTCGTCGGCGGCCAGCAGCCGGGCCACCACCTCGACCACGATCTGCTGGGCCAGCAACGCCGCCGTGATCGAGGAGACCGCGCCCACCGCACCGCCGGACGGCAGCGGCAGGGTCGCGTCCCCGTACGGGGCGCCGTTGTCCAGCACCACGTCGGCGAAGTCGGCGAGCTTGCGCCCGGACGGGTGCCGGGACTCCATCCGGGCC
Source organism: Micromonospora sp. NPDC003241 (assembly GCF_053589795.1). Lineage (NCBI taxonomy): Bacteria > Bacillati > Actinomycetota > Actinomycetes > Micromonosporales > Micromonosporaceae > Micromonospora > Micromonospora sp. NPDC003241. The sequence goes on along the minus strand of NZ_JBSFSO010000041.1, from coordinate 46,331 downwards.
GAGTGCTGTGCGGAGGTGATCGCCACCAGCGGATGACCCCGCGCGACGACCAGCGAGGCGAACTCCACCATCGCCCCGTTCACTCCCGAGTTCGAGGCGAGCACGAAGACGTCACGCGGGCCGGTCGGGGCGAGGTCGTAGAGGCGGCGCGCGACCGACGGGTCCCGCTCCAGTTTCGGGCCCAGCACGTCGGCTGGCTCCCCACCGTGCAGCACCAGGTCCCGCAGGGCGATCCGGTTGGTCGGCACCAACCCGCCGGCCCGGCCGGCGATCTCCATCGCCAGGGCCTCCGAGTGACCGGTGCCGAAGGCGTGCACCACCCCGTCGGCGCGGATCGCCTCGGCGATCAGGTCGGCCGCCCGGCCCACCTGCTCCCGCTGGCTGGCCGCCACCCGGGTCATCGTCGCGGTCACCTCGGCCAGGTAGCCCTCGGCACTCACCGTCATGCGCTCTCCCGCCTCCCTCGGATCGCCGCCGCCGACGACCCCACCCAGCTTCCCGCACGGCCCGTACAGCCGTCCGGCCGGTCCGCCAGCCGGTCCGACGGACGGGCGGACGGGCGGTCCCGGGTCGACGAGGCGCTCCCGCTGCGACGCCGGCAGGTGGGCGTCGGCGCTCAGGCGGTCGGGCGGGCGCGGAACAGGATCGCCTCGGCCAGCGGCGTCGGCGCCTCGTCCGGGATCCAGTGGCTGACGCCGGACAGCTCGACGAGGCGGTAGTCGCCGCTCACGTGTGCGGCGCAGGCTTGCGCAGCGGTCCGTCCGATGGCGACGTCGCGATCGCTCCAGACGAAGGTGGTCGGCACCGACACCGGGCCGACCGCCGCCAGCTCGGAGCGGGACATCGCCCGATACCAGTTCAGCGCCGCGGTGAGCGCGCCCGGCTCGCGCAGCGGATCGGCGTACGCGGCGACCCGAGCGTCGTCGCCGACGTCGCGCAACAGCCGCCGCAACCCGAGCGCGTCGAGGGCCAGCAGCGTCTTCTCCGCCACGCCCGCCTTCCGGAACAGCAGCATGTACGCCGAGCGCGCCTTCTGCTGCGGGTCGTTGGCCAGCGCGTGCGCCATGGCGGCCGGGTGCGGCACGGAGACCGCGGTGAGCGTACGCACCCGGTCGGGGTGGCCGGCGGCGAGCGCCCAGGCGACGATGGCGCCCCAGTCGTGGCCGACCACGTGCGCCCGCGTCACGCCGAGCGCGTCGAGCACCGCCACCGCGTCGGCGACCAACTCCCCCAGCCGGTACGCCGCCACCTCGCTCGGCCGCGCCTGCGGCGAGTAGCCCCGCTGGTCCAGCGCGTACGTGCGCAGGCCCGCCCCGTGCAGGACGGGCGCCACCGCGTCCCACTCGCCGGAGTTCTGCGGAAAGCCGTGCAGCAGCAGCACCGGCTCACCCGACTCGGGGCCACCGGGGTGGATCTCGAACCGCAGACCTCGGGCGTCGACGTGCATGCCCGGAACGCTACTCGTACTGGCGCTTGGGCACCGGCACCTGCCGCCACGACTCGATCTCCAGGTACGGGATCTCGGCGTCGTTGACCGGGTCCCGACCGATCCGGTCGCTGTACCGACCGACCACCTCGACCCAACTGTCGTTGGGCAGCCCGACCGGCACGTCACCGGTGAGCCCGAGTTTGATCGGCCGCCCGTCGGCGGCGCAGCAGGACAGCACCATCCGGGCCAGGATCGGCTCGCCACCGGTGCCGGTGGCCAGGAACCCGGTGAGGACCACCCGCCGGTCACCGATCGAGGCGCCCCGGTCGAACAGCGCCCGGGAGGCGTAGTCGAGCACGCTCACCTGCACCGGATCGCCCTCGGGCAGCGGCGGGTAGTCGGACTCCCGAGGGGCGTTCAGCGCGGTGCCGGCCTGCCCCGCCGCGTACGACCCGAGGGCCGGCGGGGCCACCAGCAGCAGTCCGAGCACGGGCAGGATGAGCAGCCAACCGATCCGGGGTTCGTGGTGGCCGTGACCGTGGTCGTCGTGCTCGTCGTGGTCGGCCGTCACCGGGGCGGCACCGCTCACCGGGCCGGTGGAGCCGCCGCCGGTCGGGGCCGTCGCGCGGGGCACGGAGGGCCGCAGTTCGTACCAGAGGGTCATCACCGCGGCGACCACCAGCAGCAGCCCGGCGGCGATCAGGAAGGGACGCAGTCCCTCCTTGACGTAGCGCAGATAGAGGTCGGTGACGCTGGCCCGGATCACCGCCCCGCCGAGCAGCAGCAGGATCACCGCCTGTGCCTGTCGGTTCACAGCAGCACCATCCCGACTCCGGTGGCCACCAGCAGGGCGACCGCGAACGTGGCCGGCGCGAACCGGAAGGCGAACCGCCGGCCGAAGACACCGGCCTGCATCGAGATCAGCTTGAGGTCGACCATCGGCCCCACCACCAGGAAGACCAGTCGGGACGTGAGGGAGAACTGCGACAGCGAGGCCGCCACGAAGGCGTCCGCTTCGGAACAGAGCGAGAGCAGGACGGCGAGCAGCGCCAGCGCCAGGATCGACAGCCAGGCGTTGTCGGCCAGGGTCTGGAGCCAGCGCTCCGGCACCAGCACGTTGATGCTGGCGGCGGCCATCGCACCGAGCACCAGGAAGCCACCGGCGTGGGTGACGTCGTGCCGGACGGCGGCCCAGAAGGCCCGGCTCCGCCGGGGGTCGTCCAACTCCGGGCGGCGCGGCATCTTGATCCACTCGGTCCGACCGAGTCGCAGCCAGAGCCAGCCCATGATCATTGCCACGACCAGGCTGGCGACCCCCCGGGCGAGGACCATCTCGGGATTGTTGGGGAAGGCGACGGCGGTGGCGACCAGCACGATCGGGTTGACCGCCGGTGCGGCCAGCAGGAACGCCAGCGCCGCCGCCGGGGTGACGCCCCGACGGATCAGCGACCCCGCGATCGGCACCGATCCGCACTCGCAGCCCGGCAGTACCACCCCGGCCGCACTGGCCGCCGGCACCGCCAGCGCCGGGTGCCGGGGCAGCGCCCTGGCCCAGAACGACCGGGGTACGAAGACCGCGATCACGGCGGAGAGGAGGATGCCGAAGACCAGGAACGGCACCGCCTGCACCATGATCGAGACGAACACCGTGGTCCACGTCTGGATGCGGGGATCGTCCAGCGCCCCGGCCAGCGGGTCACGAAAGATGATCAGCAGGACCAGCAGGCCCGCCAGGATCTCCACCGAGCCGATCCGGTCACCGAGCCAGCGCCGGGGCGGTTCGCCGCCGCCCGGTCGGGCCGGGCGCTCCTCGGTGGCCACGCCCGTCGGACGACCCTCCGGTTCACCGGCCGGCGCGGCATGGTCCGTGTCTGTGCTCACCCTGTCGCCTCTCGGCCAAGTGGATCGGCGGCCTGAGATTACCGTCCGGAGCCGATGACGTCGATGGATGTCACGAAACCGGGCGGGTTCCGGCGCGCGCCGACCACTGCCGGAACGCCCGTCGTCGGCACCGGGCATGACCTGCGTAGATCACATTGTCCGTCGATCTTCGAAGGTGTTAGCGTCGGCGGGACAACACCACCTCCGACAGGGGAGCGCACAGCGCTGAGAGTGCGGGTCCGCCCGCAGACCCTCCGTACCTGATCTGGGTAATGCCAGCGCAGGGAGTTCGGTCCACCTCCAGCCCGCCACGGCCCGGCCACGCCGGACGCGGCGGTGCGTCTTGCCTGGTTCGACACTGGACTGGGAGCACTCATGAGCCAACCGACCACCACTCGATGGCGCACCGTCGACATCGTCGTGGCCGCGGTGATCGCCGTCGGCTTCGGTGTCATCTTCTGGGCCTGGGGCCTGCTCTGGCGGGCGGTCGACCCGGCCTTCGCCTTCTTCCCGGCCAGCCAGGCCGTCATGTACGGCGTCTGGCTGGTGCCGGCGGTACTCGGCGGGTTGATCATCCGTAAGCCGGGTGCCGCGCTGTTCTGCGAGGCCGTCGCGGCGACCGTCTCCGCGCTGCTGGGCTCCGAGTGGGGCGGCGTCACCATCGTCCAGGGCCTGCTCCAGGGCCTCGGCGCGGAACTGGCCTTCGCCGCCTTCCGGTACCGCTCGTTCCGGCTGCCCACCGCGCTGCTCGCCGGTGCGCTGACCGGTCTCGGCGCCGCCCTGTTCGACTTCTTCGCCTGGAACGCCGCGTACGAGCTGGGCACCTACCGCATCCCGTACGCCCTGCTCACCGTGCTCAGTGCCACCGTGGTCGCCGGTGCCGGCGGCTACGCGCTCACCAAGGCGCTCGCCGGCACCGGCGTCCTGGACCGCTTCCCCGCCGGCCGCGAACGGAACCTGGTCTGACCCCCCGCCCGGTGGAGCCGGTCCGGCCGGCTCCACCGGGCCACCGACGGGTCGGGGACGAGGAGCGGGGGTAGCAGGTGGGCGAGGTGCGGCTGCGCGGCTTCGGCTGGCGCCACGCCGGGCGGCGCGCCTGGGCGGTACGCGGCGTGGACCTGCGGGTACGCCGAGGCGAACGGGTACTGCTGCTCGGGCCCTCCGGCGCGGGCAAGAGCACCCTGCTCGCCGCGCTGGCCGGGCTGCTGCCGGAGGACTCCGGTGAGCAGGAGGGCACCATCGAGATCGACGGCCGGCCACCGGCCGAGACCCGCGAGCGGGTCGGCATCGTCTTCCAGGATCCGCAGTCCCAGCTCGTCATGGCCCGCAGCGGCGACGACGTCGCGTTCGGGCTGGAGAACCGGGGCGTACCCGCCGGGCAGATCTGGCCCCGGGTGGACGAGGCGCTGCGTCGGGTCGGCTTCCCGTACCCCCGGGACCGCCCCACCGCGGCGCTCTCCGGCGGCGAACAGCAGCGGCTCGCCCTGGCCGGAGTGCTCGCGCTCCGCCCCGACCTGCTGCTGCTCGACGAGCCCACCGCCAACCTCGACCCGGCCGGGGCCGACCTGGTCCGCGCCGCGGTGGGCCGCGCGGTCGACGACGACACCACCCTGATCCTGGTAGAGCACCGGGTGGCCGACGCCCTGCCGCTGGTCGACCGGGTGGTGGTGCTCGACGCTGGTGGCGGCGTCCGCGTCGACGGCCCACCGGAGACCGTCTTCGCCACGCACGGCGACGCCCTCGCCGCCGACGGCGTCTGGGTGCCCGGCCGCCGGATCCCGACCCGCCGGGCCACCACCGGCCCCGGCGAGGTGTTGCTCACCGCCGACCGGCTCGGCCAACCACCCCGGCTGGCCGCGACCGACCTGGCGGTACGCGCCGGTGCGGCAGTCGCCGTGCTCGGCCCCAACGGCGCCGGCAAGTCCACCCTCGCGGTGCTGCTCGGCGGGCTGCTCAAGCCGGGCACCGGGCGACTGGTGGCCGGCGTCGACCTGGCCGGCGCCGACGCCCGCACACCACCGCACCGCTGGCGGGCACCCGCGCTGGCCCGCCGGATCGGCTCGGTGTTCCAGGACCCGGAGCACCAGTTCGTCACCGGCACCGTCTACGACGAACTGGCGCTCGGGCCCCGGCGTACCGGCGCCACCGAGACGGAGGTGCGCCGACGCGTCGACGAGCTGTTGCACCGACTGCGGTTGGACCGGCTGGCCGGCGCGAACCCGTACACCCTCTCCGGTGGCGAGGCGCGGCGGCTGAGCGTGGCGACCGCCCTGGCCACCGCGCCCCGGCTGGTGATCTGCGACGAGCCCACCTTCGGCCAGGACCGACGCACCTGGCGGGAGCTGGTGGACCTGTTCGCGGAGCTACGCGACGCCGGCCACGCCCTGGTGACGGTCACCCACGACGCCGAGTTCGTCGCCGCGCTCGCCGACCGGACGCTGACGCTGACGCCCGCACCGGCACCCGGCGCCCCGTCGTCCCCGACCTCGGCCGCACGGTCCACCGCCGCGCAGCCCACCGCCGCGTGGTCTCCGACCGCGCGGTCCGAGGCCGCACCCCCTCCGGAACCACCACCGGCGTCTCCTCCGGTGGGGTTCCGATGATCGACCTGGAACCGGTCGCCCGGCCGGACGCGCCGCTGGCCCGGCGGAATCCGGTGGCCAAGCTGGCGGCGGCGCTGCTGTTCGCGTTTCCGCTGCTGGCAACGCTGGACCCGGTCGCACCGGCTATCGCGATCGCGGTCGAGTTGGCGGTCCTGCCGCTGTTCGGCGTGCGCTACCGGGTGCTGTTCCGTCGGGTGTGGCCGTTGCTGGCAGCCGCCGTGGGCGTCCTGGTCACGCTGGTGCTCTTCGCCGCGGACCGCTCGGGCCGGGTACTGCTCGACGCCGGACCGGTCGTGGTCACCTCGACGGTGCTGCTCACCGCGCTCGGCCTGGTGCTGCGCCTGTTCGCGGTGGCCCTGCCCGGCGTGATCGTCTTCGCCACCACCGATCCCACCGACCTGGCCGACGCGCTGGTGCAGAACGCCCGCGCACCGGCCCGCTTCGCGATCGGTGCGCTGGCGGCGTTCCGGCTGCTGCCGCTGCTCGGGCAGGAGTGGCAGATGATCGTCATGGCCCGGCGCGCACGGGGGGTGGAGGCGGGACGCAACCCGGTGGCGAAACTGCGGCTCTTCGTGTCCACCGCGTTCACGCTGCTGGTCGGCGCGATCCGCCGGGGCACCCGGCTGGCGGTCGCGATGGACGCGCGCGGCTTCGACGCCGGGGTACCGCGTACCGTCGCCCGCCGGCAGCATTTCGGTGCCGCCGACTGGCTGCTGGTCGTCGTCGCGACGGCGTTGGCCGTCACCGCGTTGGGCGTCAGCGTCGCGCTCGGCACCTTCCGGCCGCTGATCGGCTGAACCCTGCGACCGTGGTGGGTAGATCTGTTGTCGTTCCAGCGACAACAGATCTACCCACCTGCCGTTCACCCGGGACGCACCGGTCGGTCAGCCACGCACCGGCCAGGCGCACCGGGCCGGGCCGGTCAGCTCCGCCGGAAGGCGTACTGCCGAGCCGCACCGGCACGCTGCGGACGGCCGGAGCCATACCCCTTGCCACGACGGGTCACCGTCGGGCCGGTCGACCGCGCGACTTGCGCTCGCGGCACCTCACGGTCTTCGGAGCGATCCGGTATGGACGGATCAAGCGGATCGCGCAGCGGAGCAAGCCCGGCCGGATCGCGCAGCGGGGAAAGCCCCGCCGGGGCGTGCAGCGCGGCACCCCCGGCCGGATCGTGCAGCGGGACAAGCCCGGCCGGGGCGTGCAGCGCGGCCAGCGCTGCCGGGGCGTCGAGCCCCGACGGCACGGCGAACCCGCCGGGTTGCGCCGGGAACTCCCGGCCGATCGGCGGCGTGAGCGCGTCGGTCGACGCGTCGAAGTCGGGCGGCGTCACCTCGGACACCCGGGCGGCACCACGGGACTTCTTCGGTTTACGGCTGGCAGGCATCGGAGCCTCCTCGCTCGGCGGTGTCGGCGCGTACGCCACGCCACCGCCGTCGGTGGGGACCGCCGGTCGGCGGTCGGGCGGGATCAGCGGAAGCTCGCTCCCGGAGCGGCCACGGAGAACGTCGCGACGACGGCGACGAGGAGGACGCGCGGACACCCGGGAGCGACGGGTCCACGGCCACAGGGGCGGCGGACCGGCTCGATGAAGCGGGTGTCAGTAGCGCATGCCCGCACGCTATCCGGCCGGTACGAGGCACGCATCCGAATTATCGGCGGCCCGGTGGCGTGCGCTACGCGACCACCTGATGACCAGCGGTGGGGGGACGGCGCGGTCCCGGGGCCGGCCGCGATACCGTCGCAGCACTACAGGTAGACGGCGGAAGGTGGCGACGAGGATGGCGGATCGGGCTACGGCGCAGATCGGTGTGACCGGGCTGGCGGTGATGGGCCGGAACCTGGCCCGGAACCTGGCCCGCAACGGGTTCACCGTGGCGTTGCACAACCGCTCGCCGGAACGGACCCGGTCGCTGGTGGCCGAGCACGGCGACGAGGGCACCTTCGTGCCGACGGAGTCCCTGGCGGACTTCGTCGCCGCGCTGGAGCGCCCGCGCGCGGTGATCATCATGGTCAAGGCGGGCGGCCCCACCGACGCGGTGATCGACGAGCTGGTGCCGCTGCTCGAAGAGGGCGACATCATCATCGACTGCGGTAACGCGCACTTCGCCGACACCCGTCGCCGGGAGGAGGCGCTGCGGACCAAGGGCCTGCACTTCGTCGGCACCGGCGTCTCCGGCGGCGAGGAGGGCGCCCTCTGGGGGCCGAGCATCATGCCGGGCGGGTCGGCCGAGTCGTACCGCAAGCTCGGGCCGATCTTCGAGAAGATCGCCGCGCAGGTCGAGGGCGAGCCCTGCTGCGAGCACGTCGGGCCGGACGGTGCCGGACACTTCGTGAAGATGGTCCACAACGGCATCGAGTACGCCGACATGCAGCTCATCGCCGAGGCGTACGACCTGTTGCGGGCCGGCCTGGGCGCGACCCCGTCGGAGCTCGCGGAGATCTTCCGGGAGTGGAACTCCGGTGAGCTGGAGTCCTTCCTGATCGAGATCACCGCCGACGTGCTGGCGCACACCGACGCCGCCACCGGCGAGGCGTTCGTGGACGTGGTGCAGGACCGGGCCGAGCAGAAGGGCACCGGCCGGTGGACCGTCCAGATCGCCCTCGACCTCGGCATCCCGATCACCGGCATCGCCGAGGCGACGTTCGCCCGGTCGCTCTCCGGTCACGTCGACCAGCGCGAGGCGGCGGTACGGGCGTTCCCGGACTCCGGGGAGAAGTGGCAGGTCGCCGACCGCGAGGCGTTCATCGAGGACGTACGCCGGGCGCTGCTCGCCTCCAAGATCGTGGCGTACGCGCAGGGCTTCGACCAGATCCGTGCCGGCAGCGCCGAGTACGACTGGAACATCGACCTCGGCGGCACGGCGAAGATCTGGCGGGGCGGCTGCATCATCCGGGCCCGCTTCCTGGACCGGATCAAGCAGGCGTACGACGAGCAGCCGGAGCTGCCCACGCTGCTGGTGGCGCCGTGGTTCGCGGACACCGTGCGCGACGGTGTGCCGAGCTGGCGGCGGGTGGTGGCCGAGGCCGCCCGGGTCGGCGTGCCGGCACCCGCGTTCGCCTCGTCGCTGGCCTACTTCGACGCGCTGCGCGCGCAGCGTCTCCCGGCCGCGCTCATCCAGGGCCTGCGGGACAACTTCGGGGCGCACACCTACCGCCGTGTCGACCGCGACGGTTCCTTCCACACTCTGTGGGCCACCCCGGACCGCGCCGAGACCCCGGCCTGATCCCTTCTCGCCGTCTTCGGTGTCAGCTCGCCGTCTTCGGTGTTAGGAAGGGTCCCCTGCTATACGCCAGGCGTTAGCAGGGGACCCTTCCTTACACAAACTCAGAAGAAGCGGCGACGCCGGGCCTTCTGTGGGCGGATCAGGTCCGCCCCCTGCGTGAGCAGGCGACTGGCCCGGGACGGGCCTCGCCGGGATTCCATCGAGTGGCTGAGCCGGCGGGCACCGGCGGCCGCCAACGGAACCGCAACGGCCATCACCGCCCACTGGGCGACACGCTTGCGCATCATGTGGGTTCACCTCCGTCAGTGGCTGCTGACGACACTGATACCCAGTCCGACCGGTCGCTAAGCGTCACACGGTCGGGGCCACCGGGTTGGGCAGCGCGCCGCCGAAGCGGCGGTCCCGCTGGGCGTACAGCTCGCAGGCGTACCACAGGTGGCGGCGGTCGAAGTCGGGCCAGAGCGTGTCCAGGAAGACCAGCTCCGCGTACGCGCTCTGCCAGAGCATGAAGTTCGAGGTGCGCTGCTCGCCGGAGGGGCGCAGGAACAGGTCCACCTCGGGCACCTCGGGGTGGTAAAGGTAACGCTCGATGGTCTTCTCGTTGACCTTGCCCGGGTCCAGCCGGCCGGCGGCCACGTCCCGGGCGATCGCGGCGGCCGCGTCGGCGATCTCCGCCTGCCCGCCGTAGTTGACGCAGAACTGGAGCGTCAGCGTCGAGTTCTCCCGGGACATCTCCTCGGCGGTCTGCAACTCGGAGATGACGCTCTTCCACAGCCGTCCGGACCGGCCCGACCAGACCACCCGGACCCCGAGGTCGACGAGCTGGTCCCGGCGACGGCGGATGACGTCCCGGTTGAAGCCCATCAGGAAGCGCACCTCGTCCGGCGAGCGCCGCCAGTTCTCGGTGGAGAAGGCGTACGCCGACAGGTAGGGGATGCCCAGCTCGATGGCGCCCTCGACGGTGTCGAAGAGGGAGAACTCCCCCGCCTCGTGGCCCTTGGTGCGGGGCAGCCCGCGCTCCTTGGCCCAGCGGCCGTTGCCGTCCATCACCACGGCGACGTGCCGGGGCACCGCCTCCGACGGCAGCGCCGGAGGTCGGGCGCCCGACGGGTGCGGCGTCGGCGGCACCGGCGCGCGCCGGACGGCCCTGGTGGATCGGATCACTCGGCTCTCCCTGCTCGACTCCATCGACGCCCGGTCGGGCGTCAGCCCTCGCCGGCCGGGTCGCGCGGCGGGGCCGCCCCGGCGCGTCCGCCACCGGGTCGGACCGTGCCGGTGGCCGGGCCGCCCCGGTCCACCAGCGGCAGCGAGCGTAGCGCGCGCTCCAGGTGCCACTGCAGGTGCGCCGCGACCAGGCCGCTGCACTCCCGGCGGACGCCGGTCTCGGTGGCGTCGGCGATCCGCCAGTCACCGGTGGTCAGGGCGGACATCAGGTCGATGGTGGCCGGGGCCGGATGGGACGCGCCGGGCGGTCGGCAGTCCGGGCAGACCGCGCCACCGGCGGGTACGGAGAACGCCCGGTGCTGCCCCGGGGTGCCGCAGACCGCGCAGGCGGTCAGCGCCGGTGCCCAACCGGCCAGCGCCATGCCGCGCAGCAGGTACGCGTCGAGCACCAGCGTCGTCGCGTGGCTGCCCTCGGCCAGCGCCTTCAGCGCGCCCAGGGTGAGCTGGAACAGCCGCAGCGACGGCTCCCGCTCCACCGGGGTGAGGCGTTCGGCGGTCTCGGCGATGGCGCTGGCCGCCGTGTAGCGGGGGTAGTCACCGAGGAACCGCTTGCCGTACAGGTCGATCCCCTCGACCTGGCTGACGCTGTGCAGCGAACTGCCCAACTCGCCTTTGGGGTCACCGGCGAGTTGCAGGTCGACGTGACCGAAGGGCTCCAGCCGGGCACCGAACTTCGAGGTGGTGCGGCGTACCCCCCGGGCGACCGCGCGCAGCCGGCCGTGCCGCCGGGTGAGCAGGGTGATGATCCGGTCCGACTCGCCGAGTTTCTGCACACGCAGCACCACCGCGTCGTCGCGGTAGAGCTGTCGGCGGTACCCGGCCATCGCGTCATTCTCCCTCCCCGCTCCCTTCCCATCGGAGTGCGGGTCTGCACCCGGGTCGGATCTCAGGGTCCGCTCGGGGTAGGCGGGCCGTCTTACCCCGATGTGCGTCGGACGGCACCGGACGTAGCGTGCTCGACATGGCTCTGCACCCGACCACCCCGGCGCGCCGGACCGCCACGCCACACCCGGCCGCCACCACCCGCCGGATCGCGTCCTCCCGCCGGGGCGGCACCGACCGTCGGGGCGCCTCGTCCCGTCGGGGCGGCACCGCCCGCCGAGGATTCGTGGCGGCGGTCGCGGCCACCGCCCTGATCGTCCTCGCCGGGTGTGACAACCTCTCCTTCGGCCGGCTGGACTTCGACAACACCGAGTCCACCCGGATCACCGCGATCCGGCTCCTGCCCGGCGCCGGTGACGTGGTGGTCCGCGCCGACGGCGGAGTGGACGGAGTCCGCATCAAGCGCGTGGTGCGCTACCAGGGCAACCAGCCGCGCACGTCGTACGAGATCACCGGCACGGAACTGGTGCTGGACACCTCCTGCGGCAACCGGTGCAGCGTCTCCTACGAGGTCACCACCGGCGAGGGGGTCAGTGTGCGGGGCGAGACCGGCTCCGGCGAAGTCGACCTGAGCCGGGTCGGCACGGTGGAGGTCACCGTCGGCTCCGGCGACGTCCGGGTGGCCGGCGCCGCCGGCCCGGTCCGGGTGGAAACCGGCTCCGGCAACATCGAGGTGTACGACGTGACCGAGCCGGTGGTGCTCCGCAGCGGGTCCGGCAACATCACCGCGAACCGGCTCGGTGGCGAGGTGGACGCGGAGGCCCGATCCGGCAACGTCACCGTGGAGCTGAACCGACCCGCCCCCGCCCGCGCGCACGCGTCCAGCGGGAACGTCGAGTTGACCGTGCCGGCCGGCGCCTACCAGGTGTTCTCGACGGTCGGCTCGGGCTCGGCCGACCTCGGCGTACCGCACGACCCCACCGCGAAGCTCGTCCTCGACGTCGCGACCGGTAGCGGCGACCTCGCGGTCACGTCCCGCTGACGTCGCCGCTGCGCCCTCGCTGCCCCGGAACGGACTCCTCCCGCCGCTGGGCGGCCCGACCGGCGGCACGGCCGGCACCGACCGGCTCCTCCGCGCCGGTCCGGTCGCCATCGGCCGGCGCTTCCCCGCCGGATCCCGGAGGGCCGCCATCGGTCGGTCTCTCCCCACCGGTTCCCGGACGCCCGCGATCGATCCGCAGCATCTCGCCACCGGGTCCCGAACGCCCGTCCGGGGTCGGATCACCCACCGGCCGACGCGGTGCGGCCTGCGGGCGGGCCGACGACGGACGCCCACCGGGGATCAGCTCCGGCGGGCGCTGCGCCGCCACGTCCTCGACCCAGCCGAACGCCGCGGTCACCACGCCCACCAGGGCGAAGACCAACACCACCCGGATGACCTGGCCCAGCAGGTTCTGGTGCGACCAGCCGACCACGTCCACCAGCGGCGTGAGCGCGACCACGAAGGCCATGTGCCAGAGATAGACGGTCAGCGCCCGCCGGTTCAGCACGGTGACCGCGCGCCCGATCAGCTCGTTGCGGTCCACCCAGGCGGCGGCCGACGGCGCTCGGCCGAGCGCCACCAGGATGAACGCGGCCGACCAGAGGGCGTTGCCGAGCGGGATGTCGTTCAGGTCGTAACCACGCGGGCCGGGATTGGCGAGGATCCAGGCGCCGCCGGTCGCCGCGAGCGTCAGGACGACCGGCACCAGCACCCGGTTCGTCATCCGGCGCAGCATGCCCGCCTGGTGGGCGAAGCCCAGCAGCCACGCGCCGAAGTAGAGGCCGAACTCGCGCAGCACGCCGTGCGGGTTCTGATAGATGCCGAACTCGATGCAGATCAGCAGGAAGTAGGGGGCGAGCAGGGTGGGCAGCGGGAACCGCCGGAACAGCCAGATGGCGATCGGCGAGGCGAGCACGAACCAGAGGTAGTCCCGCAGGTACCAGATCGGGCTCAGCGCCAGCGCACCCCAGTAGTTCGCCGGTGGATCGACGACCGGGAACAGCCAGAACAACACCTTGGGGGTCAGCGGCAGCCCGGTGAGCAGCATCGCCGGTACGAAGATGGCGGCGACCACCCAGAGCGACGGAAGCAGTCGCCGCAGCCGCCGCCCCACCGCCGACGGGCCGACCCGGTACAACGTGGCGGCCATCAACGACCCGGCCATCGCGAACATCACCGACATCGCCGGGAACAGCACGGTCAGCGACGCCCAGCCAGTGACGTGGTAGACGACGACCCGCACGATGGCCAGTGCACGCAACAGGTCAAGGTAACGGTTTCGCATCAGCCTGCATCTATGTCCGGGGGCAGAGGCATACCCTCCCTACCCTCTGATGCGCGCCGCGGAAACGACCAACTACCCAGCGGTATAGTGAAACTTCCCATATGCCTGACCGGTACCGATCAGACGCTGAGGCGCTCGTCGTCCATTTCGTCCGGTACGCGGCGGAGCCGTTCAGAAACCGAGCTTGCGCAACTGCTTCGGATCGCGCTGCCAGTCCTTGGCCACCCGGACGTGCAGGTCGAGATAAATCTTGGTGCCCAACAGCTCCTCGATCTGCCGCCGCGCGGCGGTGCCCACCGCCTTGAGCCGCGCGCCCCGGTGCCCGATCACGATCGCCTTCTGGCTCGACCGCTCGACGTACACGTCGGCGTAGATCTTCATCAGGCGGCCCTCGGGGATCATCTCCTCGACCACCACGGCGATGGAGTGCGGCAGCTCGTCGCGTACGCCCTCCAGCGCCGCCTCCCGGATCAGCTCGGCGACCAGCACCTGCTCCGGGTCGTCGGTGAGCATGTCGTCCGGATAGAGCTGCGGGGACTCGGGGAGATACCCCGTCATCACCTCGACCAGGGTGTCCACCTGGTGCCCGGAGACCGCGCTGACCGGCACCACCTCCGCGAACTCGCCCAGCTCGCTGACGGCCAGCAACTGCTCGGCCAGCCGCTTCTTGTCGACCAGGTCGGTCTTGGTGACCACCGCCAGCACGGTCGCCTTCAGCTCGGCCAGCTCCCCGGTGATGAACCGGTCACCACGACCGACCGGCTCGTCGGCCGGGATGCAGAGGCCGATCACGTCGACCTCGCTCCAGGTCTGCCGCACCAGGTCGTTGAGCCGCTCCCCGAGCAACGTACGCGGCCGGTGCAGGCCCGGCGTGTCGACCAGCACCAACTGCGAGTCCGGCCGGTGCAGCACCGCGCGGATGACGTGCCGGGTGGTCTGCGGCTTGTTCGACGTGATGGCGATCTTCTGCCCGACGATCGCGTTGGTCAGCGTGGACTTGCCGGCGTTCGGCCGCCCCACGAAACAGGCGAACCCGGCCCGATAGTCCCGCTCGCCCGGACCGGCGTCCCGCGCGCTCATGCCCGCACTCCGCTCGCTCATGCCGGCACTCCGACGTGGTCGCGGCTCATGCGGTCACCGTGCCGAGGACCGTGCCGTCGGGGGCGGCGAGGTGGACCGGGGCGTCGGCGGCCAGATCGCGTACGGCCGCGTAGCCGGCGCCGTCCAGGGTGGACGCCTCGGTCACCACCACGGCGGCCTCCAGCCGGGTGGCACCCGCCGCAGCCGCCGAGGCGACCGCCAACTGGAGCGCGGTGATGGTCAGCGAGGGCAACGACACGCTCGCCGCCGCGTACGTGCGACCGTCCTGGTCCCGGACGGCCGCGCCCTCCACGGCACCCACCCGACCCCGGGCACCCCGGGCGAGGATGACCAGCTTGCCGTCCTCGGCGCTCAGTTCGGCCTCGGCGGGCAGGGCGGTCGGTACGGCGGGTGACTCAGGCATCGGCGGGCAGCCTCTCCTCGGATCGGTCGGTGTCGCCCCGGGAGGCCGTCGCCTCGCCACCCGGGTTCTCCTGCGTGTCGGACGGCTCGATCCGGTGCACCAGCACCGTGTCGATCCGGTTGCGGCGGCCGGTGGTGCCCTCGGCGATCAGCCGCAGGCCGGACACCTCCGCCTCGGCGCCGGGAATCGGCACCCGGCCGAGGGACTGGGCGAGCAGACCGCCCACCGTCTCGACCTCGTCGTGTGGCAGCTCGGTGTCGAACAGCTCGCCGAGCGCCTCCACCGGCAGCCGGGCGGTGACCCGCACCGCGCCGTCCGGCAACTGCTCGATCGGCGGGCGCTCGACGTCGTACTCGTCGGTGATCTCACCGACGATCTCTTCGAGGATGTCCTCGATGGTGACCAGACCACCGGTGCCGCCGTACTCGTCGACCACGATGACCAGGTGGTTGCGGGCGGCCTGCATCTCGGAGAGCAGGTCGTCGACGGGCTTGGACTCCGGCACGAAGGTCGCCGGCCGCATCAGCTCGGCGACCGGGAGCTGTGCGTCCTCGGCGGCCCCGCCCTGGGTATGCCGGATCAGGTCCTTGAGATAGAGGATGCCGAGCACGTCGTCGACGCTCTCGCCGATCACCGGGATCCGGGAGAAGCCGGAGCGCAGGAACAACGCGAGCGCCTGGGACAGGTTCTTACCCGACTCGATCCACACCATCTCGGTACGCGGCACCATCACCTCGCGGGCGATGGTGTCGCCGAGGGCGAAGACCGAGTAGATCATCTGCCGTTCGCCGTGCTCCACCACGCCCCGCTGCTCGGCGAGGTCGACCAGTTCGCGCAGCTCGACCTGGGTGGCGAACGGCCCCTCGCGGAAACCGCGCCCGGGCGTCACCGCGTTGCCGATCAGGATCAGCAGCGACGCGAGCGGATTCAGCACCCGGCCCAGCCAGCGCACCAGCGGCGCGGCCGAACGGCCCACCGCGTACGCGTGCTGCCGGCCGAGGGTACGCGGACCGACGCCGACCACCACGAAGCTGACCACGGTCATCGCCCCGGCGGTGATCAGTGCCGCCCGCCAGCCCGCGCCGAAGGTGTCCACCGCGACCAGCGCCACCAGCGTGGTGGCGGTCAGCTCGGCGAGCAGCCGGAGCAGCAGCAGGAGGTTGAGGTGACGGACCACGTCACCGGCGACCGCCTGGAGCGTACGGGCTCCCCGGGCTCCGTCACGGGCCAGTTCGGCGGCGCGGGCCGGGGAGACCGCGGCCAGGGCAGCCTCGGTCATCGCGATCAGGCCGGCGAGCACCACCAGCCCGGCCGCGAAGACGAGCAGTTGCAGATCGGGTAGGCCGGTGGCGGGCGCGGCCAGCACAGTGTCCATCACCGGGAGCGGGTCGACCGCCAACTGGACAGCAGCCGGGCCTGGAGCCCGAACATCTCCCGCTCCTCCTCCGGCTCCGCGTGGTCGTAGCCGAGCAGGTGCAGCACGCCGTGCACGGTGAGCAGGTGCAGCTCGTCGGCGGCGCCGTGCCCGGCGGTCGCGGCCTGTTTCGCCGCCACCTCCGGGCAGAGCACGATGTCACCGAGCAGGGCCGGTTCGCCACCGGCGGCGGCGTTCTCCCCCGGCCCGTGGTCGACGCTGCCCTCGTCCATGGGGAACGCGAGCACGTCGGTGGGACCGTCGCCGCCCATCCAGCGATGGTTCAGCTCGGTCATGTAGTCGATGTCGACCAGCAGCACGGAGAGCTCGGCGAGGGGGTTGACCCCCATCTCGTCGAGCGCGTGCCGGGCGACGGCGAGTACGGCGTCGGTGTCGACCTCGACACCGGACTCGTTGGCGATCTCGATGGACAACTGTCTTCCCTCGGTCTAGCGGCGCCGGCCGGCGCGGTTGCCCTGGGCAGTACGCCCGGCCACCGCGTGCACGCCCTGGGCCTGCTGGTTCTCCCGCTCGGCGTCCCACCGGGCGTACGCGTCGACGATCTCACCGACCAGTCGGTGCCGCACCACGTCGGCGCTGGAGAGCTGCGCGAAGTGCACGTCCGGGACGCCCTCCAGGATCTCCCGGACCACGCGCAGCCCGCTGGTCGTCCCGCCGGGCAGGTCCACCTGGGTGACGTCACCGGTCACCACGATCTTGGAGCCGAACCCGAGCCGGGTGAGGAACATCTTCATCTGCTCGGGCGTGGTGTTCTGCGCCTCGTCGAGGATGATGAACGCGTCGTTGAGCGTGTTGTGGGTGACCAGGAACTCGTCGGTGACGTAGAGCGAGTCCTCCGCTGCCACCTGGATGCACATCGTCTCCTGCACCCCGGCCGGGATGATCGAGTCGATGAACCGCATCGGGCGGCCACCACCGTGCTCCTCGTAGCGCTGACGCTTCCGGGCCAGCCGGAAGGGTGGGACACCCTCGGGTAGACGGATCTCCACCACGTAGGCGTCGGCCCGATGGGCGACCGAGCGGCCGTTCGCCAGGCCGGGTTTCCGACCCTCCGCCGCTCGGACGCCCCACGTGGCGACACCGCCCAACGACTGGACGAGGTAGACGACGTCGTCCCGTAGCCGGGGAGAGGTCGTCGAATACTGCACGCGGCAGGTGCGTCCCGCCTGCGTCGAGGGCCCACCGTCGGTGTCGAGCAGCCCCTGCAGGACGGCCAGGCGGACGTCGACGCTGTTGTGCTTGTAGACGTCCGGCACGAACTTGGTCCGCGACCTGGCCCCGGCCAGACCCAGCTCCCGGAGCGCGACGGTCACCGGGTTGGCCACGATCACCCCGCCGCGGTGCCCGTGCACGTGCCGGAGCACGTAGTCGTACTCGCTCTTGCGAACGAGTTCGATGTCGGTGAGCGTTTCCTCGATCGCGTGGGCGAGCTCCGGGTCCGCGGTGCAGAAACCCGGCGTCGTCCGGCACGAGATGGAGCCGTCCCCCAGCAGCAGACCGAGCACGTACGGATCGAGCGGAACGTCCTGCGGCTCCAGGTGCACGGGCGCGACGACCGGAAGCTCGTAGCGCCGGGTGTGACCCCGCCACTCCTGGCCGACCATCTCCTGGGTCTCCAGGGTGCGCCGACGGCCGCGCCGTTTGTCCTCCGGCGTGGCGACGGTCCAGAGGTGTTCGCCACAGCACAGGGTGGACGCCCCGTCCTGGGTGGTGACCCGGTAGACCTTCTTGAGCCCCTGCGGGTAGATCCCGATCACCGGCGTGGGCGTCCCGTCCGACCCGATGACCAGATCGCCGATCCGGAGCGATCCGAACGGTTTGAAGCCCTCCGGCGTCAGGACCCGCGCGTCGTACGGCTGTGCCCTACCGCGCATGTATGCCAGCGGGGCGACCTCGATGGTGCCCGCCGCCATCAGCTTCGGGATGGTCTCCGGGTCCAGCATGTCGTGCAGCGCGTCGTAGAGCGGACGCAGGTAGGGGTCGATCTTCTCGTTGAGCGTGCCGGGTAGGAAACCCAGCCGCTCCCCCGCCTCGACCGCCGGTCGGGTCAGGATGATCCGGTTGACCTGCTTGGCCTGCAACGCCTGGACCGCCTTCGCCATGGCGAGGTAGGTCTTGCCGGTGCCGGCCGGGCCGATGCCGAAGACGATGGTGTGCCCGTCGATCGCGTCGACGTAGCGCTTCTGCCCGAGCGTCTTGGGACGGATGGTCCGCCCACGCCGGGACAGGATGTTGAGCGTCAGGACCTCTGCGGGCCGCTCCGCGCCGCCCTGTTCGAGCATGCCGACGGTACGCCGGACGGCGTCTGTGGTCAGGGTCTCGCCTTTCTCGATCAGTTCGAGGAGTTCGCTGAAGATCCGCTCGGCGAGAGCGTTGTCGGCGGGGGCACCGGTGATCGTGATTTCGTTGCCGCGTACGTGCACGTCACTGTTCACGGAGCGCTCGACCAGTCGCAGGATCTCGTCACCCGCGCCGAGAAGGTTGACCATGATCTTCGAGTCGGGGACCGTGATCTTGGTCTGCACCCGGGGCGGGCCGGGAGGTGGGGTGCCGGTCATAGGTCGGGCCGAGGGGCCCTGCGCCACCTGCTCTCGATCTCGGCGCCGGGCCTGCTGCCACGGCGTGCGGATGTTGGCTCCATCGTATCGGTTCAACGGCGCGGACACGCCGCCCATTTCCCCCGGGAACGGCCGGTCGTGGCCCTCGGTGCGCCTGCTCACACGGGCGACGGCGAGTAGCCGGCACACCATCCGACGACTGGTGCACAAGTAGACAAAACTCCTCAGCTCCCGGCCCGGAAGTCGTACCTGTCGAAGGTCTCCTGCCGTCGGGTGAACCGGTAGGTCGCCCAGTGCATCCGGACCACCTCGCCGGCGGAGTCCCGGGTCAGCCGGAGCAGTTCGCCGACCTCCCGCCCGGAGACCGTCCGGAACACGTCCGACTGCTCCGGCACCGGCGCGAAGACCGCCGGCGGCTTCTCCGACGGGTCACCGGCACCCTGGGCCTGCAGGGCACCGTCGTGCCAGCCGAAGACGTACTCGAAACCCTCGCCCCACCAGCGACCGAGCAGCCCGCGCAGGTGCTCCGGAGCCGGTGTGCCCGGCCGCCACGGCACGATGTCGGCCGGGTCGTGCTCGACCGAGGCGGCGAGCAGCCGGTGCGGCAGCTCCAGCACGTCCACGGCGGTACCGGAGGAGCCCAGCACGGCGGCGCCGAACGCGGCGGGAGCGTCCTCGCCGCCTCGCCGGCCGTACACCCCGGCGAGGAACCCGGGCATCGCGCCGTCGTGCCCGACGTGCACCACCCGCTGGCCCTGCGGCAGCAGGAGCAGGCCCAGGCCGAAACCGCCGGACCACGACGTCTCGTCGGTGACCGTCACCGGCCAGCGCATCTGTTCGAGCGTGGCCGGCGCGAGCACCGCGCCGGTCGGGTCCAGCGCCACCGGATCGGCCAGGAAGGCCGCCCAGCGGGCCATGTCACCGGCGGTGCTCCACAGCTGCGCGGCGGGGCCGACCGCGCCGAAGTCGGTCGGCGGCTCCGGACGCGCCTCGTCGGAGTACGCGTCGACCAGGAACCCGGTCGCCGCTCGGGGACCCGGGTCGACCGTGGTCGCGGTCAGCCCCAGCGGGACGAGTACCCGCTCGGTCAGCACCTCGGCCCAGGTCCCGCCCCGCACCTGACCGACCAGCCGACCGAGCAGGGCCATCCCCAGGTTCGAGTAGTGGTAGCGACGGCCCGGCGGCAGCACCCGCTCCGCCCGGACCAGCTCGGCGACCAGCCGGTCGGCGTCCGGCGCCCGCAGCGTGTCCCAGACGTCGCCGTACGGCTCCCGTTGCAGGCCGGCGGTGTGCGACAGCAGGCGACGCACGGTCAGCTCGCCGTGGGCCGGCAGGTCCAGATGCCGGTCCAGCGGATCGTCCAGGTCGAGCAGACCGTCGTCGCGGCACTGGAGGGCGAGCACGGCGGTGAAGGTCTTGGTCACCGACCCGATGCGGAACCGGGTGTCCGCGTCCAGCACGGTGTCGTTGCCGGTGCCGCCGACCGCGCAGGTCCACAGCGGGCGGTCGGCCCGGTGCACTGCCGCCGCCAGGGCCGGCACCCGTCCCCGGGCCTGGACCTGCCGCACCATCCGGTCGAGCCGACCGGTGGCGGCTGTGGTCACGCCACGCTCCGGGCCAGCATCGGCCCGAGCGGCGCACCGCCCAACAGGTGCGCGTGCACGTGGAAGACCTCCTGGCCGCCGTACGCCCCGGTGTTGAACATCAGCCGGAAGCCGTCCCCGAGCAGCCCCTCGTCCTCGGCCACCGCAGCGGCCGTGGCCAGCACCTCACCGGCCAGCGCCGGGTCACCGGCGGCCAGGGTGGCCACGTCGGCGTAGTGCTCCTTGGGGATGACCAGGACGTGCACCGGCGCCTTCGGGTCGATGTCACGGAAGGCGAGCGTGGTGGGGGTCTCGCGGACCACGGTGGCCGGGATCTCCCCGGCGACGATCCGGCAGAACAGGCAGTCAGGAGTACTCACCGGGGCAGTGTAAGGAAGGGTCCCCTGCTAACGCCTCGTGTATAGGAAGGGTCCCTTCCTCACATCCGGGCGGGTGCGGCAGGATGGCGCGCATGGCAGGGCGGGCGGTACTGGTCACGGGTGGTTCACGCGGCATCGGGCGGGCGGTGGTCACGGCGTTCGCCGCCTCCGGCGACCGGGTGGCGATCCACCACCGCGACTCGGCGGAGCTGGCCGAGGCGTTGCGGGCCGAGCTTCCCGGCGACGGCCATCTGGTGGTCCGCGCCGACCTGGCCGACCCCGACGCGGTACGGGCGATGGTGGACGAGGCGGCGGAACGGCTGGGCGGGCTCGACGTACTCGTCAACAACGCCGGGGTGTTCGGCCCGGCCGATCCCCCGCATCCGGTCTTCCAGAGCAGCTATGAGCAGTGGCAGCGACGGTGGCGCGAGATCCTCGACACCAACCTGCTCGGCGCCGCCAACGCCGCCTGGTGCGCGGCCCAGCACATGCGCTCGGGCGGCGGGCGCATCGTCAACGTCTCGTCGCGCGGCGCGTTCCGGGGCGAGCCCGCCAACCCGGCGTACGGCGCCAGCAAGGCCGGGCTCAACGCGATGGCCCAGTCGCTCGCGGTGGCCCTGGCGCCGTACGGCATCGCGGTCGCCACGGTCGCGCCCGGTTTCGTGGCGACCGACATGACCAACGAGCACCTGAAGTCGCCGCGCGGCGACGCGGTCCGGGCACAGAGCCCGTTCGACCGGGTGGCCCGCCCCGAGGAGATCGCGGCGGCGGTGCACTGGTTGGCCAGCCCCGAGGCGGAGTGGGCCTCCGGCACCATCGTGGACCTCAACGGCGCCTCCTACCTGCGCACCTAGAGATCCCCGGCCGGAGAGCGCCGCGTCCGACCACAAACCGTTGCGTCCGGTGAAGCAGCGCAAAGGGGCCGAGGCGCACACCCCGGCCCGGCCACAACGCATCGACCACAGCGCATCGAGCACGAGGTACCGGCCACAACGCATCGACCACGAGGTACCGGCCGCGCCGCGCGGGCGTGGCCGGTCGCGGTCACCAGCGCAGCAGGCGGGTGGCGAGTACGGCCAGGGCGGCCACCCCGGCCGTGGAGGTACGCAGCACCGACGGGCCGAGTCGGACCGGCTGCGCGCCGGCCTCCTGGAAGGAGGTCAGCTCGGCCGGGCCGATGCCGCCTTCCGGGCCGACCACCAGCACGATCTCGCCCCGGTCGGGCAGCTCGACGGTGGTCAGCCGGTCGCTCGCCTCCTCGTGCAACACGTAGCCGGCGGCGGCACCGGCGATCCGGCGGGCCACCGACGCGCTTGACTCGTCCGGGGCGCCGGCCACCACCGGCAGCCACGCCCGGCGGGCCTGCTTGGCCGCCTCCCGGGCGGTCGCCACCCACTTGCCCCGGGCGCGTACGCCTCGTTCGCCGCGCCACTGCACCACCGAGCGGGACGCCGCCCAGGGCACGATCTCGTCCACGCCCGTCTCGGTCATCGCCTGCACGGCCAACTCGCCCCGGTCACCCTTGGCGATGCCCTGCACCACCACCAGTCGCGGGTTCGCCGCGTCGACGTACCCGCGACCGGTGATGTCCAGGTCGAGCGTGCCTCGGCCGACGGCGGTGACCACGGCGTCGGCGGTGCCGCCCCGACCGTCGGCGAGCAGCAGTTCCTCGCCGACCCGGAGCCGCTGCACGGTGGCCGCGTGATGGCCCTCCGGCCCGTCGAGCACCGTCGAGTCGCCGGTGGGCAGCGACTCGACCAGGAAGAGCGGTGCGGACACCTCAGGCGTGACCGTTGAAGGCGTCGCGCATCCGGGAGAAGAAGCCGCCCTGCTTGCTGAGCTCGGCGACCTCCTCGCCCCGGGTCACGGCGAACTCCCGCAGCATCCGCTCCTGGTCGGCGTCGAGCTTGGTCGGGGTACGCACGTCGAGGTGGACGTAGAGGTCGCCCCGACCGGCACCGCGCAGGTGCGGTACGCCCCGGGCCCGTAGCCGCAGCGTGCTGCCCGGCTGGGTGCCCGGCTTCACGTCGACCGGCTCCTCGCTGTCCAGCGTCTTGATGGTCAGCCGGGTGCCGAGCGCGGCGGCGGTCATCGGCACGGTGACCCGGCAGTGCAGGTCGTCGCCCTTGCGGGAGAAGACGTCGTGCGGCCGCTCGTGGATCTCCACGTAGAGGTCACCGGCGGTGCCGCCGCCCGGACCGACCTCGCCCTGCTGCGCGAGGCGGATCCGCATCCCGTCCTCGACGCCGGCCGGGATCTTCACCGTCAGCGAGCGGCGGGTCCGGACCCGGCCGTCACCGGCGCAGGTGGGGCAGGGGTGCGGGACGGTGGTGCCGTAGCCCTGGCAGACCGTGCACGGCCGGGCGGAGACCACCTGGCCGAGGAAGGTGCGCTGCACCGACTGCACCTCGCCCCGGCCACCGCACGCCTCGCAGGTGGCCAGGTGGGTGCCGGCGGCCGTGCCGGCCCCGGTGCAGGTGGTGCAGAGCACCGCGGTGTCGACCGTGATCGGGGCCTCGACCCCGAAGGCGGTCTCCTGCAGGTCCAGTTCCAGCCGCAGGATCGCGTCGGCCCCGGGCCGGGTCCGCGGTCGCGGGCCACGCCCGGCGCCGGTGGCCCCGCCGAAGAAGGCGTCCATGATGTCCTGGAAGCCGACGAAGGGTCCGGCGCCACCGGGGCCGCCCGGTCCGCCGGCCCCGCCGCCGCCCGGTGCGAGCGGATCGCCACCGAGGTCGACGATCTGCCGTTTCCGGTCGTCGGACAACACCTCGTACGCGGCGTTGATGTCCTTGAACTTCTCCTGGGCCTCCGGGTCCGGATTCACGTCCGGGTGGAACTGGCGCGCCAGCTTGCGGTAGGCGCGCTTGATCTCGTCGTCGGAGGCCCCTCGGCTCACGCCGAGAATGCCGTAGTAGTCCCTGGCCACTGGGTTCCGTGTCCTCGTGTTCGTCTCGCGTTACGCCGGTCGGTGGCGGCAGCCTGCCGTCGGCCCTGACTGGTCAGTTCTGGGCCAGCAGCTCGCCCACGTAGCGTGCCACGGCCCTCACCGTGGCGATTGTTCCGGGGTAGTCCATCCGGGTCGGTCCCAGCACGCCCATCCCCCCGACGATGGTCGCGCCCGGGCCGTATCCGGTGCTGACCACGGACGCCGCCCGCAGGTTGTCGATCTGGTTCTCGTCGCCGATGCGGACCCGCAGCGTGCTCGGCTCGACCTCGCCGATGAGCTTGAGCAGCACCACCTCCTCCTCGAGCGCTTCGAGGATGGGGCGCAGCGACCCCTGGAAGTCGAGCAGGCCGCCCCGGGCCAGGTTGGCGGTGCCGGCCAGGGCGAGCCGCTCCTCGTGCCGTTCGACGAGGGTCTCCAGCAGGACGGTGGAGAGCGTGGTCATGGCCGCCCGCAGGTGCGGCGCACACTCGTCGATGAGTGTCTGCACCAGCGGTGGCGTGTCGGACAGGCGGGTGCCGACCAGCTTCTCGTTGACCAGTCGGCGCAGGTCCAGGACGTCGTCGGCGGGGACCGGCGCGGGCAGTTCGACAAGCCGCTGCTCGACCCGGCCGGTGTCGGCGATCATCACCAGCGTCAGCCGGGTGGTGGAGATCGGCACGAGTTCCAGGTGCCGGACGGTGGAGCGGGCCAGGCTCGGGTACTGCACGACGGCGACCTGGCGGGTCAGTTGCGCGAGCAGGCGTACGGTGCGGTGCACCACGTCGTCGAGGTCCACCGCGCCGACCAGGAACCGTTCGATCGCCCGGCGTTCGGCCGGGCTGAGCGGCTTGACCCGACTGAGCCGGTCGACGAAGAGGCGGTAGCCGCGATCGGTGGGCACCCGCCCGGCACTGGTGTGCGGCTGGCGGATGTAGCCCTCCTCCTCCAGCACGGCCATGTCGTTGCGCACGGTGGCCGGGGACACGCCGAGTTGGTGCCGTTCCACGAGCGCCTTGCTGCCGACCGGCTCCTGGGTGGCGACGTAGTCCTCGACGATCGCCCGGAGCACGGCGAGTTTCCGGTCGTCGAGACCCATCCTCCCCACCTCCTGTCGCAGGTCAGCCCGGAGCGCCCAGAGTGCCAGAGGAACACTCTGGCACTCGACTGTAGCGAGTGCCAGTCTACGTCGGGGTTCCCGTGCCCGCGATGATCAAGTCATCCCGGTCGTGGCGGAAACCGGCCGACGGGTTGACACGCCCCGGTGTCGCTAGTGCGTCCGTTGCCGCTGGCACCTACCGTGACCACATGACTGAACCACCTCGTCCTCCCGGGTCCGGCGACGACCCCACTTCTCCACTGTCGGGCTCCTCCGGCCAGCCCGGCTATCCCCCGCCCGGCGACTATCCGCCGCCCACCGGCGACCAGCCCCCGCCGCCCGGTGGCTACGGCCCGCCCGGTGGTTACGGCCCGCCCGGTGACTATCCGCCGCCCGGTGGCTACCCGCCGCCGGGTGGCTATCCCCCGCCGGGCGAGTACCCGCCGGGTGGCGCACCCGGTGTCGGGTACCCGACGGGTGGTTACGGTCCCCCCGGCGGCGGCTACGCCAACAACGAGGACAAGACCTGGACGCTGATCGCCCACTTCGGTGGCCCGCTCGGGGTGATCGTGGGTGGAGGTCTGCTGGGCTGGGTCGCGCCGCTGATCGCGATGATGACCCGGGGCCAGCAGAGCCCGGTGGTCCGGGCGCACTCGGTGGCCGCCGTGAACTTCCAGATCACCTGGGCGATCGCCGGGTTGCTCAGTTGGGTGCTCACCGCGATCACCTGCGGCCTGCTGTTCTTCGTGCCGTTCCTGGTCTGGATCGTGCCGGTGATCTTCGGCATCATCGCCGGGGTCAAGGCCAACGAGGGCGCCCTCTACCGCTACCCGATGACCTACGCCTTCGTGAAGCGCTGACCTCGGAGGCGCTCGTCAGGGCAGCAGGTCCCGCACCACGGCGTCGGCGAGCAGCCGGCCGCGCACCGTGAGGACGGCGCGGCCGGCCGCGTGGGCCGGCGCGGCGAGCAGTCCCTGCGCCACCGCCCGCGCGGCGGCCGCCCGACCGGCCTCGTCGAGGACGTCCAGCGGCAGCCCGGACGCGAGCCGCAGCCGGAGCATGACGTCCTCCATGTGTGCCTCGCCGTCGGTGAGCACCTCCCGGGCCTTCCCGGGAGACTCACCGGCGGCGAGCCGGCTCGCGTACTCGCGGGGATGCTTGACGTTCCACCAGCGCACGCCACCGACGTGGCTGTGCGCGCCCGGGCCGAGGCCCCACCAGTCGCCGCCGGTCCAGTACAGCAGGTTGTGCCGGCACCGGGCGGCCGGTGTCCGCGCCCAGTTGGACACCTCGTACCAGGAGAAACCGGCCGCGTCGAGAGCGGCCTCGGCGGCCAGGTAACGCTCCGCGGCGACGTCGTCGTCCGGGTACGGCAGCTCGCCGCGTCGCATCCGCGCGGCCAGTCGGGTGCCGTCCTCGACGATCAGGGCGTACGCGCTGACGTGGTCGACGCCCGCCGCCACCACATGGGCCAGCGACTCGGCGAAGTCCTCCGCCCGCTCCCCCGGCGTCCCATAGATCAGGTCCAGGTTGACGTGCGCGAACCCGGCGTCGCGCGCCTCCAGTGCGGCGGCCGGTGCGCGACCGGCCCGGTGCCGGCGGTCGAGCACGGCGAGCACCCCGGGCGTGGCCGACTGCATGCCGAGCGAGATCCGGGTGTAGCCGGCTGCCCGCAGTTCCTTGAGCGAGACCGGGTCGACCGACTCCGGGTTGGCCTCGGTGGTCACCTCGGCGTCGGCGGCCAGCCCCCAGGTGCGGTCGATCGCGTCGAGGATGCGGGCCAGGTCGTCGGCGGGCAGCAGGGTGGGGGTGCCGCCGCCGACGAAGACGGTCTCCACCCGGCCCGGCGGCGTCTCGCCCAGCACCCGCGCGGCGAGTGCCAGTTCGGCGAGCACCGTGTCGGCGTACCCCTCCCGGCTCACGCCGCCGCCCAACTCCTCGGCGGTGTACGTGTTGAAGTCGCAGTAGCCGCAGCGGCTGGCGCAGAACGGCACGTGCACGTACACGCCGAAGCCCTGGTGCCCGACGCGGGCGCGGGCGGAGGCGGGCAGCGACCCGTCGGCGGGTACGGGTTCGCCTGCTGGAAGGAGGCCGGGCATGGCCACTAGTGTGCCCTCACATGACCTCTCCCGACGCGTTCGTGCGGGTCGCCACGGCCCGTGGGGTGACCACCCTCACCCTGGACAGCCCGCACAACCGCAACGCGCTCTCCACCCCGTTGATGACCGAACTGCTGGCCGGGCTGGCTGCCGCGGTCGACGACGACGCGGTCCGGGTGATCGTGCTGGACCACACCGGCCCGGTCTTCTGTTCCGGGGCGGACCTGAAGGAGACGGCGGCGGCGTACGCCAGCGGCACGGTGCCCGCCGGGATGCTCGGTGACGTGCTCGCGGCGGTCCGGGAGTGCCCGAAGCCGGTGCTGGCCCGGGTGGCCGGTCCGGCACGGGCCGGCGGCCTGGGCCTGATCGCCGCGGCCGACCTGGCGGTCTGCGCGGCGGAGGCCACCTTCGCCTTCACCGAGGTCCGGATCGGGGTGATCCCGGCGGTGATCTCGGCGACGGTGCTGCCCCGGCTGCTCCCTCGGGCCGCCGCCGAGCTGTACCTGACCGGCGACACCTTCGACGGCCGACGGGCCGCCGAGATCGGCCTGGTCACCACGGCGGTGCCCGGCGACGAGCTGGACGCCACGGTCGGGCGCTACCTCGAATCGCTGGTGCGTGGCGCCCCGACGGCGCTGGCCGGCGCGAAGGACCTGCTGCGCCGCCCGGCCGGCGCCGACCTGCGCACCGAACTGGCGGAGCTGTCCGCGCTGTCCACCGGCTACTTCCTGTCCGGCGACGGCATCGAGGGGGTCACCGCGTTCCGGGAGAAGCGCCCACCCCGATGGGTCGCCGAACTCGACAGGTGAGGAACCGCTGCCCCGGGGAACCTCATCGGGCACCGACGACGGGGGAAACCGGTCGGAGCGCTCGTACCGGTCGACGCGGGACGTACGCTTGGCGGACCTTGATACCGGGAGGTGTGGGTGCGGACTCGGGCAGTCGTGACGGGTTTCGTGGTCCTCGTGCTGATCGCCGTGATCGGGATCGTCCTCGGTCTACGGCAGGTCGGTGAGCAGTTGCGGCTGCCGTTCGCCGGTCGGGCGTGCACGGTGCAGGCCGACGGTGAGGTGACGCTGGACTCGCAGCAGATGGCCAACGCGGCGACGATCGCGGCGATCGGCGCCCAGCGCAAGATGCCGGAGCGGGCGGTGGTGGTGGCGCTGGCCACCGCGTACCAGGAGTCCGGGCTGCGCAACCTGGCCGGCGGCGACCGTGACTCGGTGGGGCTGTTCCAGCAGCGGCCGAGCCAGGGCTGGGGCACACCGGAGCAGATCAGCGACCCCCGGTACGCGTCCCGGAAGTTCTACGCGGCGCTGAAGAAGGTGCGCGGCTGGGAGGACATGCGGGTCACCGACGCCGCCCAGAAGGTGCAGCGCTCCGCCTTCCCGGAGGCGTACGAGAAGTGGGCCGACGAGTCGGAGGTGCTGACCCGGGCGCTGCTCGGCGACGCCACCACGGCGGTCACCTGCACGGTGGGGGGCGATCCGGTGCTGCGCGGCGCGGCGGCGATCGCGAAGCTGGCCGAGGGGCTGACGCTCGACTGGGGGCTCAGCGACTTCGTGGAGAGCCCCGTCGGGCTGACCACGTCCGCCGACGGTGAGCGCGCCGGCTGGCGGTACGCGCACTGGATGGTCTCGCACGCCAAGGAGCACGGGGTGAAGCGGGTCACCTTCGACGGCCGGGAGTGGACCGCCAAGCGCGGCACCTGGAAGCGGCTGCCGGAGCAGGACCGCAGCGACTCGCACGTCTTCGCCGAGGTCCACGCCGACGTCTGAAAGACCTCGATCTCCTTACCCGCAGTCACCGCGAAAACCGGCTATTCGCCCCTATCCCCCGTCGGGCGCGATCGATCGTGACTCTCCGCAGTTGATCCGCCGCCGTCGGTCGCGATGTCGACGGGAAGGCCCCGGGGCACTCCCCGGGGCGTGTCGACGAGAGTTACGATCGGCGGCCTGTGCCCGAAATTGGTTTCACCTCTTGGGGAGGGGTACGACGTGGCATTCGACTACGGCGACCGGACCGGCTACGAACCGATCAGCGACGTCGATCGCAAGGAGTTCCACGAGCAGGGCTTTCTCCTGCTGCGCAACGTCCTGACCGAGGACCACCGGGCCGCTCTCGAGGCCGCGGTCGACCGGGTGTACGAGGAGGAGAAGGCCAAGGGCAAGACCACCAAGGACGGCACCCTGCACCTGCTCGGCTTCCTCGAGCGCGACGAGCTCTTCGGTGAACTGCTCACCCACCCGATCGCCTTCCCGTACATGTGGGGTCTGGCCGGGTGGAACATCTACTCGCACCACAACCACCTCGACGTCACCCCGCCGGCGCTGGAGCCGGAGAAGCCGTACTGGGGGTGGCACCAGGACGGGTACCGGCAGAACTCCGACCCGGAGACGATGGACCCGAACCTGCCTCGGCCGATGTTCTCGTTGAAGGTCGCCTACGTGCTCTCCGACCTGTCGGAGAACGGTCGCGGCGCGACCAAGGTGATCCCGGGCAGCCACCTGTGGAACTCGCTGCCCCGTCCGGCGGACACCACGGTGCACAACCCGGACCCGGAGGGCACCGTCGAGATCACCGCCAACCCGGGTGACGCGTTCATCTTCGACCGCCGCCAGTGGCACTCGCGGTCGACGAACCTGTCGGCGATCACCCGCAAGATGCTCTTCGTGGGCTACACCTACCGGTGGATCCGCCCGCTGGACGAGCTGCACATCGACCAGAACGGCGAGTGGTGGAACAACCGCACGCCGGTGCAGCGCCAGCTCTGCGGTGAGGGCACCCACACCGCGAACTACTGGGGCATCAACTGGGACGGCTACATCGACGACGAGATCCCGCTGCGCAAGGAGCTCAAGGAGCGCGGCCAGCTCAACCGCAACATCCCCTGGCTCCGCTGACCTGATGTAAGGAGGGGTCCCCTGCTAACGCCTGGTGCATAGCAGGGGACCCTTCCTAACATCCAGCCGCGCCGCAGCACGTCCGGCGCGCATCCCAGCGCGTTCGGCGCGCAGCGCGTTCGGCGGCGGTCAGCCGGTGGGCGTACGCAGGCGTCGGTGCACCTTGGCGCGGGTCGACTCGGGCAGGTCGTCGGCGTCCAGCAGCCGGGGCAGCAGCGCGGGCTCCAGGCTCAGCGCCCGGAACACCTCACCGATGGTCACCCCGTGCGCCGGCCGGTGCACCACCTCGACCGGGTCGCCGGCACCCACCGTCCCGGCCCGCAGCACCCGCAGGTACGCCCCGGGCGCCGCGCGCACCGTGAACCGCTTGATCAGATCCGGTACGCCCCAGAACCCGGCGAACGTCCGGCAGGGCGTACGCGGCTTGGTCACCTGCAACAGCGCGGACCCGATCGCCCACCGCTCCCCGATCACCGCGTCGGTCACGTCGACCCCGAGCGTGCTCAGGTTCTCGCCGAAGCGCCCCGGCGGCACGTCCCGCCCCAACTCCGCCGCCCACCACTGCGCGTCCTCCGTGG
The DNA here is from genome assembly GCF_053589795.1 of Micromonospora sp. NPDC003241. Taxonomy (NCBI): domain Bacteria; kingdom Bacillati; phylum Actinomycetota; class Actinomycetes; order Micromonosporales; family Micromonosporaceae; genus Micromonospora; species Micromonospora sp. NPDC003241. The sequence continues at coordinate 15,759 of NZ_JBSFSO010000041.1, read as the reverse complement.
CGTACGCGTACACCGCCTGGTCGGGACCGCCGTGGTGGGCCCGTTCGCCGATGAAGTCACCGACCACCTCCTCGGCGCGTACGGTCACCCGCTCGGCGGCCGGCCGCTTGTCGATGCCGCTGCGTCCGCTGGCGTCACCGGCCCAGGCCGCCTCGGTGACCACCGCGAGGTTCACCGAGATCAGTTTCCCCGTCATACCGGCCAGCCTACGACCGGCTCATCCCTTGACCGCGCCGGCCACCAGGCCGGAGACCATCCGCCGTTGCACCAACAGAAAAAAGATGATCACCGGCAGGGTGAACAGCGTCGAGGCGGCCATCACCGGCCCCCAGGCGGTCTCGTCGCGCCCGAAGAAGAAGGTCATCGCCACCGGCAAGGTGTAGCGGTCCTGCCGGTTGATGAAGGTCAACGCGAAGATCAGCTCGTTCCACGCGACGATGAAGGAGAAGATGCTGGTCGCGACCAGGCCCGGCGCCACCAGCGGGAACAGGATCCGGCGGAAGATCTGCGCCCGGTTGGCGCCGTCGATCGCCGCGGCCTCCTCCAGTTCCTTGGGTACGGCGGCGACGAACCCGCGCAGCATCCAGATCGCGAAGGGCAGCGAGAAGCCCAGGTAGGTGAGGATCAGGCTGGGCAGGGTGTTGTAGAGGCCGAGCCGCTGGATCATCAGGAACAGCGGGATGACCAGCGCCTCCAGCGGGATCATCTGCACCACCAGCAGCATGATCAGGAAGCTGGTCCGGAGGGTGAAGCGGAACCGGGCCACGGCGGTGGCGGCGAGCAGGGCCACCAGGCCGCTCAGCAGCACCGTGGTCACCGCGACCAGGAGGCTGTTCAGGAAGAAGTCGGTGTAGCTGACCCCGGGGATCAGGTTCCCGGTGAGGATCTGGCGATAGTGCGCCAGCGTTGGCTCGGACGGCAGCGGGCGCGGGGTGCTGGCGAAGATCTCACTGCTCGGCTTGAGCGAGGTGGTGACCATCCAGTAGACCGGGAAGGCGGCGAAGAGCGCCACCAGCAGGCCGGCGCCGTTGAGGGCGATCCGCCGGACGGTACGGCTGCGCCGCCCACCGCTCCCCCTCCGGCGCGCGGGGGTACGCGCCTCGGCGTCCTGCGGGGTACGCCCGGCGGCGGGTGCCGTGTCGGCCGTCACGCCTCCTCCTCCTGCTTGAGCACCATCCGCACGTACACCCCGGTGACGACCAGCAGGATCAGCGTGAGGATCACCGCGACCGCCGCGCCGAGGCCGTACTTGGGCGGGGGTGAGAACGCCTCGGCGTACGAGTAGACGGAGAGCATGAAGGTCGGTCGGTCCTGGGTGCCCCCGGCGAGCACGTAGTACTGGGTGAAGACCTTGAAGTCCCAGATCGTGGAGAGCACCACCAGGATGCCGAAGACCGGCCGCAGCAACGGCACGGTGATCTGCCAGAACACCCGCCACGGCCCGGCACCGTCGACCCGGGCCGCCTCGTGCAGCTCGCTCGGCACGCTCTTGAGCCCGGCCAGCACGCTGACCGCGACGAACGGGAAGGAGTGCCAGACCACCACCAACGTGAGGATCGCGAAGAACAGCAGCGGGGAGTTGAACCAGCCGTACCCGGTCCAGTCGGTGCGGCCGAAGAGAGCCTGCGAGAGCCCGTCCGGCAGCGCGTTGAAGGCCCAGGTGACCAGCCCGCTGGTGTCGTTGAAGATCCATTTCCAGACGATGGTGCCGGTCAGCGCGGGGGTGGCCCAGGCGAGCATCACGCAACTCGCCACGAACGCCGCCATTCGTCGGCCCAACCGGTTGAGCAACAGCCCGACCAGGGTGCCGAGGACCATCGTCAGCGCCACGTTGGCCGCGGCGAACAGCACCGTGTTGCGCAGCACGGTCCAGAAGAACGGATCGCCCAGGATCTGGGCGTAGTTGCCCAGCCCGACCCAGGGCCAGTCCCGGTCGCCGCGCAGCTGGCGGACGTTGTCCAGCCGGTGGAAGGACATCACCACCACCTGGCCGAGCGGCCAGAGCAGCAGGACGCCGATGATCACCAGGCAGGGCAGCAACAGCAGGTACGGCAGGCGGTCCACTCGGCGGCGCCGCCGCACGGGGGTCTCCCGTGCGGCGGCGGCCTCCGGCGTCTCGGTCAGCGTGGTCACTTGGCGTTGAGGATGCTTTCCATCTCCGCGGCCGCTTCGGCGGTGGCCTGTGCGACCGTCTTCTGACCCTTCATGACCGAGCTGTTCATCGCCTGGGTCACCGTCTTGGTCCGGCTGACCTCGACCCACCTGGGGGTGAGCGGCGTGAGCTTGGTGTTCTGCATCGTGGTCGCGAACGCCGCCATGATCTTGTCATTCGCGTACCGGTCGCCGCCCACCAGGTCGGAGTAGACCGGGAAGAAGCCGAGGCTGTCCGCGAACTCCTGGGCGTTCTTCTTGTTCAGCAGGACGGTGAGGTAGTCCCAGGCGAGGTCCTGACGCTGACTGTCCTGCCAGACGGCCAGGTCGGAGCCACCGGCGAAGGCGGGTGCGGGCCGGCCGTCCGGGCTCGGGATGGGGAAGGTGCCCCAGACCTTCTCGATCTCCGGGTTGTCCTTGGCGATCGCGCCCTGCTGCCAGCTCCCGGCGAAGGCCATCGCCGCCTTGCCGGTGGCGAACTGGGTCCGCGCGTCGATCTCGTTCCACCCGGCGGCGGCCGGCGGGGCGACCTTGTGCACGGTCACCAGGTCGGTCCAGAACTTCACCGCCTGCTGCGCCTGCGGCGAGGTCAGGCCGGAGGTCCAGGTGTCGCCCTGCTGGGTGGCGATCTCACCGCCGGCGCCCCACAGGAACGAATAGAACGGCAGCTCGGAGTTGCCGGGCAGGGCGATGCCGTACGTGCCGGGCTTGACGGCCTGCACCGCCTTGGCCGCCGCCACCAGCTCGTCCCAGGTCTTCGGCGGTTGCACGCCGGCCTCGGCGAACCAGTCGGTGCGGTAGTAGATGCCCCGGACTCCGGCGTACCACGGCACGCCGTACTGCCGTCCGTCGAGCTGGGCGTTGCGCACCAGGTCGGGCAGGATGTCCTTGCCCTCGGCCCAGCCGTTCATCCGGTCGGTCACGTCGGCGAGGGCCTCCTGCGCCGCCCAGCCCTGCGTCTCGGTGTTGCCCAGCTCGGTGATGTCGGGGCCTTCGCCACCGGCGAGCGCGGCCTGGAACTTCTTGGGCGCCTCCAGCCAGGGGACGTACTGCACGACCACGTCGGTGTCCGGGTGCGTGGTGCGGAACTCGGTCTCCACGGCGTCGAGGAACGCGGTCTGCGCCTCGCTGCCCTCGCCCATCATCCAGACCGTCAGTCTGCTGGTGTCTGCCGCGTCGTCACCGGAGCCACCGCATCCGGCCAGCACCATCGCGGTCGTGGCCACCACGGCGGTGACCGGGACCAGCCGTTTCCACCTGTTCACGCGACTTCCCTCCCGCCTGGCATTAACCTTCTCCGTCGCACCCTAATACGAAGGATTCCTTTACGACAGTGGGCGGGCCCGACGGTATCGCAGGACGCAGCGGCGAGGAGGGGGTACGCGACTGGCAAACCGGGGCGTACGACAACGAAAGGCGCCCGACCTCGACGGTCGGGCGCCTTTCGAGACTCAGCTGTTACCGGGTGACACCCCGGCGGCTGCGGCCCACCCCGGAGACCAGCGCCACCGCGACGGCCGCCAGCAGCACCTGGAGCATGAGCTCCCGCCAGTCGATGCCGGCGGTCTCGGCGAAGCCCGAAGCGCGAGCGATGACCGTGCCGAGCAGCGCGGCGCCGACACCGATCACCATGTGCAGCCAGATCGGCATCGGCTGCCGGCCCGGCACCACCAGGCGTCCCAGCGCGCCGATGATCAGACCGACGATCAGCGCGGTGATGATGCCCCAGACGGTGAGCTCCATGGTCGTTCTCCTTTACAAAAGACTTCCCACGGTTTTCGTGGTTTTTCTGTCGTCGACAGAGCTATTTCCCGACCCCATCGAACCCCAAACCGAGTTTCTGCGCCCAGACGGCACGAGATCACCCAGAAGTGCGGTTCACGCAGCTCGGCAAGGGCGATCCGCCGGACGCCGCCGGCGCCCGGCTGGCAAGGAGGGGTCCCCTGCTAACGCCTCGTGCATAGGAAGGGACCCTTCCTAACCTCCGACGGTCGGGGTGGTGGGCAGACGCCAGCGGGCGCCCGGCCAGACGGCCGGGCGCCCGCGAAGGCGTATGGGGGTGTCTACCGGTGGGTCACACCACGGCGACGGCTGCCCACGCCCGCGACCAGCGCCACGGCGATCGCAGCCAACGCGACCTGCACCAGCAGCTCGGCCCAGTCGATGCCGGCGGTCACCGTGGCGATACCCACGGCCCGGGCGAGGACGGTACCCAGCAGCGCGGCGCCGACACCGATGACCATGTGCAGCCAGATCGGCATGTCCTGCCGGCCCGGGACCACGAGGCGGCCCAGCGCGCCGATGATCAGACCCACGAACAGTGCGGTGATGATGCCCCAGACGGTGAGCTCCATGGTGGCCCTCCTCAGCAGAAGATGTCATTCGGCGGGGTTTTCTGTCGGGCGAGTCAGTTCCCTCGACGCCGAATTCCCAAACCGATCGGAGCACCACCGGATGCATCCCGGCCATGTCGCCGGTCGATGCCGCCACCATTCGCGCACGTCGCGGCCGGGTGCCGGACCCACCGGCCCGGCACCGGGCGGCGACTACTTCTTGCCCGCCTGCTTGCCGTCGCCGGAGTCGGAGGAGAGCGCCGCGATGAAGGCCTCCTGGGGGACCTCGACCCGGCCCACCATCTTCATCCGCTTCTTGCCCTCCTTCTGCTTCTCCAGCAGCTTGCGCTTACGGCTGATGTCACCGCCGTAGCACTTGGCGAGCACGTCCTTGCGGATCGCCCGGATGGTCTCCCGGGCGATCACCCGGCTGCCGATGGCGGCCTGGATCGGCACCTCGAACTGCTGGCGCGGGATCAGGTTGCGCAGCTTCGCGGCGATCGTGGTCCCGTACGCGTACGCCTTGTCCTTGTGCACGATCGCGCTGAACGCGTCCACCGGCTCGCCGTGCAGCAGGATGTCGACCTTCACCAGGTCGGACGCCTGCTCGTCGGTGGGCTCGTAGTCCAACGAGGCGTAACCCTTGGTACGGCTCTTGAGCTGGTCGAAGAAGTCGAAGATGATCTCGGCCAGCGGCAGCGTGTAGCGCAGCTCCACCCGGTCGGCGGAGAGGTACTCCATGCCGAGCAGGTTGCCCCGGCGACCCTGGCAGAGCTCCATCACCGCACCGACGTAGTCGTTCGGGGTCAGCACGCTGGCCCGCACCGTCGGCTCGTACACCTCGGCGATCTTGCCGGTCGGGTACTCGCTCGGGTTGGTGACGACGATCTCCTCGCCGTCCTCCTGGATGGCCCGGTAGACCACGTTCGGTGCGGTCGAGATCAGGTCCAGGTTGAACTCCCGCTCCAACCGCTCCCCGATGATCTCCAGGTGCAGTAGGCCGAGGAAGCCGCAGCGGAACCCGAAGCCCAGCGCGCCGGAGGTCTCCGGCTCGTAGGTGAGCGCGGCGTCGTTGAGCTTGAGCTTGTCCAGCGCGTCGCGCAGCGCCGGGTAGTCCGACCCGTCGATCGGGTACAGGCCGGAGTAGACCATCGGCTTCGGATCCTTGTACCCGCCGAGCGCCTCGGCCGCCGGCCGACCGTTGATGGTGACCGTGTCACCGACCCGGGACTGCCGGACGTCCTTCACACCGGTGATCAGGTAGCCGACCTCGCCGACACCGAGCGCCTCGGACTTCACCATCTCCGGCGAGATGACGCCGATCTCCAGCAGCTCGTGGACCGCACCGGTGGACATCATCTTGATCCGGTCCCGGGCGCTGATCCGCCCGTCCACCACCCGGACGTAGGTGACCACGCCCCGGTACACGTCGTACACCGAGTCGAAGATCATCGCGCGGGCCGGGGCGTCGGCGTCGCCGACCGGCGGGACGAACTGCCGGACGATCTCGTCGAGCAGGTGCGGCACGCCGACACCGGTCTTGCCGGAGACCTTGATGCAGTCCGCCGGGTCGCCACCGATGAGGTGGGCCAACTCCTCGGCGTACTTCTCCGGCTGCGCGGCGGGCAGGTCGATCTTGTTGAGCACCGGGATGATGTGCAGGTCGTTCTCGAGCGCCAGATACAGGTTGGCCAGCGTCTGCGCCTCGATACCCTGCGCGGCGTCGACCAGCAGGACGGCGCCCTCGCAGGCGGCCAGCGAGCGGGACACCTCGTAGGTGAAGTCCACGTGACCCGGGGTGTCGATCATGTTGAGCACGGCCTGCTCGCCGGTCCGCTCGCCCTCGCGGATCGTCCACGGCATGCGCACGGCCTGGCTCTTGATGGTGATGCCGCGTTCGCGCTCGATGTCCATCCGGTCGAGGTACTGCGCGCGCATCTGCCGTGGGTCGACCACACCGGTGAGCTGCAACATCCGGTCGGCCAGGGTCGACTTCCCGTGGTCGATGTGGGCGATGATGCAGAAGTTCCTGATCCGCGCCGGGTCGGTGGCACCAGGAGCGTTCGCGCCGGGATCGAGCGTCGGTGGCACAGCGGTCCGTTCTGGTCGGCTGACGTGAGCGGGCCGGCACCGCCGGCCCCCTCTATGCTCCCACGTCCCCGGCGGACGACCGCCGCGCGGGCGAACCCGGACTCACTCCGGCGGCGGCTCGACGAAGAGGGCGGCCAGCCGGGGCAGCCGCCGCCGGGCCTCGTCGGAGTCGTCGAAGTCCCAGAAGTCGTTCAGGTCCGGCGTCCGCGCCGCCTCACGCACCACCGGCATATCGGACGCGGTCGCCTTGCGGTACGCGTCCCACGGCACAGCGAGCATGTCCTCGCACTTGAACTCCTCGCCGCTGAGCGCGGCCGCCCGGACCTCCGGCAACTCGGCCAGCGAGTCCGGGTCGGCGACCGCGCGGGCGAAGACCTCCCGGCCCCGCGTCATCAGCCAACCCCGGAAGTACTCGAAGCCGTCGTCCGAGGCGCCGTAGTTCATCATGTACGCGGCGCCCCACAGGTCGACCCGGTAGGAGGCGGCGAGCACCCGCCGCTGGTGCTCTGCGTACCCGACGATCTCCTCCGGGTCGCGGGCGGCGAGCAGCGCGACGGCGCGGGCGGCGATGGCGTCCGGCTCTCCGCCACCGGCGCGGGCCCGGTCGATCAGCTGCCAGAAGTCCTCGGTCCTCATGACCCGGCAGTCTGGCAGACAGGTGGGACAGCGGCGGGACCCGACGAGTCCGGCGCGCGGCGCACGGCGGCGACGCCGTACCGGGCAGCATGGTCGGGGTGAGCAACCCGGCCCCGCCGCCCGTGGCGTACCACGCGACCGCCCAACGCCCGCCGTGGCACACGCTGCCGGAGGCGGTCCGCGCCGCGCTGTCGGACCGGCTCGGCGCCCCGGTCGTCGCCGCCGAGACCGCCGGTGCCGGGTTCACCCGGGGTTTCGCCGCGGTGCTGCGCACCGGCGACGGCGGCACCGCCTTCGTCAAGGCCGCGTCCCGCGCCGAGCAGCCGCACCTGGTCGACTGGTACGCCCGCGAGGCGGCCATCCTCGCCCGCCTGCCCGCCGGTCTCCCCGCCCCGCGCCTGCGCTGGACGCTGTTCGAGGCCGACTGGTACGCGCTCTGCCTGGAACCGATCCACGGCCGCCTCCCCCGGTTGCCCTGGGACCCGGCCGAACTGGCCGACACCCTCGCCGGGTACGCGGACCTCGCCGCCGCGCTCATCGACCCGCCGCCTGGCCTGGTCGCCCTCGGGCTGCCCCGGCTCGCCGACCTCGCCCGCGACGACATCCTCTGGTGGGGCGAGGTCGCCGCCGGTCGCGAACCGGTGCCGCCGCTGCCCGAACCGCTGCGCGGCCGGGTCGCCGACCTGGCCGCGCTGGAGTCCCGGCTCCCCGGGTACGCCGCCGCCACGACCGGGCTGACCCACGGTGACCTGCGGGCGGACAACGTCCTGATCGACGTGGCGGGCGCCGCCTGGTTCTGCGACTGGACCTGGCTCTGCCACGGCCCGGCCTGGTTCGACCTGGTCAACCTGCTGATCACCGGGTACGCCTCGGGCCTCGACGCCGACGCCCTCTTCGCCGCCCACCCGACCGTCGCCGACGCACCCGACGACGCGCTCGACGTGACCCTGGCCGCCCTGGCCGGCTACCACCTCACCGCCGCCGCGTCGGCGCCCCCGACCGCGTCGACCCACCTACCGACACACCAGCGGTGGACCGGCGAACAGGCGCTCGGGTGGCTGGCCCGTCGGCGGGGTTGGTCCTGACCACGCCCGGTGGCGCGGCACCTGCCCACGAGGGCTGTTTTGGCCCGTGCCGACCGACCTGGTAGCCTGGCTTTTCGCGCAGCGATGACGCATGCTCGTCGTCGCGCGCACAAGCTGACCAACCCGAGCTATCAAGACGAGGCTGTCGCGTGGCGAACATCAAGTCCCAGATCAAGCGCAACCGGCAGAACGAGAAGCGCCGGCTGCGTAACAAGTCGGTCAAGTCGTCGCTGAAGACCGCCATCCGCAAGTTCCACGAGGCCGCTGAGGCCGGTGACGTCGAGAAGGCCACCACCCTCATGCAGGACGCCTCGCGCAAGCTGGACAAGGCTGCCAGCAAGGGCGTGATCCACGCCAACCAGGCCGCCAACCGCAAGTCGGCGATCGCCAAGCGCGTCACGTCGCTCGCTGCCTGAGTACAGCGACCTCAGACTGACGGAAAGCCCCGGGGCAGTGCCCCGGGGCTTCCGCGCGTCTCCGCCCGGCTCGGGCGTAACCGATCTTGTCAGCCCGGCCCGGTGCACAGCCTCAGCCGCCCTCGCCCGCCTTCTGCGTCGGCCAGGTCTTCGGGGTCGTCGGGCGGTGCTGGATCAGGAACCGGGTTCGCAGGTACGGCGGCGACGTCCGGGCGCCTTGGACGTTTCCGGCGCCGGTGGGCGCGGTGACGCGGCGTCCGAACCGACCTTCGATGAGCCGGCCTTCGCCGATCCGGCGTTCGCCGATCCGGCGTTCGCCGATCCGATCGAGCCGCTACCGGCCGACGTCGTGCCCGTGGCCTCCGGGCGGGCCGGCCGCAGAGTGGGTGCGGGCGGGGCGGGCGGACGCGTCGGTGACGACGGGTCCACGGCGGGCAGCGGCTCCGACCGGACCACGACGCCGGGCACGGTGTGCGGCAGCCAGTCGACCCGGGCCCGCCCGACCACGGGTTCCATCTGCTTGCGGAACCGGTCGCGTTCCTGCTCGGGCACGGCTGCCGCGGAGCGGACCACCACGGCCGCCACCAGGTCGTTGAGCTTGACCATGACGGCCACCGCCGCCGGCAGCACCAGCACCGCCCACCACTTCACCAGCTCGGCGAGCACGAGCAGGGCGGCCAACGCGATCGCGCCCTCGAAGAAGAGGAAGCAGAGCACTCCACCCGGGTTGACGACACGCAGCCCGAGCACCCGGGCATAGAGCGGTCGATACCGCTCCTCGTCGGCCGGGATCGTGGCCCAGGAGCCACGGAGGGCTCCGCTCATCTGGCGCCGCCCTGCTGCCGCGCGGCGGCCACCGAGAAGACCGCCTTCTCCAGCGCGTACGCCCGGTCGTCGGAGCCACCCTTCACCGCCGCGTTGCACTCGGCCGCCGCCCGCATGGCCTCGACCAGTGCGTCCGGCGTCCAGCCCCGCGCCTGTCGCTGGGCCCGCTCGACCTTCCACGGCGGCATGCCCAGGCTGCTGGCGAGCTGGTACGGGCTGCCCCGACCGGCCGACGCGACCCGGGCCACGGTGCGGATCCCGTCGGCGAGGGCGTCGGCGATCGGCACCGGGTCCACCCCGACGTGCAGCGCCCAGCGCAACGCCTCCAGGGCGGCGGGCAGGTCACCGACCATGGTGGCGTCGGCGACGGTGAAGCCACTCACCTCGACCCGACCCCGGTAGTAGCGGGAGACCGTGTCGGCGCCGATCCGGCCGTCGGTGTCGGCGATGAGCTGCGAGCAGGCTGCCGCGAGTTCCCGCAGGTCGTTCCCGACTGCCGCGATCAGCGCCTCGGCCGCGTCGTCGGTGCAGCGCCCCCCGGCCCGGCGGAACTCGTCCCGCACGAAGGCCACCCGATCGCGGTGTCCCTTGAGCTTGGTGGCCGGCAGCACCTGCGCACCGGCCGCCTTCAACCCGTCGGCGAACGCCTTGCCCTTGGCCGCGCCGAGATGCTGGACGACGAGCTGCACCTCGGGGTCGGGATTCTTCGCGTACGCCAGCAGGGCGGCGGTCAGGTCCTTGCGGGCGTCCTGACCGGACCGCAGCACCAGCACCCGACGTCCGCCGAACAGCGAAGGGCTCAGCATCTCGTCGATCTCGCCCACGGTGAGCTGCCCCGCCTGGTACTCACGCACGTCCGCACCCGGGTCGGCGGCGCGGGCGGCGGCGACGGTTTCGGCCACCGCACGCGTGGCGAGCAGCTCCTCGTCGCCGAGGACGAGCACAATGGGAGCGGCATTGGCGGCGGTCACGCCGCCCATACTCGCACGCTCTGCGGCGAGGTCCAGTCTGCTCGTCGGTACTGTGCTGGCAGACCCCGCACTCAGCGCAAATCCAGACATATATCCAATTAGCCTTCTTTCTCCATAAGTCGGATTCGCTCATCGGTTTGCCCTGGTCAGGTCCACTCCCCCCGACACGACGGCCAGCCCGGACGGCCCGACCACCACGGCCACGTCCCCGTCGAGGTCGGTCCGCAGCACCCACGCCCCGCCCCGGCTCAACCGGGCCAGGACGGCCTCGTTGGGATGTCCGTAGGTGTTGCCCGCGCCCACCGGCACCAACGCGACCGCCGGTGCGATCGCGTCCAGAAAGGCCGGATCCTGGTACGCACTGCCGTGGTGGGCGACCTTCAACACGTCGGCCCGCAGCCCGTCCGGCGGCAGGTGATCCCGCAACGCCTGCTGCTCCTCGGTCTCCGCGTCCCCGGCGAGCAGGATCCGCACCCCGGCCACGGTGGCCCGCAGCACCAGGGAGTTGTTGTTCGGATCGGACCTGGTCCCCCGCATCGGATAGGGCGGACCGAGGACCACCAGGTCGACCGCGCCCGCCGCATACCGCCACCCGGCCGGGGCGGCCACCACAGGCGTGCCCTCTGCGGCGGCCGTGTCGTGCACCAGATCCCGCCCGATCGCCGGCTCCGGCCAGCGGGGTATGACCACCGTGTCCACCCGACGGTCCCGGAAGACCCCGGCCACTCCCCCGGTGTGGTCCACGTGGAAGTGACTCACCACCAGGAGCGGCACCCGCCGTACGCCGAGCCGTCGCAGACAGGCGTCCGCCGCCGCCGGATCGGGACCGGCGTCGACCACGACGGCGCGCCCCGGCGCCACCGGCAGCAGCACGACGTCACCCTGACCGACCGCGCAGGCGACCACCACCCACCCCTTCGGCGGCCAGCCGGGTGCCGCCACCCGCACCGGCAGGGTGCCGACCACGACGGCGGCGGTGAGCACCGCCACCAGACGACGCACCACCGGCCACCGCGCCGCCACCAGCAGGGCCACGGTCAGCGCCGCCAGCAACAGCGCTCCGGACACCCCACCCGGCCAGGGCAGGTTGCCGGCCGGGACGCGGGCCCCGTGCCGGGCCACCAGCACCAGCCACCACGCCGGCCAGTGCGCCAGCCAGGCGACGGCCTGGGCACCGGCGGGCCAGACCGGCGAGATCGTCGCCGCCAGCACCCCGAGCACCGTGGCCGGGGCGATCGCTGGCACGACCAGCAGGTTCGCCGGGACCGCGACCAGACTGACCGTGCCCGACAGACCGGCGATCACCGGGGAGCAGGCCAACTGCGCGGCGGCCGGCACCGCCAGCGCCTCGGCCGCCCCCGCCGGTACGCCCCGTCGGCGCAACCCGTCGCGCCACCGTGGCGCGAGCAGCAGCAGACCACTGGTGGCCAGGACCGACAGCGCGAACCCGGCGTCCCCGGCCAGGTCCGGGTCGACGAGCACCAGCACCGCGATCCCGGCCGCCAGGGCCGGCACCGCCGCCCGGGGCCGGCCGGTGGCCAGCGCGGCGAGTCCGATCGCGCCCATGGTCGCCGCCCGCACCACGCTCGGCGAGGGCCGGACCAGGATGACGAAGCCCACCAGGGCGAGCCCGCAGAGCACGACGGCCAGCGTCGGCCCGGCCCGGGCCCAGCGGGCCGCCAACAGCACCGCCCCCACCACGATCGCGACGTTGGAACCGGAGACCGCGTTGAGATGTGTCATGCCGGTGGCCCGGAAGTCCTCCTCCACCGTGTCGGGCAGTTCGCTGGTGTCGCCGACGACCAGACCGGGCAACAGGCCGCCCGGGTCGTCGGGCAGCGGCGCGCAGGCGCGTTGCAGACCGGCCCGCAGCAGCCCGGCGGCCCGTTGCAGCACCGACGCCGACCCGAGCCGGACGGGTTCCCCCTCGGCCAGCAGCACCGCGCCGGTCAGGTCTCCGCCGCGCGGCTCGGTCAGGCGGCCCTCGGCGGTGATGCGCTGCCCCGGCAGCAACCCGCGCCAGGCGGGGTCGTCGGCGAGCACCAGCACCCGGGCCGGCACGGTGACCCGTTGCCCCGCCGGCCCGGTGACGGTCACCAGCCGGGCCGGCACCAGCAGCGTCGGCGGGCGGCCGACGATGCCGCCGCGTAGCGCCCGGGGATCGTCCCGGACGACCAGCTCCGCGGTGACGTGCCCGCCGTCCTCGACCAGGGCGCGCAACGGGCCGGCGTCCCGCACCGCCAGTCGGGCCGAGGTCGCCGCGCCGCCGCAGACGATCCCGATCAACACCGCCACCGCGATCCAGCCGTAGCGACGGGCGAGGGCACCCTGCCGCCCGACGAACCCGAGCAGGTGCACCGCGACCAGCACGGCCACGGCCGCCGCCACCACGGCCACCAGCAGTGTCCGCGCAGCGGTGAGGTGCAGGCCGGCCAGGGCGGTGAGCCAGGCCGCCACGGCCAGTCCGGCCAGCCGCAGATCGGGGACCTTCGCGTCGGCCGTCACACCGTCACCAGGTCCTTCAGCTCCTCGTACCGGGCGTCGCCGATGCCGTTGACCTGGCGCAGGTCGCTGACGGCACGGAAGCCGCCGCGCTGGTCGCGGTGCTCGATGATCCGCTGCGCGAGCACCGGTCCCACGCCGGGCAGCGCGTCGAGTTGCGCGAGGGTGGCGGTGTTCAGGTTCACCCGTCCGCCGGGTCCGGCACCGGGCACGGCAGCACCGGGGGCCGGGGCGGCAGGCGTGGGCGCCGGTACGCCGACCACGATCAACTCGCCGTCGGTCACCTTGCGGGCCGGATTCAGCATCGCCACGTCCACCCCGGGCAACGCCCCACCGGCCGCCTCGACGGCGTCGGCCACCCGTGCCCCGGCCGGGAGCCGCACCAGACCCGGCCGACGCACCTTGCCCGCCACGGCGACGACCACCTCACCGGCGGGTACGGCCGACGGGTCACTCGTCGACTCGCCGTCGGCCGGGCCGGACGGGTCTTCGACGTCGGCGGCACCGCTGGGACCGGTGACGGTGACGACCGGTTCGACCTGCGGACGGGACCGCCACGCCCAGACGGCGGCGACGACCACGACCAGGACGGCGACGACGGCGAGCACCCGGACCCCGCGCCGCCCGGGGTCGAACGCCCCGGGACCCGGCAGCCGGGACGGCGCGGGCGTCGCGTCGACGTCCGCCTGATCCTCAGCACTGGACCGGCCGGTGCGCTCCGAAGCGGGGTACGGATCGGCGACCACGGTGGCGGTAGGTGTCGACGTGGTCGGCGGGCCGGTGGCGTGGGTCCCGGTGTTCGACGAGAACTCGGGGCCGGTGGTGGCGTGCACGGGCAGCGCAACGGTCGGCCACTCCATCGGGGTACGCCGCAGCGACGACGACGCCGGTGGGAGGTTGTGCGTTTCCGGGCCGGTGACACGCGAGGGCGTCGGGCCGGTGTCTGCCACTGCCGGGACAGTCCGGCCGGCAGGCATGTGTGCGTCGCCCGCTCCCGTGCCGGGCATCAGCCGCCATAGGCGGTCCCGGACCACCGTCTCCTCGTCGTCATTGGGCACGGCGTGAGGCTAGGACGGCGAGCCCGACGCGTGCCGCCGTCGATCGCCCCGGCTGTGGATAACCCGGCGCCTGTGGACAACGCCCTGATCACGCATCGTTCGTGCTATGGCCGGACCCGCCGAACCGAGGCTGCTTCCGCACGGTCCTGCCACCCACCTCGATCGGCCGATTGATCCACCACACGAACCGGCCGTGCAGCCCGGCGATGCCGTCCCCTCATCGGGCGCACGAAGAGCCCTCCAGCCGCACCGGAGGGCTCTTCGGCGTTGGCCACGCTCGATCCTGGATCGAGTGGTCATCGTCGCGCTCGGACACCACTCAATCCCGGATCGAGCGTGATCTTGCGACCGGAAGGACGTGCACGGTTCATCGTTGGAGAGCGACCGGCAACAGGGCGGGGCTGGCGAGGCAGGCGCTGCCGCGACCGGCCCGGGTCAGCGGGATTCCGGATCGAGACCGAGGGCCGCGCGTCCGCCGTCGACCGGCAGGGTGACGCCGGTGACGAAGCCGGCCGCCGGGGAGAGCAGGAACGCCACCACCTCGGCGACGTCCTGCGGGCGGCCGATCCGGCCCACCGGGTGCAGGCGGTGTAGGTCCGCCTCGACCCGTCCCGCCTGCTCCGGTGTCTGTGCTGCCAGGAACGCCTCGTGCCGTTCGGTGCTCACTGAGCCGAGGGCGACCGTGTTCGCCCGGATGCCATGCGGACCGTACTCGACCGCGAGCGCGCGGGTCAGCCCCTCGATGGCGGCTTTCGCGGTGGCGTACGGCAGGCAGCCGGGCACCGGGCGAGCGGCCTGGTGGGAGGAGACGTTCACGATCGCGCCGTCGGTGCCGGCGGCCAGGAATCGGCGTACCGCGGTGGCCGCGCCGACCACGGCAGGGCGCAGGTTGCGGGTGATCAGGTCGACCACCTCGCCGACCGGGGCGTCGTGCAGCGACGCGTCCCGGAACACCGCCGCGTTGTTCACCCAGCCGGTGAGCGGCCCGGCTCGTTCGGCCAGGTCGGCGGCGCGCCCGGCGACGCGCTCGTCGGCCGCGTCACCGACCACCGCCGTCAGCCGCCCGTTCGCCGCATGCTGCTCCACCCAGGACACCGCGTCGCCATCACGCTCGACGATCACGACCGCCTCACCCGCAGCGAGCAGCCGCTCCACGATCCCCCGCCCGACCCCGCGCCCACCGCCGGTCACCACACAGGACATCCGCCCCTCCTCCCACCCCCGCCCATCTTCCCGCACCCCCGCACCCACCCCGTGGATCATGGGGTTGCGGCACCGCCATAACAGGTCAAACACTCACGAGTCGTCGACCACTACTCCATGATCGGCGAGCCGAGCCGGGCGGCGGCGGGTCCAGCCGGGCGGCGGCGGGTCCAGCCGGGCGGCGGCGGGTCCAGCCAGACAGGGGAGGCGAGCAGCCCTAGACGAGTAAGTCCTAACGGCCCCGGGGTGTGGGCATAGGCGAAGGGTGTTGATGATCCGTTTGTGACGACAGACCTCAACACCCTTCTGACCGCACTGTACGTGAAGATCGACGATTGGCTCGGACGGCCTCGCAGGACTGGACGGCCGCCGAAGTTGTCCGACGCGGAGTTGCTCACTCTGGCGGTCGCGCAGGTGCTGCTCGGGGTGCGTTCCGAGGCCCGTTGGTTGCGGTTCGTGCCCGGGCATCTGCCCGGGGCGTTTCCGTA
>NZ_JBSFSO010000040.1:0-65530 GCF_053589795.1 Micromonospora sp. NPDC003241 | reverse complement strand
GGACCAGGCACGCGGGTCGGTCCTCGGGGTCGCGCCACTGCTGGACGCCTTCCGGGTCGCCGATGTTGTCGCTCCAGCGACAACAAATCTACCCACCTCGTGCCGTCTGCTCACGGTCGCGCCCTTGCAGCGGAGCGCGGCAGCATCATGGACATGACCGACGCCCAGTGGCGTAAGAGCAGTAAGAGCGGCAGCAACGGCGGCGATTGCGTCGAGATCGCGGACAACCTTCCTGGCGTCGTCGCTGTGCGGGACTCCAAGGACCCGACCGGGCCGGCGCTGGTCTTCGGCCCGGCGGCGTGGCGCAGCTTCGTCGAACTGGCGAAGCGCGCCTGATCCCGCCGGCACGGAAAGCCCTCGGCGGTGGCCGGGGGCTTTGTCGTAGGGCGGTCGGGACGACGGCCCTGACCACGCGAAACGGCCCACGGGCGGAAGAGTTCCCGCCCGTGGGCCTCGCGTGCGTCAGGTCGCCGGTTGTGCCTGGCGACCGCCCAGGTGCAGCCGACCCACGAGCTGTCGGGCCTGCTCGGCCACGTCCGCTTCGACGGTGACCGCGTACTGGTTGGCCCGCAGTGAGCTGGCCGAGGTGAAGTCCCGCTTGCCGCCGGTCATGGCGTGCGCGACCCCGCCGAACACGGCACCCCAGACGGCACCGATGACCAGGCCGACCAAGAGCACGGCCAGCCAGTTGCCGACCGTGAAGATGCCGAACAGCAGGCCGATGAACAGTCCGAGCCAGGCGCCCGTACCGGCGCCGATCAGCGCCGCCCGGGCCGTGCTCAGCCGGCCCAGCACCGTCTCCACCAGGGTGAGGTCGGTGCCGACGATCGCGGTCCGTTCGACCGGGAAGCGGTTGTCGGCCAGATAGTCCACGACGCGTTGCGCGGACGGATAGTCCGGATACGCGCCCAGTGTCACGGTCGGCGGTCCGGCTGGTGGGCCGTGCCCGTCGCCACCGGGTGCCGCGGTGCGGCCTCCGGGGCCGGACGGGAGGGTGCCGCCGCCGGTCATACCGGGTTGCCACGCCGAGGGATTCGACTGTGTGGTCATGGGTCTCCTCCTTCGTCTGTAGTCGCGTTCCCGCCCAAGGCGAGCGGTAACGCCGGTGGCGGATCCGGTACCGGCGGCGCAGACGACCGGGCCCCCGGCCACCGCTGTCGCGGTGTCGGCCGGAGGCCCGGTCTGTGGTGGTGGCCCGAGGGCCCGGTGTGGTCCTGGGAGCGCGCCGGTCAGGCGCAGGTGCCGCCGTTCAGGGTGAAGGGGCCGGGCGTCGGCAGGCTGCTGCCGCTGTAGGTGCCCTGGAAGCCCACGCTGATCGTGCCGCCGACGGGCACGTTGCCGTTGTAGGCGACGTTGCGGACCTCGATGCGGTCACCGGACTGGCTCCACGTGCCGTTCCAGCCGTTGCTCAGCCGCACGCCGGAGCCGGCGTTGAAGGCGAGCGTCCAGCCGGTGAGCGCCACACTGCGGTTGGTGACCCGGATCTCGGCGGTGAAGCCGCCGGCCCACGTGTTCGGGGTGAACGTCACCGCGCAGCTGCCGGCGGGCGGGTTGGACGGGGGCGGCGTGGTCGGCGGCGTGGTGGTGGGGGGAGTGGTGGTCGGCGGGGTCGTCGTCGGCGGGGTGGTGGTCGGCGGGGGGCCGGCCGCGATCGCCAGGTCGTACGCCCGCTGCGGCACGAACTGTCCGGCGGCGGCGATACAGCCGTCGGCCTCGCCGGGCAGCTTCACCCAGAGGAACGCGTCGATCGCCGAGTCGCCGGTGGCGGTGGTGCTCGGCGTGCCGATCGCCCGCCCCGGCGGGTCGCACCACTCCGAGCCGGCCGGGCCGTTGCCGTTGCGGCTGGTGTCGATGACCGCCTTGAGACGGGAGTTGCCGGTGGCCGCGATGATCTGCTTGGCGTACGAGACCTCGTCGGCGGTGCGGCGGTAGTTCGACACGTTCACCGAGATGCCGTCGGCGCTGTTGGCGATGTCTGCCGCGTTCAGTCGCGCGGCCGCCTCGCTGGGCGCGAGCCATCCGCCGTGGCCGATGTCGTAGTAGACCTTCGCCGCTGACGAGCCGGCCTTGAGCGCCTTGCCGGCGTACGCCATCGAGGCCCGGACCTCGGCCTGCTGGCTGGCGTTCATGCAGCTCGTCATGATCGGGAGCACGTCGGGCTCCAGGATGATCGTGGCGGGCCGACCGCCGAGCCCGGCGGCGACCTGGTCCACCCACTGCCGGTAGGCGGTGTGGTTGGGCGCGCCGCCCGCGCTGTGGTTGCTGCAGTCGCGGTTCGGGATGTTGTAGACCACGAGAATCGGGATCTTGCCGGCGTTGGCGGCGGCGGTCACGAAGGAGCTGACCTCGGCGCGTACGGTCGAGGTGTTCGTGGTGGTGTACCAGCGGGGTTGCGGGACGCTGGCGATCCGGTCCCGGATCACGGCGGCCTTGGAGTCGTTCGGGTTGGCGGCCACCCAGCGGGCGGCGCTGGTGTCCGGATCGACATAGAAAACGGAGTCGGCGGCGGCTGCGGGCGCGGGACGCAACGCGCCCACGCCGACGGTGGCGACCACGGTCAGTGCCGTCGCGACGGCGCCGACCACGGCATAGGTGCCTCGGGTTCTCATGTACTGCTCCTCGTATGCATCGAAGACAGTGCGTGGAAGCGCTCCCACATGTCCGACAAAGTACGGGCCGGTTGCGAACTTGTGAAGACCTTCCGGAAGTATCCGGAGGATCGACGGGCACCGCTCGGTCGCCGCCACCCGGGCCAGGTCGCGAATACGATCACCGGATGGGACTGGATCGGGCGGGTGTCGTGGTGGTCGGTGCGGGTATCGCGGGCGTCGCCTGCGCCGGGGAACTGGCGCGGGCCGGCGTGCCGGTGGAGATCCGCGAACGCGGTCGGGTGGCCGGCGGGCGGATGGCCAGCAAACGCTTCGACGGCCGCCCCGCCGACCTGGGCGCCGCCTACCTGACGGTGAACGATCCCGAGTTCGCCGAGGTGGTACGCGAGTGGGAGACCGCCGGCCTGGCCCGCGAGTGGACCGACACCTTCGTCTCCTATGACGGCACCGGGCGGCGTGAGGTCTCCGGGCCGATGCGCTGGGCCGCTCCCCGAGGACTGCGGTCACTCGTCGAGCACCTGGCCCGCGACCTGCCCGTGGTGGTGAACCGGCTGGTGCTCGGCGTCGAGGCCGGTCCGCTGGTGGACGGCACGGCGTGCGCGGCGGCGGTCCTGGCGATGCCGGGCCCGCAGGCGGCGCTGCTGCTCGACCCGGCCCTGGCCGCCGCCACCGAGGCGGCCGGGCGGCAGCGCTGGGCGCCGACGCTCTCCGCCGTGCTGCGTTTTCCGACCCGACGCTGGGTCGACTTCCGGGGCGCCTTCGTCAACGACCATCCGCTGCTCAGCCTGGTCTGCGACGACGGCGACCGGCGCGGTGACGGGGCACCGGTGCTGGTCGCGCACACCACGCCGGAGTTCGCCGCCGGTCATCTCGCCCAGCCCACCGGCGCCGCGTCAGCCGTCGAGGCGGCCGTCCGCGACCTGTTCGCGCTGCCGGACCGGGCCGAGCACGTGCACGTGCACCGCTGGACGTATGCCCGGCCCACCTCCGACACCGCCGCCGGGTTCCACCTGGACGGCGACGGGATCGGGCTGGCCGGGGACGCCTTCGGCGAGTCCCGGGTGCAGACCGCCTGGCGTTCCGGTCGCGACCTCGGCCGCGCCCTGGTCCAACGCCTGACCTGACG
Organism: Micromonospora sp. NPDC003241; assembly: GCF_053589795.1. Classification (NCBI taxonomy): domain Bacteria; kingdom Bacillati; phylum Actinomycetota; class Actinomycetes; order Micromonosporales; family Micromonosporaceae; genus Micromonospora; species Micromonospora sp. NPDC003241. The sequence continues at coordinate 61,795 of NZ_JBSFSO010000040.1, read as the reverse complement.
CACTCTCCCCGGCGACCAGCCGCCGGTCAGACCGGCGAGCCCGGACGGGACGGTCAGCCCGGTCGGTCGGAACGGCCAGCCTGATCGGAACGGCCAGCCTGATCGGAACGGCCAGCCTGATCGGAACGGCCAGCCTGATCGGAACGGCCAGCCTGATCGGAACGGCCAGCCCGGTCGGGACGGCCAGCCCGGTCGGGACGGCCAGCCCGGTCGGGACGGCCAGCATGGTCGGAAGCCAGCCCGGCCGGAACGGTCAGCCCGGTCGGGAACCGGCCCGCTCGGGACCGTCAGCCGCCGGGCGCGGGGCGGTCAGGCGGGCGGGAGCAGGATCTCGAACCAGACGGTCGAGCCGCGCACGGTGGGGTCGGTGCCCCAGGCGTCGCTCAGCTCCTCGATCAGGCCCAACCCTCGGCCCCGGCTGCTCAGCGTGTCGGTGCGGGCCCGGGTCACCGTGCCCCGGGACCCGGAGTCGGCCACCGAGACGAGTAGGCGCTCCGGGCTGAGGTCGATCTCGACCCGCGCCTCGGTGCCGGCGTGCAGCAGGGCGTTCGTGGTCAACTCGCTGGTGCAGAGCACCGCCGCGCCGATCACCGACTCGGCCACCCGCCACTCGGTGAGCAGCGCGGTCATCCAGTGCCGGACCCGGCTCGGGGCGGTCGGCTCGGCCGGCACCTCCATCCGTGCCGACCGGCTCGGCCGCAGGGCGTACTCGACGGCCAGCACCGCGACGTCGTCCTCGGTGGCGCCGGGGACCGAGGACGTGGCGGCGGCGCACAACGCCCTCGGGTCACCGCTGGACGCGGCGGCCACCGACTCCGCCAGGCGGGCCAGGCCGTGCGACAGCCCCTGCCGTCGGCGTTCCACCACGCCGTCGCTGAACAGCAGCAGGGTGTCGCCGGGGGAGAACGCGACGGTACCGGTGGCGGGGTGGTAGCCGATGCCCAGCGGCGCGCCGGTCGGCACGTCCACGTACTCGGCCCGTGGTTCGCCCCCGGGCCCGCAGCGCCGCACCAGCGGCGCCGGGTGGCCGGCGCTGGCCAGGGTGAGCTGCTCCCGCTCCACGTCGATCACGCCGAACGCCACGGTCACGAACAGCTCGAACGTGCCGGTCTCGGAGCCGAGGCTGGTGACCAGCCGGTCGAGCCCGGCGAGCACCTGGTCGGGGCGCGGGTCGTTGAGCGCCAACGCCCGCAGCGCGGCGCGGACCTGTCCCATCCGGGCGGCGGCCTGCACGTCGTGCCCGGCCACGTCGCCGAGCACCACCCCGAGGTCGCCGGTGGGCAGCACGAACGCGTCATAGAAGTCGCCACCGGCGGCGTTGCCGTCGACACCCGGGTCGTAGCGGGCGGCGATCCGCAGCAGCGGCAGGCTGGGCAGGTTCTCCGGCAGCATGCTGCGCTGGAGCAGCTGGGCGGTGCCGTGCTGGGTCTCGAAGCGGCGGGCCCGCTCGGTCGCCTGCCCGACCAGCTCGGCCGACGCGGCCAGCAGCGCCCGTTCCGGCGCGGTCCAGGCGTGCGAGGTGCGGTAGCCGACGGTGAGCGCGCCGCGTACCCCGGACGCGCGGAGCGGCACGGCCGCCAGGGCACGGACCCGCTGGTCGTGCCGGTCGGCGGCGATGTCGCGCAGTGGCTCGCCGTCGTCGACGAACCGGGGCTGGCCGCTACCCGCGCTGAGCGCGGCCGGTGCCGGCCAGTCCGCCGGCCCGCGCCGCCACAGCGGGGGCAGCCGCTCGTCCGCCTCGTCCACCAGCTCGCCACGGACCCGGCGGACCAGTCGCCAGCCGCCCCCACCGCCGGTGTCGTCGACGGCGAACGAGACCCGGTCGGCGTCGAACGAGGTGAGCGCGTACCGCAGCGCCACCCGGGCCACGTCGTCGAGGGTCAGCGTGCCGGACAGCGCCGCGGCGAAGTCGCTGAGCTCCTGCAACTGGCGGGTCGCCGGGTTGGTCTCGGCGACCACCGACAGCACCCCGGCGATCCGGCCCCCGCTGTCGCGGACGGTCGAGCAGGCCCAGATGTAGACGGACGGGTCGAGACCGTCGGAGTGCAGCGGGAGGGGTGCCTCCTTCTCCAGGAACGGCTCACCGGTGCGGTAGGTCTGCTCCACCACGTCACCGACGCCGGGCAGCCGCCACACGTGGTCGAAGACCTCGGCGGCGGGCCGACCCACGGCCTGCGGGTGCCGGTCACCGATCAGCTCGGCGTACGCGTCGTTGTAGAGCAGCAGCAACTCGTCGCCGAGGTACAGCGCCATCGGTGCGGGTGAGGCGAGCACCACCTCCACGGCGGCGCGGACCGCCGGGTCCCAGGACTCGCGGGTGCCCAGCACCGTCGCGCCCCACTCGTGGTGGCCGACGACGGTCGCGGCGCGCGGCATCGGCGCGCGGGGCGCCTGGCCTGCTGGCGTGGGGACTCGCCCGACCGTTCCTGGCATGACCGCAGCCTAGCCCGACCCCTCGACCCGTGTTTCCGATCATGGGCCCGGCGGTTCGGGTCGGGACATCCGGGCAGGTCAGAGCCGTTCTGTCGGGATGTGTCGGGAAAAAGCAGGTGACCTGCGCGGCGTGCCGTCCCGACGGTGGGGTAAGCGCGCGGGGCAGTCCATGCGACAGGAGGGACATCATGCCGGAAACCCTGGCGGCCAGGCAGGTCAACATCGGTGACGCTGTGGCCGACATGTGGAGGTCGGTGCTGCTGTTCGTACCGAGGGCCATCGCGTTCATCGCGATCCTGGTGGTCGGATGGCTCATCGCCAGAGCCGTGCTCAAGATCGTTGATGCGGTCCTGGAACGGGTGGGGTTCGATCGCGCGGTCGAACGGGGCGGCATCAAGCGCGCGCTCGAACGGACCAGGTACGACGCCAGTGACATCCTGGCGCGCCTGGCGTACTACGCCGTACTGCTGTTCACACTTCAGTTCGCCTTCGGCGTCTGGGGTCCGAACGCGATCAGCAACCTGATCGGCGGCGTGGTGGCCTGGCTGCCCCGGGCCTTCGTGGCGATCGTGATCGTGGTGATCGCCGCGGCGATCGCCAACGCGGTACGGGACCTCGTCAGCGGGGCGCTGGGTGGTCTGTCGTACGGGCGGGTGCTGGCCGACCTGACGGCGGTCTTCATCATCGCGCTCGGCGTCATCGCGGCACTGAACCAGGTGGGCATCGCCACCACCGTCACCACTCCGGTCCTGATCGCGGTGCTCGCCACGGTGGCCGGCATCCTGATCGTCGGCGTGGGCGGTGGTCTGGTCAAGCCCATGCAGAACCGCTGGGACGGCTGGCTCCACCGGATCGCGGAGGAGTCGCGGGCCGTCCGCGAACAGCGGCAGGGCGCCCAGGCCGGACGCAGCGACATGCAGCGGCAGATGGCCGACCGGGCGGGCGCCGAGCGTTCCCAGACGATGTCGAGGGGGCAGGAGTCCTCGATGTCCGGGGGACGGGGTACGTACCAGTCCGGGACCTCGGGTGACGAGACCCAGCAGTTCGGTCGGTGACCGTACGCGTACCGGGACGGGTGTCCGCCACACGGCGGGCACCCGTTCACGTCACAGCGGAGGCGGCTGCGGAGTCGGGGTGTCCAGCGCGGCGGTCAGCGCGCAGACGGCGAGCAGACGCACCAGCACCCAGTCCGCCTCGGCCCACTCGACCGGGGCGGTCGGCGGCTGCCAGCCGTGCTCGGCGGCGGCGGCCCGGAGCCCCTCGGCGTAACCGGCCAGGGACGCGGCGGTCAGCGGGGTGAGGTCGCCGTGCAGGCTGTCCCGCACCGCGGCGGCGTGCTGGTCGACCACGGCGAGCAGTCCGGGCAGGGCTCCGGCGGCGGCCAGCCCGTCGAGGCCCACGGTGGTGGCGAGCGCCATCAGGGCGGACCGGTTGTCCTCGACGGTGGTCCGGGTCCGAACCCGGTTCGACGGCTCGCGCATGGGGAACGAATCTAGCCAACTCGGACCGGCGGCGACCTCGGCCGCTCGGCTGGTCAGGGGATCGGCCGGTCGTCGTCCCGGGGTCCGGACCCGGACGCGCGACCGCCCAACCGGGCAGTGGCGGTAGCAGGGAGGCACGAATGGACACCACCGACGGCCCCGACGAGCAGCACCGGCGACCGGCCGGTGTGAGCGACGACACGGTGGAGGCGCTCGGCAAGCTCAGCGAGGCGCTGGAGTGCGTGGAGCGGGCCCGGGGCGAGCTCTACTCCATGCATCAGCGCATCGGCCACGCCGACCTGATGCTGGACGAGGCGGTCCGGATGTTCCGCGCGGCCGGCCACCCGACGATCGCCGACCGGATCGCCGACGAGCTGGTGGGCCGGAACGTGATCGCGGGTCGCTGGACGTTCCAGATCGTCGAGGACTTCGACGACGGGTACTACGCGCTCTTCCGTGACCTGGACCGGGCGGCCCGCGACGAGCTGGTCGGGGGCCGGCGGCACCTGTACGAGGCGGAGATGAAGGAGCGGCGTCGTACCCGTGGTCGAGCGGGTCACGAGGCCCGCCCGCAGGACGCCGGGTGAGACCCGGCGCGGCGTGTTACTCCGTCGGGCGGGCGTCCGCCGGACGGCGGCGAGCGGTGTCGTCCGCGATGATCACAGTCGCCACCATCAGCGCGACAACCACGCTGAACAGCCAGGAGCTGTCCTCGGTGAACCGGGCGGAGACGGGTGCCTGAGCGGCGGCGAGCAGGAAGCCGAGCCATGCCAGGCGGCGTTGACGCGTGGTGAGGAAGCCGGAGCCCTGATGCATCCCGAAAGTCTTGCGCGCCGTCGCGGCGTTGCCGTCAGCCGAACGGCCGAATCTGTCCGACCCGTCCGAATCCCGATCCGTCCGGCTGACCCAATCACCGCCGATCATGAGCGTGTCTGCTCCGCAGAAGGCGGTGCCGCGCACTGGTCGGCGGTGATCCGGTGGTGTCGTCAGAGCGTGTCCGGGCCGGTACGACCGGTGGTGGAGGGGCGGTGGGCGCGGTCCGGGTCGGTCGGCTCGCGACCCGTGCCGGGCACCTGCGTACCCCGGTCGGCGGCCTCCGGGCCATGGCCGAACGCGGCCTCCTCACCGGCGTCGTTGCCGGTCACGTCGTCGGACTGCCCGTCGAGCGTGGACCGGGCGACCGCCCGGTCCAGTTCCTCCAACGGCAGCCGTTCCTCGTCACGCCACACCCTGTCGTCGCTCATACCCTCGCCCTACCCCCACCCGCACCGGCCAAACGGCGCACCGGCGCGACCACCGGCGGTGGCGACGGCACCGGCGAGACCACCGGCAACGGCGACGGCCGCCGGGTGAGCGGCGGCCGTGGCGGGAGGTACGGGAGGGATCAGGGCTGGGGTCGGTCGACGGTTCCGCGCCAGGCGCCGGTCTCCTGACCGCGTCGCTCTATGAACTGCTTGAAGCGTTGCAGGTCACCCTTTGCCCGGCGGTCCACGACGCCCAGCTTGTCGCCGGCCTGTTCGAGGACACCCTGCGGGTCGAACTCCAACTGGAGGCTGACCCGGCTGGTCTGCTCGTCGAGCCGGTGGAAGGTGACCACCCCGGCGTGCTTGGTGCCGCCGGTCGAGCGCCAGGCGACCCGTTCGTCGGGGAGCTGCTCGGTGATCTCGGCGTCGAACTCGCGCTTGACCCCGGCGATCTCCACGGTCCAGTGGGTGAGCGTGTCGGAGAGCTGACGGACCTCCTCGACGCCCTCCATGAAGTGGGGGAACTCCTCGAACTGCGTCCACTGGTCGTACGCCGTCCGGATCGGGACGGACACGTCGACGTGCTCGGTTACACCACTCATCAGGATCCTCTCCTGCGCCGGTGCGGGGGCTGGCCGCAGAAGGCCGTCCTCACCAGCGCGTCGTCTCGTTCTTGTGGCCGAGCGCGGCCCAGACCTCGGACACCGTCTGGTACCGGGTGCCCTCCGGCAGGCGCTCCAACTCGGCGAGCAGGTCGTCCGGCGCCTCGTTCTCCCGCGCGTTTGCGAGTAGGGCCGCCCGGTCCCCGGGCAGGGCGGTCATCGTGATGAACCGTCCCAACCGGCTGCGGGCCTCCACGTCCTCGGACGTCATGCCCTGCGGAGTGCCGCTGCGGGTCTCGCCGCCGACGACGGTCGTCGTCTCCGGCTGGTCCTCGCCCGCAGGCTCCGGCACCCGGAACTCGTCGACCCGCGAGCCACCGGTCCCCGGCCCCTGGACCAGGCCGTTGACCTCCTGCTCCATCTGCTCGTCGACTCTCGGTGCGTGCTTGCTGCTGCCGCGTTCCATGCCTTCTGCGCTACCCGGCGAGGTGGGCGGTAAACGCGGCACCGGGTCACGAAGGTGCCGGCGACCGGGGCGGCAGCACCGGCTCCTCGGCGTCGCTCGCGCCGGACTGGAGCACCCGTCCGCGCTGCAACTCCGCGTTGATCTGCACCCCGAGCAGCAGGGCGGAATTGGACACGTAGAGCCAGACCAGGAAGGCGATCACCGCGCCGAGGCTGCCGTAGGTGGTGTCGTACGAGCCGAAGTTGGCCACGTACAGGCCGAAGCCGAAGGAGCCCAACGCCCAGGTGACCAGCGCCACCGCCCCGCCCGGGGTGAGCCACCGGAACCGGGGCTGCCGGACGTTCGGCGCCACCCAGAACAGCAACGACATCAGCAGCATCGCGATCATTGCCAGCACCGGCCACTTCACCACCGACCAGGCGGTACGGGCCGCGCCTCCGGCGCCGACCAGGTCGCCGACCGCGTCGGCGACCGGGCCGCTGACGATCAGCCCGGTGGCCACCACGGCGAGCAGCACCAGCGACAGCGCCGCCAACCCGATCTGGATCGGCCGCAGCTTCCACACCGGCCGTCCCTCGGTCACCCCGTAGATGGTGTTCGAGGCGCGGGTGAACGAGGCGATGAAGTTGGAGGCGGACCAGAGCGCGCCGAGCAGACCGAAACTGAGCAGCACCCCGGCCGAGCTGTTCTGCTCCACCACGCCCCGGACCACGCCGACGAAGTTCTCGTTGGCCACCACCGACCCCGCCCCGACGTCCCGGGCCAGGTCGAGCACGGTGTCGACGGTGCGTTCCCCGTCCGAGACCAGCCCGACCAGGGCGACCACCACGACGGTGGAGGGGAAGAGCGCGAGCACCCCGTAGTAGGTCAGCGCGGCGGCCCAGTCGGTGCAGTTGTCCTGCACGTAGTTGCGGACGCTGCGGACCAGCACGCCGCGCCAGGTCGACCAGTGCAGTTGCCGGATCCGGCCGGGTAGCGCGGACACCGGCGGCTCGGCGGCCGGGGCGTCCGGGTTCGTCGTGGTCATCACCGCTCCCTGCTGGCGCCGGCAGCGGGTACGCCGGGTGGCCCGGCCGGTACCCCCGTCCACGCGACGGCAAACCGGGTACCGGGGTTTACCACCGCGCGGACGGGGAACGCCAGTCGGAATGGCCCGACCACGGAGGAGGATCGAGATGCCCGGGCGTGAGGTACTGCCCAGCACGCTGCGGCGCTCCCCGGACAAGGCGCAGCGCACCTGGGAGAAGACGCACGATTCGGCCGTCGAGACGTACGGCGAGGGGGAGCGGGCGCACCGGACCGCCTTCGCCGCCGTCAAGCACGAGTTCGAGAAGGTGGGCGACCACTGGGAGCCGAAGGGCCGCAAGGGCCCGAGTGACCGGCAGGCCGCCGGGGGCGGCCCGGAACGGCGGGCACCCACCGCCGGCGGGGTGGACGCGAACGCTCCCAAGGAACACCTGATGGCCAGGGCCCGCGAACTGGACGTGCGGGGCCGGTCGAGCATGACCAAGCCGGAACTGGTCACCGCCCTCCAGAAGGCCAACAACCGGCAGACCGCCAAGGCGCGCGGCGACTGAGGCGCGCGGCGACCGACCGACGCACCGAGGGCCCCGACCCCGCCGTCACCGGCGCGGGTCGGGGCCCTCGGCGTACCGGCGCGGTCCTCACCAGTGCCCGCCGCCGGGCGCCTCGATGTGCACCGCCTTGGTGGCGGTGAACTCGTCGAGCAGCTCCGGGCCGTAGCCGAAGCCCTGGCCGCTGCCCCGACGCGGGTGGGCCGCCCCGGCCGGGGCACCGCCGAAGACCGCGTTCACCTTCACCGTGCCCACCGGCAGCTCCCGCCAGGCCCGCTGGGCGTGACTCATCGAACCGGTCAGCACGGTCGCGGCCAACCCGTACGGCGAGTCGGCGGCACACCGCAGCGCCTCGCTGAACGAGTCGACCACCACCACCGGCGCGACCGGCCCGAACGTCTCCTCCCGCACCAGCGCCATGTCGTGCCGGCAGTTGTCCAGCACGGTGGCCGGGTAGAAGGCGCCCGGCCCCTCCGGCAGCGTCCCGCCGACCCGGATCCGCGCCCCGTCGGCGACCGCTGCCGTCACCTGGCCGTGCACCTGGTCGCGGTGCCGCCGGTCGACCAGCGGACCCAGGTCGGTGGCCGGATCGCCACCCGGCCCGACGCGCAGCGCCGCCGCCCGCTCCACCAGCGCGGCGACGAAGTCCTCGGCCACGTCGCGATGCGCGTAGACGCGCTCCACCGCGACGCAGATCTGTCCCGCGTTGGCGAACGCGCCGGTCGCGGCCTGCCCGGCGGCCCAGACCGGGTCCACGTCGGCGTCCACGATCAACGGGTCGCTGCCGCCGTTCTCCAGCAGCACCTTGGCGCCGCTGCGGGCGGCTGCCGCGGCGACGGCCCGGCCGGTCACGGTCGATCCGACGTGCGCCACCACGTCCACCTCGGCACCGGCGAGCGCCGCGCCGGTCTCGGCCCCGCCGGTCAGCAGCGAGAGCACACCGGCCGGCAGCGCCGAGTCGAACGCGCGGGCCAGCAGCCACCCGGTCGCCGGGGTGCGTTCGCTCGGCTTGTGCAGCACCACGTTGCCGGTGACGAGGGCGGCGCCGAGCAGCCCGCACGACACCGCCACCGGGTCGTTCCACGGCGTGATGACGGCGACCACGCCGCGCGGCTGCGGTGTCATGAAGTCCAGGGCGTCGGGTGCGCCGTGCAGGGTCCGTCCACCCCGGGCCGGGGCGAGTTCGGCGTACTGCCGCAGGGTGGCGATGCCGGCCTCGACGCCGCCCCGGGCGTCGGCGAGCGGCTTGCCCATCTCGGCGGTGGTCGCCTCGGCCAGTTCGTCGTCGGCGGCGGCCACCGCGTCGGCGGCCCGGTGCAGCGCGGCGGCCCGGTCGGCCGGAGGTGTCGCCGCCCATTCGGCCGCCACGCCGCGCGCCGCCGCGACCGCCTTGCCGACCTCGTCGGCCGTGGCGATCGGCGCGCCGGTCACCGGCACGCCGGTCGCCGGGTCGTGCACCACCAGGTCACCGGCCTCCCCGCCGGCTCCCCACACCCCACCGATGAGCTGCGCAACCGTGTACATGGCGCGCTGCATGCCCGGATGGTCGCCAGGCAAACGTTTCGCCCGGTTGAGCCCGGGTAGCGTCGGTGGATGATGCCGTCCGGTTCTCTCGGCGCCGAAACCGCCGACGCGGTGGTCGTCGGCGCCGGCCACAACGGTCTGGTCGCCGCGAACCTGCTCGCCGACGCGGGCTGGGACGTGCTGGTGCTGGAGGCGACCGGCGCGCCGGGTGGCGCGGTGCGCTCGGCCGAGGTGACCGCCCCCGGCTACCTGAGCGACCTCTACAGCTCCTTCTATCCGTTGGGCTACGCCTCCCCGGTGCTGCGCGGGCTGGACCTGACCCGGTACGGGCTGGCCTGGCGGCACGCCCCGGACGTGCTGGCCCATCTCTTCCCGGACGACCGGGCCGCCCTGCTCAACCGCGACCCCGAGGTCACGGCGGCGTCGCTGGAGGAGTTCGCGCCCGGCGACGGCGAGCGCTGGCTGGCCGCGTACGCCGAGTGGCAGCACATCGCCGACCCGATGCTGGACCTGATCACCACCCCGTTCCCGCCGGTACGCCCCGGTCTGGACGTCCTGCGTCGGCTGCACACCGGCGGCGCGTTGCGGCTGGCCCGGCGGATGGTCCTGCCGGTGCGCCGCCTCGGCGAGGAGCTGTTCGCCGGTGCCGGCGGGCCGGCGTTGATGGCGGGATGCGCGTTGCACACCGATCTGTCCACCGAGGACGCCGGCTCCGGCGTGTACGGCTGGCTGCTGGTCATGCTCGGCCAGCAGGTCGGCTGGCCGGTGCCGACCGGCGGGGCGCAGAAGATCACCGACGCGCTGGTGGCCCGGCTGACCGAGCGGGGCGGCCGGATCCGGCACGACGCCCGGGTGGACCGGGTCCTGGTGGCCCGGGGCCGGGCGATGGGCGTGCGCACCGCCGACGGCGGGTTGTACCGGGCCCGCCGGGCGGTGCTGGCCGACGTGCCCGCACCCGCGCTCTATCTGGACCTGGTCGGCGCGGCGGCGCTCCCGCCGAGGCTGGTGGCGGACCTTACGCACTTCCGCTGGGACGGTTCGACGCTGAAGGTGGACTGGGCGCTGTCCGGCCCGGTGCCGTGGACCAATCCTCGGCTGGCGACCGTCGGCACCGTGCACCTCGGGGCGGATCTCGGCGGGCTGACCGGCTACGCCGCCACGCTCGCCCGAGGTGAGCTGCCCCGCGACCCGTTCCTGCTGGTCGGGCAGATGACGGTGGCCGACCCCAGCCACTCCCCGCCGGGCACCGAGTCGCTCTGGTCGTACACGCACCTGCCGTTCCGCCGGCACTGGCGCAGCGAGGACGTGATCGGTCACGTGGAGCGGATGGAGGCGGTGCTGGAGGCCGCCGCGCCCGGCTTCCGGAGCCTGGTGGTGGGCCGGCACGTGTTCGGGCCGGCCGATCTGGAGGAGGCCAACCCGAGTCTGGTCGGCGGTGCCCTCGGTGGTGGCACCGCCGCGCCCTACCAGCAACTGTTCCTACGCCCGGTGCCCGGACTGGGCCGCGCGGACACCCCGGTCGACCGGCTCTTCCTGGCCAGCGCGTCGGCGCATCCCGGCGGTGGGGTGCACGGGGCGCCGGGGGCGAACGCGGCCCGGGCCGCGCTGGCCCGGGACCGGATGCTCACCGGTGGTGTCTACCGCCGGGCCGTGGACACCGCACATCGGGCCGTGTACCGCTGACACAATCGGTCGCGGCCCGCGCGGCGGCTCAGCGCTCGATGCCGCGATGCCGGGTACGCAGCTTGAACGGCATCAACGCACTCTCGATCTTGGTGGCGGTGGTCATCTTCGAGTCGCCGTCGCGCCGTTCCTCGAAGCGGATCGGCACCTCCAGGATGGTGTGCCCGAGCTTCGTGGCGAGGTAGTGCATCTCCACCTGGAAGCTGTAGCCGTTGGACTGCACCCGCTCCAGCCCGATGTCGCGCAGCGCGTCGGCCCGCCAGATCTTGAACCCGGCGGTGAGGTCCCGGATGCGGACCCGCAGCAGCGTGTGCACGTACAGGTTGGCCCAGCCGCTGAGCGCCCGCCGGTAAAGCGGCCAGTTCTCGTCCAGCTCGCCACCGGGCACGTACCGGGAGCCGATCACCACACCCGCCTGGGTGGACAGCAGCGCGCCGAGCATCCCCGGCAGTGCCTCCGGCGGGTGGGACAGGTCGGCGTCCATCTGGGCCACGTACTCGGCCCCGCCGTCGAGGGCCCGGCTGATCCCGTCCACGTACGCCCGGCCGAGACCCTCCTTGCCCGGCCGGTGCACGACCTCGATCCGCTCCGGGTGCTCGATGGCCAGCTTGTCCGCCACCTCGCCGGTGCCGTCCGGGGAGTTGTCGTCCGCGACCAGCACCTTCAGGCCCGGCAACGGCAGGGCGAGCAGGCGCTCGACCAGCAGTGGCAGGTTGCCCGCCTCGTTGTAGGTAGGTACCACGACGGTCAGGCGCGCGTCCCCCCACGGCGTGGGTAACTGGACGGGTTCGATCATGGAGGACATCCTCGGTCTGCGGACAGGCTTCCCCGTGAGCGTAGCCACTTGTCCGTTGCAGGGGGAATCGGCTCCCCCTGCCCAGGTCAGTCCGGTGCCTTCTGCCGACGGGCGATGTCCGCGAGCCGACTCAGCGTCTCCTTGTTGCGCTGGTGCAGCACCAAGTCATTGATCTTGGTGCGCAGCCAGCGCAGCGGGCCGGCGGCGAAGTCCTCGCCGATCAGCACCCGGGTGCTGTTCGGCCCGGTCGGTTCCAGGGTGAAGACCACCACGCCCTCGCCGGCCGGCCAGAGCTTGACCCGCAGCACCAGCTTGCGTTCCGGCTCGCATTCCAACACCTGGGACGAGTCCTCCAGGGAGAAGGGCCAGGGGCCGGCCCGGTGGTGCAGCCGGGTGCCCACCCGGGGCCAGTCGTCGTCGACGTTACGCATGTGCGCCGTGCCGACCACCCAGTCGCTGTAGGTCCACCCGTCCGCCAGCACGGCCCAGACCTGCCGTACCGGTGCCTCGATGATGCGCTCCACGATCGCCACGAACAGGCCGTACCCAGGTGGGTGGCCCGGCTAACGGCCCACGGGTTAGCTTCTCGGGGGCCGTGGGTAAGGCCACCCGCGAGCGGCGGTGCGTCGGTCGGTGCGGGACACCCGTCGGCCACGCCCCGATCGACGTTTACTCCTCGGGGCGCAGGGAACCCGCCGCCCGTGCGACAGGACCGTGGGGAGCCGGATCAGCGCAGGTCAGCCGGGGTGCTGACCGGCGTCGACCGGGCCGGTGCGGTCCTGTTCGACACGGTGCTGCTGGACCGCGACGGCACCCTGGTCGAGGACGTGCCGTACAACGGCGACCCGGACAAGGTGCGCCCGATGCCGGGAGCACGGGCCGCGCTGGACCGGTTGCGCGCGGCCGGTCTGCGGCTCGCCGTGGTCACCAACCAGTCCGGGCTGGCCCGGGGCCTGTTCACCGAGGCGGACCTGGACCGGGTGCACCGTCGCGTCGAGGAACTGCTCGGCCCCTTCGACTCGTGGCAGGTGTGCCCGCACGACGACGGGGACGGCTGTGCCTGCCGTAAACCCGCACCCGGGCTGGTGCACGCCGCCGCCCGGGCGCTCGGCACCGTACCCGCGCGCTGCGTCATGGTCGGCGACATCGGCCGGGACGTCACGGCGGCGCTGGCCGCCGGTGCGGCGGGCATCCTGGTGCCCACCCCGGTCACCCGGCCCGAGGAGGTCGCCGCCGCCGGCTGGCTCGCCGCCGACCTGCCGTCGGCGGTGGACGAGATCCTGCGTCGCCAGCAGGCGCTCCGCCCGACGCCGCCGCCCGCCGCGGGACCGGGGCGCACGGTGCTGGTGGTGCGGTCGGACTCGGTCGGGGACGTGCTGGTCACCGGCCCCGGTATCCGGGCGGTGGCCGCCGGGGCGGACCGGGTGGTGCTGCTCTGCGGCCCGCGCGGCCGGGCCGCCGCCGAACTGCTGCCCGGCGTCGACGAGATCGTGGAGCACCGGCTGCCGTGGATCGACCCCGAGCCCGGACCCGTCGACCCGGCCGGGATGGCCGCGCTGACCGCGCGCCTGGCGGCCGTCGACGCCGACGAGGCGGTCGTCTTCACCTCGTTCCACCAGTCGCCGTTGCCGCTGGCCCTGCTACTGCGGATGGCCGGCGTCCGGCGGATCTCCGCGATCAGCGACGACTACCCGGGCAGCCTGCTGGACGTCCGGCACCGGGTGCCGGCCGGTGTGCCGGAGGCCGAACGCGCGCTGTCGCTGGCCGCCGCCGCCGGGTACGCGCTGCCCGACCACGACGAGCCGCGCCTGCGGTTGCGGCCGCGACTCGCACCGCCGCCGGAGGCCGGCGAGCCGGGATACGTGGTGCTGCACCCCGGTTCGGACGCGCCCGCGCGCGGCTGCCCGCCGGAGCTGGCCGAGCGGATCGCCCGGGAGCTGGCCGCCGCCGGTCACCGGGTGGTGGTCACCGGCGGCCCGCAGGAACGCGAGCTGACCGCCCGGGTCGCCGGCCGGTACGCCCGCGACCTCGGCGGCCGGACCGGGCTCGCCGAGCTGGCCGCCGTGGTGGCCGGTGCCGGCGCGCTGGTGGTCGGCAACACCGGCCCGGCGCACCTGGCCGCCGCCTCCGGGGTGCCGGTGGTCAGCCTGTTCGCCCCCACCGTCCCGTTCGGACAGTGGGGTCCCTGGCGGGTGCCGACGGTACGCCTCGGCGACGCCGCCGCCGGATGCCGCGACACCCGCGCCGCACGCTGCCCGGTGCCCGGTCACCCCTGCCTGAGCGGGATCTCCCCGGGCGCGGTCGTCGACGCGCTCCGGCTGCTCGGCGTACCACCGGACCGGGTGCCCACCCGTCCGACCGTGTCCCGCACGACGGTGTCCACCGGAGGCGGCCGATGAACATCCTGCTCTGGCACGTGCACGGCTCGTGGACCACGTCGTTCGTGCACGGCAAACACCGCTACCTGGTCCCGGCCACCCCGGACCGGGGGCCGTACGGGCTGGGCCGGGCCCGCACGTACACCTGGCCGGAGAGTGCCGCCGAGGTGAGCCCGGAGCAGTTGCGCGACACCGACGTCGACGTGGTCCTCCTGCAACGCCCCGAGGAGTGGGAGCTGGCCCAGCGGTGGCTGGGCCGCCGGCCCGGCCGCGACCTGCCGGCGATCTACGTCGAGCACAACACCCCGAAGGACGGGGACGTGCCGCACAGCCGCCACCCGATGGCCGACCGCGACGACCTGCTCGTCGCCCACGTGACCGCCTTCAACGAGCTGTTCTGGGACACCGGCAGGACCCGGACCACGGTGGTCGACCACGGCATCGTGCCGCCGGTCGTGGAGTACACCGGCGAACTGGACCGGCTGGCCGTGGTGATCAACGAACCGGTACGCCGGTGGCGGGTCACCGGCACCGACCTGCTGCCCCGGTTCGCCGAGATCGCCCCGCTGGACGTCTTCGGCCTGAAGGTGGCCGGGCTCGCCGAGCACCTCGGACTGCCCGCCGACCGCCTCACCAGCCACGACGACGTCCCGCAGCACCGGATGCACGCCGAACTTGCGCGCCGCCGGGCGTACCTGCACCTGTGCCGGTGGACCTCGCTCGGGCTGAGCCTGATCGAGGCGATGAGCATCGGGATGCCGGTGGTGGCGCTGGCCAGCACCGAGGCGGTGATGGCCGTGCCGCCGGACGCCGGTGCCCTGGACACCCGCGTCGAGACGCTGCTGGAGGCCGCCGCCCGGTTCGTCGCCGAGCCGCAGCGGGCCCGGCAGGCGGGGCAGGCGGCCCGGGCCGCCGCCCGCGAACGCTACGGCCTCGACCGTTTCCTCGCCGACTGGGACCGGCTGCTGGAGGAGGAAGTATGCGGATAGCGATGATCTCGGAGCACGCCAGCCCGCTCGCCATCCTGGGCGGGGAGGACGCCGGCGGCCAGAACACGCACGTCGCGGAACTCTCCGCCGCGCTCGCCGCGGCCGGGCACGACGTCCGCGTCTACACCCGGCGGGACGCGGTGGACCTGCCGGTGACCGTGCGCAGCCCGGACGGCTACGACGTGGTGCACGTACCCGCCGGACCGGCCGAGCCGATGGCCAAGGACGCGCTGCTGCCGCACATGCGGACGTTCGGTGCCTGGCTGGTGGAGCGTTGGCGCGGCGACTGGACGCCCGAGGTGGTCCACGCGCACTTCTGGATGAGCGGGCTGGCGGCGGTGCAGGCCGGTCGACAGGTCGGCGTGCCGGTGGTGCAGACGTACCACGCGCTCGGCACGGTCAAGCGCCGCCACCAGGGCGTCCAGGACACCAGCCCGGCCCGGCGGATCGGCTACGAACTGCAACTCGGCCGGTCGGTGGACCGGGTGGTCGCGCAGTGCCGCGACGAGGTCGGCGAACTGGTCCGGATGGGGGTGCCCCGCTCGGCGATGACGGTCGTGCCGTCCGGGGTGAACCTGGGCACGTTCGCCCCGCTCGGCCCGGCCGCCGAACGGGAACCGGGACGCGCCCGGATCCTCACCGTCGGACGGCTGGTGGAACGCAAGGGCTTCCAGACCGTGGTCCGCGCGATGGCGCACGTGCCGGACGCCGAGTGCGTGGTGGTGGGCGGCCCGCCCGCCGGGCTGCTGGAGACCGACCCGTACGCCCGGCGACTGCGCGCGTTGGCCCGGAGTTGCGGAGTGGCCGACCGGGTCCGGCTGGTCGGCGCGGTGCCGAGAGAGGAGATGGGCCGCTGGTACCGGTCGGCGGACATCCTGGTCGCCGCCCCCTGGTACGAGCCGTTCGGCCTGACCCCGCTGGAGGCGATGGCGTGCGGGGTGCCGGTGGTGGCGACCGCCGTGGGCGGGTTGCGGGACACCGTGGTCGACGGGGTGACCGGGGACCTGGTGCCGGCCCGGGACCCGAGGGCGTTGGGCGAGGCGCTGGCCGGGCTGCTCGACGACCGGATCCGCCGGTTCGCGTACGCGGGCGCGGCCCGGGCGCGCGCTCGGCAGCACTACTCGTGGACGGTCACCGCGGAACGTCTCGCCGAGGTCTACGCCGAGGTGGCCGCCGTGCACCGGCCGACCCGGGTGGTGGCCTGATGCCGGGGCGCAACCCGCTGGAGACGCACCTGGCACACCTGGCCGCCGCGCTGGCGCCGTACCGGCGGTGCGAGCCGCTGCTGTCCCGGTGGGGCGCCGCCCTGGCGCAGCACCTGACCGCCGGGGGCAGGTTGCTGGTGGCCGGCAACGGTGGCAGCGCCGCCGAGGCGCAGCACCTCACCGCCGAGCTGGTCGGCAAGCTGCGCGAGGACCGGCAGCCGCTGTCCGCCATCGCCCTGCACGCCGAGACCTCGGCGCTGACCGCGATCGGCAACGACTACGGCTACGACGAGGTTTTCGCCCGGCAGGTCCGCGCGCACGGCCGCCCCGACGACGTCCTGCTGCTGCTCTCCACCAGCGGTGGCAGCACGAACCTGCTGGCCGCCGCGCGGGCGGGTCGCCAGGCCGGGCTGCGGTGCTGGGCGTTCACCGGGCCGGCACCGAATCCGCTCGCGGACGCCGTCCACGAGGCGCTCGCGGTGGACTGCCCGGACTCCCAGGTCGTGCAGGAGCTGCATCTGGTCTCCAGTCACCTGCTCTGCGAGTACGTGGAGCGGGCGATGGTCGAGCAGCCGGCGGTGGCGTACGTGGAGCCGGTGGTGCCGGCGGCGTCGGACGCACCGGCGGCCGGTCCGGTCCGCGCCGGGGTCGAGGTGGTGCTGGACGGTGGGGCCGGCCGACCGGTCGAAGCGTGAGGAGGCAAGCGTGAGGGGACCCGTGGTGGTGGTCGGCGACACCCTGCTCGACCGGGACGTGGAGGGCGTGGTGAACCGGCTCTGTCCGGACTCGCCGGTCCCGGTGCTCGACGAGACCGCGCACGTCGACCGGCCCGGCGGGGCCGGGCTCGCCGCCGTCTTCGCCGCCGCGCAGGGCGCCGAGGTGGTGCTGGTCACCGCGCTCGCCGACGACGCCGGCGGGGCCCGGTTGGGGGTGCTGCTGGCCGCCGCCGGGGTGCAGGTGTACCCGTTGCGGCTGGCCGGGTCCACCCCGGAGAAGATCCGGCTGCGGGCCGGTGGGCGGGTGCTGCTGCGCCACGACCGGGGCGGCGGCGCCGAGACGCCGGGCGAACCCGCCGAGGCGGTCCTGCGCGTCATCGAGCGGGCGTCGGTGGTGCTGGTCAGCGACTACGGCCGGGGGGTGGCGCGGCAGCCCGCGCTGCGGGCGGCCCTGGCGGCGACCCG
This sequence comes from Micromonospora sp. NPDC003241, assembly GCF_053589795.1. NCBI lineage: Bacteria > Bacillati > Actinomycetota > Actinomycetes > Micromonosporales > Micromonosporaceae > Micromonospora > Micromonospora sp. NPDC003241. The sequence goes on along the minus strand of NZ_JBSFSO010000040.1, from coordinate 44,239 downwards.
GGCCCCGGTGGTCTGGGACCCGCATCCGCGCGGACCGGCGGCGGTGCCCGGGGTGCACCTGGTCACGCCGAACGAGTCGGAGGTGCAGGAGCTGGTGGAGGCGCCGGCCGCCGCCACCCGGCTGGCCACCGCCGCCGACGGCGCCGAGCGCCTGCGGCAACGCTGGCGGGCGGGCGCGGTGGCGGTGACGTTGGGTGCCGACGGTGCGTTGCTCAGCCACGCCGGGTCGACGCCGTTGGTGGTGCCGACGCCGGTGGCCGCCGAGGGCGACACCTGCGGCGCGGGGGACCGGTTCGCGGTCGCCGCCGGCCTGGCGCTGGGCCGGGGCGCGCTGCTGTCGGAGGCGGTGCAGGAGGCGGTGACCGAGGCGTCGGCGTACGTGGCGGACGGCGGAGTGGCGACCGCGTTGCCGTTGCCGGTGCGGCGGGCGCCGCAGGCGGTGCACACGGCGGTGGCCGGTGACCGGGTCGGGGTGGCGGCAGCCGCCGCCGCGGTGGCCCGGGTGCGTGCCGCCGGAGGGACGGTGGTGGCGACCGGTGGCTGTTTCGACCTGCTGCACGCCGGTCACGTGGCGACCCTCCAGGCCGCCCGGCAACTCGGCGACTGCCTGGTGGTGTGCCTCAACTCCGACGCCAGCGTCACCGGACTCAAGGGACCGGACCGGCCGGTCGTGCGGCAGGACGACCGAAGTCGCCTGTTGGCGGCGCTGAGCTGCGTGGACGCGGTGATGATCTTCGACGAGTCGACCCCGGCGGCGGCACTGTCCTGGCTGCGCCCGGACATCTGGGTCAAGGGCGGGGACTACGCCACCGGCGGCGGGGACGACGACTGCCTGCCCGAGGCCGAGATCCTGCGCCGCTGGGGCGGTCACACGGTGGTGGTGCCGTACCTGGACGGCCGTTCCACCACCGGGCTGATCGCGGCGACGGCGGCGCGTACCGGCGTGGGGGTGTCCCGATGAGCGCGCCCGGCACCGGACGCACGGTGCTGGTCACCGGCGGGTCCAGCGGGTTGGGCGCGGCGGTGGTGGCCGCGGTGGCCCGCTCCGGCGGGCGGCCCCTGGTGCTGGACCGGCAGGCGCCCGGCGACGGGGTGGCCTGGGCCGAGTGCGACCTGGCCGACACCCGCGCGGCGGAGTCCGCCACCCGGCAGCTCGCCGAGCGCGAGGGCGGGCTCGACGCGGTGGTCACCGCCGCCGGGGTGGACGTGCCCGGCCGACTTTCCGACGTGCCCGGCGAGACCTGGGACCGGATCGTCACGGTGGACCTGCTGGCCACCGCCGCGGTGATCCGGGCCGCGCTGCCGTTCCTGACCGCCGCCCGGGGCAGCGTCGTCACGGTGGCGTCCACGCTCGGGGTCAAGGCGGTCAGCGACGCCACGGCGTACTGCGCGGCGAAGTTCGGCGTGGTCGGGTTCACCCGCGCGCTCGCCGCCGAGCTGGCCGGGTCGGTGAACGTGACGCTGCTGGTGCCGGGCGGCATGCGGACCGCCTTCTTCGACGACCGCGACGCGCAGTACCGGCCGGGGCCGGACGCGATCCTCAACGACCCGGCGCACACCGCCGCCGCCGTGATGTTCGCGCTCTCCCAACCGGCCGGCTGCGCGGTACGCGAGATGGTGGTCTGCGCCGAGCAGGAGACCTCGTACCCGTGATCCTGGTCCTGCGTGCCCTCGGCGTCGGTGACCTCGCCACGGCGGTCCCGGCGTTGCGGGCGCTGCGGACGGCGTACCCGGATCGCGAACTGGTGCTCGCCGCGCCGTCCTGGCTCGGCCCGCTGGTCGAGCTGGTCGGCGGCGTGGACCGGCTGCTGCCCACCGACGGGCTGGACCGGATCGGGACTCCCGACGGGCCGGTGGAGGTGGCGGTGAACCTGCACGGCCGGGGACCGCGCTCGCACCGGCTGCTCGCCACCACCGGCCCGGACCGGCTGTTCGCCTTCGCCGACGCGCGGGCGGAGCACGCCGACGGGCCCGGGTGGGACGACGAGGAGCACGAGGTGGCGCGCTGGTGCCGGCTGCTGAGCTGGTACGGCATCCCCACCGACCGGACCGACCTGGACCTGCTCCGGCCGCTGCCGGGGACCATGCCGACCGGCGTGACGGTGCTGCATCCCGGCTCCAAGGTGCCGGCCAAGCGCTGGCCGTCCGGGCGGTACGCGGCTCTCGCCCGGGACCTGACCGGCCGGGGGCACCGGGTGGTGGTGACCGGCAGCACGGGGGAGCGGGCCACCGCCGTACGGGTCGCGGACGAGGCCGGTCTGCCCGCCGACGCGGTGCTGGCCGGGCGGACCGATCTCGGGCAGCTCGCCGCCCTGGTCGCCGGGGCGCGGCTGGTGGTCAGCGGGGACACCGGCGTGGCGCATCTGGCCACCGGCTACCGCACCCCGTCGGTGGTGATCTTCGGTCCGGTCCCGCCCGCCCGGTGGGGGCCGCCGCCGGAGCGACGACGGCACCGGGTGCTCTGGGTCGGCGCATGCCCGACCCGGGACGGGGTAGGTGGTCACCCGGCGGTCGCCGCCGTCGGGGTCGACGCGGTGCTGGCCGCCGTCGAGGAGGTGGAACGGGTGGTGCGGGCGGACCGTGCGGTTGCGGCGTAGTGATCCGGGTCGGCCGGGATACGGCCGCCGGCGACGCGGTCCGGGCTGGTCGTTCGTCGACCCGCGCGGCGCGCCGGTGCGTGACCCGGACGATCTGACCCGGCTGCGGGCGCTGGTCATCCCGCCGGCCTGGCGGCAGGTGTGGATCGCGCCGCACCCGAACGGGCACATCCAGGCCACCGGGATCGACGCCGCCGGGCGCAAGCAGTACCTCTACCACCCGCTGTGGCGGCAGCGGCAGGACGAGGCGAAGTTCGACCACGTGCTGGAGGTGGCCCGCCGGCTGCCGGTGCTGCGGGAACGGGTCGGCCTCGACCTCACCGGGCGGGGGCTGCGCCGCGAGCGGGTGCTGGCGACCGTGACCCGGCTGCTCGACATGGGCACCTTCCGGGTCGGCAGCGACCAGTACGCGGCCGGGGACGACCCGACCTTCGGCGTGGCCACCCTCCGCCCCGAACACGCCCGGTCCCGCCAGGGCTGCGTGGTCTTCGAGTTCCCGGCCAAGGGCGGCATCGAGCAGGTCCGCCGGGTCTCCGACCCGGAGCTGTGCCGGGTGCTGACCCACCTGCGCCGCCGTCGCCGGGAGGCGGACCGGTTGTTCGGCTACTGGGACGGCCGGCAGTGGCGGGACGTGCGGGCCGACGAGGTCAACGACTACCTGCGCGACGCCAGCGGCGGCGAGATGACCGCAAAGGACTTCCGCACCTGGCACGCCACCGTCCGGGCGGCCACCGAGCTGGCCGTGCTCGGGACGCCGAGGTCGGTGACCGCGCGGCGGCGGGCGGTGGCCGGGGTGATGCGCGAGGTCGCGGAGCTGCTCGGCAACACCCCGACGGTGGCCCGTACGTCCTACGTGGATCCTCGGGTGGTCGACCTGTTCCACGACGGCGTGGTGGTGCCGGTGACCCGGGACACCGGGCGCGAGCAGGCCGAGCGTGCCGTGCTCGACCTGCTGGACCGGTCCTGAGCGGTCACCGGCCGCCCGCCGTACGCGTCTGGATCATCGCCTCGACGCCGTCCAGCACCCGGCCGAGCCCGAAGCGCCACTCGGCGTCGACGTAGTCGTCCTCGTCGTCGCCCTCGGCGATCAGCTCGTGGATCGCCGGGTACGGCCCGTCGGCGGTGAGCCGGGCCAGGTGCCGCCAGTAGTGCAGGCCCACCTGGTCGGGGGTCTGCCCACTGCGGACCGCCGCCTCCATCAGGTCCGCCGTGGTGGTGGCCCAGCTCCGGGCGTACCCGCTGACCAGCATGATGGTGGAGACGCGCTCGGCGCCGCGCAGGCCGGTGCCGGCCAGGGCGGTCAGCCCGTACTCCAGCCAGCGGACCTGGTTGGGGTTGATCGGGGGGCCGCTGATCGGCACGTGTCGGATCCACGGCTGTCGGCGCAACGCGGTCAGGTTCCCCTCGGCCCAGCGGGTCAGCGCGGGGCGCCAGCCCTCGTCCGGACCACGTGGTGGCGGGGGCGGCCCGTACGCCGTGTCGACCATGAGGTCGAGCAGGTCGTGCTTGGTCGGCACGTACCGGTAGAGCGACATCGTGGCCGCGCCCAGCTCGCGGGCGACGCGGCTCATCGACACCGCGCCGAGCCCCTCCGACTGGGCGACCTGGATCCCGGCGGCCACCACCTGTTCCAGGCTGAGGCCACGCTTCGGGCCACGGCTCGGACGCTCGCGCAGCCCCCAGGCGAGCGCGACGTTCTCGGGCAGTTCGACGTCGGGACCGTCGCTCACATGTACCTCCACCGGCCGGGCTTGACCCTCATCGTAACTTCTGCGTATGGTCTACGCAGATAAGCGTACGACATACGCAGAAAGCGGAGAGTGACCCATGACGAACGGACCACCCGCGGTCGAGCTGATCGAGCTGAGGAAGTCCTTCGGCGACCTCGTCGTCCTCGACGGGCTGACCATGCGGGTCCGGGCCGGCGGCGTGCACGCGCTGCTCGGCCAGAACGGGGCCGGCAAGACCACCACCGTGCGGATCCTGGCCACGCTGACCCGGCCCGACGGGGGCAGCGCCCGGGTCGCCGGCCACGACGTGGTGCGCGACCGGCGGCGGGTCCGGCGGACGATCAGCCTCGCCGGCCAGCACGCCGCCCTGGACGACACCCAGACCGGCCTGGAGAACCTGACCATGCTGGCCCGGCTCGCCGGGCTGTCCGGGTCGGCGGCCCGCAAGCGCGCCACCGACCTGCTGGAACGCTTCGCGCTGACCGACGCGGGCGGGCGGCAGGCGATCACCTACTCCGGGGGCATGCGCCGCCGCCTGGACCTCGCCGCCAGCCTGGTCGGGCAGCCGTCGGTGGTCTTCCTGGACGAGCCCACCACCGGCCTGGACGTGCGCAGCCGGCAGGGGCTCTGGGAGGTCGTCGGCGAACTGGCCCGCACCGGGGTGACCGTGCTGCTCACCACGCAGTACCTGGAGGAGGCCGACCGCCTGGCCGACCGGATCACGGTGCTGCACCAGGGCGGGATCGCCGCCGAGGGCACCGCCGACGACCTCAAGAGCCGCTTCGGCGCGCACCGGCTGGAGCTGACCTGGCGTGAGGAGGCCGGAATGCGGGAGGCGGCCGGGCTGCTGGGCGACCGGGTCACCGGCCGGGACCCGGACCGGCTTGCCCTGTCGGTGGCCACCGACGGTAGTGCGCCGCAGGTGCGCGCCCTGCTCGACGAGATCGATCCGGACCGTCACGGGGTGGTCCGGTTCACCGTCCGCGAGGCGACCCTCGACGACGTCTTCCTCACCCTCACCGGCACTCCGGTGCCCACCCGACAGCAGGTGACCCATGTCTGAGCTGGCCGTACGCGGATCGCAGATGGCGGTGATGATCGGCCGCTGCGTCCGGCTGTCGCGCCGCAACGTCGACGCGTTGCTCACCTCGCTGCTGCTGCCGGTGATGCTGATGCTGGTCTTCGTCTACCTCTTCGGCGGGGCGATCGACACCGGCTCGGCGTACGTGACCTATGTGGTGCCCGGCGTGCTGCTGCTCTGCGCCGGGTTCGGTGCGGCGGGCACGGCGGTGAGCGTCACCACGGACATGACCAACGGCATGATCGAGCGACTGCGCACCATGGACGTCGGCGCGACCTCGATCATCGGCGGTCACGTGGTGGCCAGCATCGCGCGCAACACGGTCTCCACCGTGCTGGTGCTGGCCGTCGCGGTGGCCATCGGGTTCCGGCCCGCCGTGGCACCGCTGCGCTGGCTGGCCGCCGCCGGGGTGCTGCTGCTGTTCCTGCTGGCGGTGTCCTGGCTGTCGGCGGCGTTCGGGCTGCTGGCCCGTACCCCCGAGGCGGCCGGCGGGTACACCTTCCTGGTGATGTTCCTGCCCTACCCGAGCAGCGCCTTCGTGCCGGTCGAGACGCTGCCCCGCTGGCTGCGCGGCTTCGCCGAGCACCAGCCCGTCACGCCGGTCATCGAGTCGCTGCGGGGGTTGCTGCTCGACCTGCCGGTCGGCTCGGCGCCGGTCCGCGCGGCGGCGTGGTGCCTGGGTCTGCTGGCGGTCGCGGTGCTGCTCTCGGCGGTGCTGTTCCGCCGCCGGATCGCCTGATCCGCACGAGCGAAAGGGGGCGACGTCCGACGGACGTCGCCCCCTTTCTCGTCGCCGTCGCTCAGTCGTTGAGGACCTGGGCCAGCCGGTCCCGGAAGCGTCGCTCCGAGGGGCTGACCTGGCTGCCCCCGAGCCCGAGGATGCCGCCGCTGGTGGCCGCGCCGACCACCTGGTCGGTGATCTCCACCAGCCAGTGCTGGTACGCGCCGGCCTCGCCCTCGTCCACCTTCTCCGCCAGCAGGGCGGCGGCGGCCTTGGCCCGGCCCAGCACGTCCTCGGCGTACGCGCGCGGGTCCTCCGGCGCGATCACCGGCAACTCCTCGCCGGCCTCCGGGTCGCCCACCCGGGTCACGATCTCCCCGGCCACCGCGGCCACCAGCGGGCTGGCCGACTCCCGACCGGTGGAGATGGTCTCCAGCCCGGCCGCGCTCTCGGCCATCGTCGCCCGGGTGCTGTCGGACTCCGCGGCGCTCGCTGCGGTGAGCACCGCCTGCGGCAGGCCGACCAGCAGCCCCCACTCCTCGTCGGAGAAACCGAAAGCGGTGTACGTCGGCTCTTCGATCACGACCGTGCCTCTCCCGTTCGTCGTCCGGTCCCCGGTCACGCGCCATCCGTGCTGGCCGCGCCTGGTCCGGTATGTCCCCGCCGCCATCGCGGCGGGCTCAGGTTAGTCCAGCGTCAGCAGTCCCTGTTCGGACACCACGCTGACCGACAGCGTCTTGTACCCGACCTCGTCGAAGAGCACCGTCATCCGGTCGTCCTCGTAGCTGAGCACCAGGCCGGCGCCCCACTCCGGGTGCCGTACCTGGCTGTGCACCGGGAACGGACCCACCGCGCCGTCGTCGGCGGTGCTGGTGCCGGCGTGGCAGTTGTCGCAGTGCCCGCAGATCTGGGTCATCTGCTCGCCGAAGTAGGCCAGCAGGGTCTGCCCCCGGCAGGCCGTGGTCTCGGCGAAGGCCCGCATCATGTCGGTCCGCGAACGGGTCAGGTTCTGCTGCCGCTCGGCCTCGGCCACGGCCGCCTCGGCGGCCTCCACCGGAGTCGGCGAGTAGCGCGGCGCGCCGATCCGCTGCCCGGCGCGGGGCTGCGCCGCACCGACCTGCTCCAGCAGGGCCAGGTACTGCCCGAGCTTGCGCGGCCCCAGCCCGGTCACCTCGCGCAGCTCCTTCTTGGTGACCGGCCCCTGACGCAGCAGGGCGGCCAGGTCCCGCAGCTCGGTGGCGTCGGGCAGGCCACCGCTGAAGAAGCGTTGCAGCCCCACGTCCTCGGCCTGCCAGAGCAGCAGCACACGGGCCGGCTGCCCGTCGCGTCCGGCCCGGCCGATCTCCTGGAAGTAGCTGTCCGGCGAGTCGGGCAGCGCCATGTGCACCACCCAGGCGATGTTCGGCTTGTCGATACCCATGCCGAACGCCGACGTGGCCACCATGATCGGCACCTGGTCGGCGAGGAACGCCTCGTGCAGCCGGGCGCGGGCGCTGGCGGACATCCCACCGTGGTAGTACTGCGCCGGGTAGCCGGCGTCGGTGATCCGGGCGGCGAGATCCTCGGCCGCCCGCCGGGTGGGTACGTAGATGATGCCCGGCCGCTCGTCGTCCCGCAGCAGCGCGATCAGCCGTCGCCACCGGTAGTCCTCGGTGGGGCAGTGCGCCACCTCGAAGAAGAGGTTCGGCCGGTCCAGCCCGGACACCACGATCTCGGGCTCGCGCAACCGCAGCCGGGCCACGATGTCGTCGCGTACCGGTGGGGAGGCGGTGGCGGTCAGCGCCACCACCGGTGGCCGTCCGATGCCCTCGATGAGCTGACCGAGCGCCAGGTAGTCCGGACGGAAGTCGTGCCCCCAGGCCGAGATGCAGTGTGCCTCGTCGATCGCGACCAGTGCCGGTTTCAACGCGCGCACCTCGGCCAGGCGCTCCGGGTTGGCCAGTTGCTCCGGGGTGATGAAGAGGAACTCGGCCCGCTCGTCCCGGATCTCGGCGATCGCCTCGGCCTGCTGGGCCGGCGACTCGTCCGAACTGATCCGGACCGCCCGCAACTCCGCCCGCTGCCGCTCGTTGAGCGCGGCGATCTGGTCCTGTTGCAGGGCGAGCAGTGGCGAGATCACCACGGTCGGGCCGGGGATCAGGCTCGCCGGTATCTGATAGATCGCCGACTTGCCGGCGCCGGTGGGCAGCACCACCAACGCGTCGCGCCGCCGCATCACCGCACGCATCGCGGCCAGTTGGTTGGGGCGCAGGGTGGACCAGCCGAACAGGCTGCGCGCCGCGCGGCGCAACGACATCGAGTGCGTGGTGAGCTTCATCGAAGGCCGCAGGTACCCGGCCGGACCAGCGCCGAAACGCAGGTCCGGCCACGAGGGACCGCGAGTTCCGCCACGTCGTCGCTCAGCGCAGTCGGGGCAGTACGTCGCGCTGGTACAGGTCCATCAACCCCTGCCAGTCCGGCCCGGTGTTGGCCACGTAGACCTCGTCGAAGCCGGCCTTCGCGTACGCGTCGATCTTCGCCAGGTGCGCGTCGGCGTCGTTGCCGCAGACGAACGCCTCCCGCATCGCCTCCGGGTCGACCAGTTCGGCGGCCTGCTCGAAGTGCCGGGGCGAGGGCAGCACCTGCAACAGCTCACCGGGGATCGCCTCGGTCGGCCAGCGTTCGTACGCCAGCCGCATGCCCTCCTCCACGGTCGGCGCGTACGCCGCCTTGAAACCGGCCTGGCACGGCTTGTCGCCACCGCCGTTGTCCCGGAACCGGCCCACCAGCTCGGCGTCGGGCATGGTGTTGACGAAGCCGTCGCCGATACGGGCGGCGATATCCACCGCCTTGGGGCCGAAGGCGGAGACGTAGATCGGCGGGGGCGTCTCGGGCAGCGTGTAGATCTGGGCGTGCTCCACCCGGTAGTGCTTGCCGTAGTGGTTGACGAAGCCGCCGTCCCACAGCTTCCGCATCACCTCGACCGCCTCCTCCAGCATCTCCAGCCGGACGCCGGCCTGCGGCCAGTGGTCGCCGAGGATGTGTTCGTTGAGCGCCTCGCCGGAGCCCACCCCGAGCACGAACCGCCCGGAGTGCAGCACCGCGCTGGTCGCCGCCGCCTGGGCCAGCACCGCCGGGTGGATACGCACGGTGGGGCAGGTCACCGCCGTGGTGACCGGCAGGCGGCAGGTCTGGCTCAACGCGCCGATCATGGACCAGACGAACGGGGCCTGGCCCTGCGCGTCCGTCCAGGGGTGATAGTGGTCGGAGATCCAGAGCGACTGGAAGCCGGCGCGCTCGGCGGCCTGCGCCTGCGCCAGCAACTGCTCTGGCGGGTACTCCTCAGTGGACAGGAAGTAGCCGATCTTCATGGGTGCCCCCTCGCCGTGATGGTGTCCAAGGTCAGGCGGTACCCCGGCGGGGGCGGGTCACACCCGGTCGCGACGTCAGCGCCGGAACATCGCCCGGATGGCCACGAGCAGCAGCAGGCCGCCCACCACCAGGCCGAGCAGGCGTACGCCGGGGATGTCGGCCGGGCTCGTCGCGTCGGCGAGCAACAGCAGCGGGTCCATCTCCGCACTCTGCTGGCAGAGCGCTCCCAAGGCAACTGTAAGGTTTATTGACTATTCGGTGGCGCGGTGTGACCATTGCTGCACCGCCGGGTGGCGGGGGGAGTCCGCGGCGGAGGATGACGGGGGTACGCGACCGCATGAGCGAGCGTCAGCGAGCGAATCTTCAACGCAGTGCGGTGGTGCCTCATGGCGGCCCGGAGCGCAGCGGAGGGCGGGCATGAGCGAGCGTCAGCGAGCGAATCATCGGTGCAGTGCGGTGGTGCCTCATGGCGGCCCGGAGCGCAGCGGAGGGCGGGCATGAGCGAGCGTCAGCGAGCGAATCTTCAGCGAGCGAACGGGGATCTGGCGGCGTTGGCGGCCGCGGTCCTGCAGCCCGGGTTCGTCGGCACCGTACCGCCCGCGTGGGTCTGCCGCTGGCTCGGCGACGGCCTCGGCGCGGTGGTGTTGTTCAGCCGCAACGTCGTGGACCCGGAGCAGGTGGCGGCGCTCACCGCCGGGCTGCGCGCGGAACGGCCGGACGTGATCGTGGCGATCGACGAGGAGGCGGGCGACGTCACCCGCATCGAGTCGGGTCGGGGCAGCACCCGGCCGGGCAACTTCGCCCTCGGCGTGGTGGACGACCCGGCCCTCACCGAGGAGGTCGCCCGCGACCTGGGCGTCGAACTCGCCGCGCTGGGCGTGACCCTGGACTACGCGCCGGACGCCGACGTGAACTCCAATCCGGACAACCCGGTGATCGGTGTCCGCTCGTTCGGTGCCGATCCGTCGGTGGTGGCCCGGCACACCACCGCCTGGGTACGCGGCCTCCAGTCCGGCGGCGTGGCCGCCTGTGCCAAGCACTTCCCGGGGCACGGCGACACCCGGGTGGACTCGCATCACGACCTGCCCCGGATCACCGGCGACCGGGATCGGCTGGACGCCGTCGAGCTGGCCCCGTTCCGGGCTGCGGTCGAGGCGGGCGTGCAGGCGGTGATGACCGGGCACCTGCTGGTGCCGGCGCTGGATCCGGAGCTGCCGGCGACGCTGAGCACCCGGATCCTGAGCGGTGTGCTGCGGGAGGAGATGGGCTTCAACGGCGTGGTGGTGACCGACGCCGTGGAGATGGAGGCGGTCGCCGGCCGGTACGGCTTCGCCGGTGCGGCGGTGCGGGCGCTGGCCGCCGGGGCGGACGCGATCTGTGTCGGCGGCGAGCACGCCGACGAGGAGACCGCCCGGCACCTGCGCGACGCCATCGTGGACGCGGTCGTGGCCGGGGAGTTGCCGGAGGAGCGGCTGGCCGAGGCGGCGAAACGGGTCGGCCAACTCGCGGCGTGGACGGTGGCCGCCCGTACGGCCGGTGGGCGTACCCCGGTGACGACCGGCGGTTCGGGCGTCGGGCTGGTCGCCGCGCGGCGGGCGATCCGGGTCACCCGGGCCGACGGAGGCGCGGAGCTGCCGTTGGCCGGGCCGGCGCACGTGGTGGAGTTCCACCCGCCGCACAACATCGCGATCGGGGCGGAGACCCCGTGGGGAGTGGCCGCGCCGTTGACCGCGCTGGTGCCGGGCACCACCAGCGCCCGCTACGCGCGGGGCGAGGTGCCCACCGACCCGGCGCTGGGCGCCGTCGGCCGACCGCTCGTGCTGGTGGTGCGCGATCTGCACCGGCACGACTGGATGCGGAGCGCCGTCGACCGGGTGCTGGCGGACCGGCCCGACGCCGTGGTGGTGGAGTTGGGCGTGCCCGCACTGGTCACCGGCACGGTGCACGTCGCCACGCACGGCGCGACCCGGGCCGCCGGCCGGGCCGTGGCCGAGCTGCTGGCGGGTACCGCCGTCACGTCGGGCTGGTGACCAGGTCCGCGTACTCGGGGTGGCGCTCGATGTAGGCGTGCATGAACGGACACTGCGGGACCACCCGCTGCCCCTGGGCGCGGACCTGGTCCAGGGTGCCGCGCATCAGTGCGCCACCGACGCCCCTGTTCTGGAAGGCCGGGTCCACCTCGGTGTGCGTGAACACCAGCGCCTCGCCCCGGGGCAGGTACGCGGTGAACCCGGCCAGCGCGTCGTCGACCAGGATCTCGTAGCGGTGTTTGGCGGCGTTCTCCTCGACCAGCATGCTCACCGGCCCATTCTCCACCGCCGGTTCGGCACGCCGGGGCCGTTCGCCTTCGTCTCGTACGCTGAGGCGGTGACGAACCGATCGCCCGCCGGCCGCAGCCGGCGCACCCTCGCCTGGAGGGTCCCCACCCGTAAGTCGGCCGGTCTGTTGGCCGGGCTCGCGCTCGGTGCCGCCCTGCTGATGGGATGCAGCTCCGAAGGCGCCCGCACCGACTGCGGGCTGGACGCCTGCACAGTGACCTTCGACCGGGGGGTGGACGCGCGTGCCAACATCCTCGGCGTCGAGGCGCGGCTCGTCGAGGCCCAGGACGACGTGGTGACCATCGAGGTCGCCGGTGAGCAACTGTCGCTGACCGTCGGGCAGCAGGCCGCCGACGTCGGCGGCATGGCGGTCACCCTGGACAGCGTCACCGATGCCGAGGTCAAGGTACGCATTTCGCGCAATTCCGGCTGACGCCGACAACTGCCTGATCCGGCCGTCCAGCCGTCGCTTTCCGGCGACGGCTGGACACGTTTGGAAATCTTCGCGTCCGGAGATTGATGGCCCATGTCTCTCACCCGGAACGCCGAAGCCACCGCCGCCCGAACGGCAGACAGCCGGTGGCTGGAACTCCTCGCCCGGGCCGGTTTCATCGGCTACGGGATCGTGCACCTGTTGTTCGGTTGGTTGGCGTTGCAGATCGCATTCGGCAACTCCTCCGACGACGGTGACCAGTCCGGCGCGCTGCGGACACTCGCCGCGCAGCCGATGGGCACGTTCGTGGTCATCGCCATCGCCGTCGGCATGGTCGCCATGGCGATCTGGCAGGCTCTCGAAGCCGCCGTCGGGCACCAGACCGAGAGCGGCAACGACCGGATCAAGGAGCGGGTCTTCTCCGCAGCCCGCGCGGTCATCTACCTCTGGCTGGCGTGGACGGCCTGGAAGGTCTTCTCCAACGCCAACTCCGACAGCGCCTCCCAGCAGGAGGAGATGACCGCCCGGCTGATGGAGTCGACCGGCGGTCGGTGGCTGGTCGGTCTCGCCGGCCTGGTCCTCATCGGCGTCGGCGTCGGCATGTTCATCTACGGCGTCAAGAAGAAGTTCATAAAGCGGCTGAAGACCGGCGAGATGAACGCCCGGACCACCCAGCTCGCCCGGCGGCTCGGCATGGCCGGCTACACCGCCCGGGGCAGTGCGTTCGCGGTGACCGGCTTCCTGGTCGTGCTGGCCGCGGTGAACTACGACCCGGAGAAGGCCCGGGGCCTGGACGCCGCCCTGCGGACGCTGCGGGACCAGGCATTCGGCACCATCCTGCTGTCGCTGGTCGGGCTGGGCATCGCCGCCTTCGGCCTCTACTGCTTCCTCCAGGCCCGCTACCGCAAGGTCTGATCCGCCACCTCCGCCACCTCCGTCACCGGCCACCGCAGCGGCGTTGCGGTGGCCGGTGACGGCGTTCTGGGGCAAACTTGCCCCTTTGCGTGGATCTTGTTGTCGGTCCGGAAGGAGAATCACACGTGCACAGCTACCTCGTGACGGTCGTCGCCGCGCTCGCCGCGGCGGCGATCGCCGTTGCCGTGGTCGAGGTGGTGCATCGCTCGATTCGGCGGTGGGGCCACCGGTCCCGACTGCTGATGGAGTTGACCGAGCACGCCCACCGCTCGTTCCAGATCGCCGCCACCGTGCTCGCCGTGCAGTTCGCCGTCCGGTTCAGCACCGGCTACGCGGTCGGCACCGGGTGGCGGCAGGCGCTGCTGCACATGCTGGTGCTCGCGGTCATCGCGGCCACCGCCTGGCTGGTCACCTCATTGCTGGTGGTGGTGGAGGACACCGCGCTGGCCCGGTTCCGGGTGGACGTGCCGGACAACCGGCACGCCCGTCGGGTACGCACCCAGGTCGTCATGCTGCGCCGGGTGACCATCGTGGTGATCGTGGTGCTCACCGTCGGCGTGATGCTGATGACGTTCCCGGCGGTGCGCGGCATCGGTGCCGGTGTGCTGACCAGCGCCGGTGTGGTCGGTATCGTCGCCGCGCTGGCCGCGCAGAGCCTGCTCGGCAACGTCTTCGCCGGGCTGCAACTCGCCTTCAGCGACGCGGTCCGTCTGGACGACGTGGTCGTGGTCGAGGGGGAGTGGGGCCGGATCGAGGAGTTGACCCTCAGCTACGTGGTGGTGCAGATCTGGGACGACCGCCGGTTGATCCTGCCCACCTCCTACTTCACCAGCACCCCGTTCCAGAACTGGACGCGTACCGAGGCGGCGGTGCTCGGCACCGCGGAGTTCGACGTCGACTGGTCGCTGCCGGTGCAGGCGATGCGGGAGGAGTTGCGTCGCCTGGTCGAGGGCACCGACCTGTGGGACGGCCGGGTCTGCGTACTCCAGGTGACCGACGCGACCGGCGGCATGGTCAAGCTGCGGGCGCTGGTGAGCGCCGCCAGCGCCGGCGCGTTGTGGGACCTGCGCTGCCTGGTCCGCGAGCACATGGTGGCGTGGGTACGCGACCAGCGGCCCACCGCGCTGCCACGGCTGCGTGCCGAGGTCGGCGACGGTACCGCCTCGCTGCCCTGGCAGTGGGTGCACCCCAAGCGCCGGACCCGACGGTTCGAGGACGGGGAGGTCCCCGACGACGCCCGCCTCTTCGGCGGCAGCGACGACGGCGACGCGCGCAGCGAGGCCTTCGTCGGCCCCGACGAACCCGTCGAGGCGCGGCGCTGACCCCGGATGCGTGTCGATGAGGGCCGGTGGGCGGTGTGGTCTCCCACCGGCCCTCATCGGGTGAGGACGCCCGAACGGGGCGGGCCGGACAGGTTTGACGGAAGGTTTCCCGGGGACCTCGTGCGGGACGCCCTGCTCCTTCTTCGCACGCAGGATTGGCGGGCGACTACTTCGGGCATACAGCGCGGTGACGACGAGAGGGGGACAGCATGGCTGACGTGGCGAACGTCCGTACATCCCACAACGGAAGCGAGCCCTCCACCGCCGAGCTGGTCCAGCGGGCGACGGAGCAGGTGTCTCGCCTGGTCCGGGACGAGCTCGCGCTGGCCCGCGCGGAGCTGACAGAGAAGGGCAAGCACGCCGGTATCGGCGTCGGCCTGCTGGCCGGCGGCGGCGCACTGGCCTTCCTGGGCCTCGGCGCGCTGGTCACCGCCGCGATCCTGCTGCTGGCCCTGGTGCTACCGGCGTGGGCGGCCGCGCTGATCGTGGCGGCGGTCGTCTTCCTGATCGCCGGCGTCCTCGCGCTGCTGGGCAAGAAGCAGGTCAGCCAGGCGGTCCCGCCGGTGCCGCAGGCGACCGTGCAGAGCCTGCGGGCCGACGTCGACGTGGTCAGCGCGGCGGTGAAGGACAGGGGACGGGCATGACACACAACGGGACGCGCAACGGGCACGGCAACGGGACCGGCGACACCGACGCGCTGCGGGCGGAGATCCGGCGGACCCGGGTCGAGCTGGGCGAGACGGTGGAGGCGCTGGCCGCCAAGGCCGACGTCAAGAAGCGCTTGAAGTCCTCGGCGGACCAGGCCCGCGAGCGGGTCCGGGAGCAGGCGGCGCTGACCGTCGCCCGGGTCCGTGGTCAGGCGGCCCTGACCCATCCGCCGGTGCGGGGGCGGCACGGGCCGGCGCCGTTCGTCGCCCTCGCGGCGGGCGCGATCGTCACCGCCGTGGTGCTGATGATCATTCGAGGGAGGCGTGGGTGAGCAAGGGGTTGAGCAAGGTCGCCTACCGGCCGGTGGGCATCCTGGCCGGTATCGCCGCCGGTGCGATCGCGGGTGCCGTCTTCCGCCAGGTGTGGAAGTTGACCGCCGGCGACGGTGAGGCGCCCGATCCCGTCGACGAGGACCGCCGCTGGGGCGAGATCCTCGCGGCGGCGGCGTTGCAGGGCGCCATCTTCTCGGTCGTCCGGGCTGCCGTGGACCGTGGCGGCGCGGTGGGCGTACGCCGGTTGACCGGCCGCTGGCCCGACTAGCACGTGACGGCGTCCGGACTGCGGTCCGGGCTGTTCGGCCCCCTTGTCCGTACCCGGTCAAGGGGGCCTTTTGCCTTACCTCGCGGATGCCGCACAGCGGATCTTTCGCATCCGTCAGGTCACATGTCGGAGAATTTCGTCGGGTAGGCTGTGCAGAGTTTTTGCGTACGTGGTTTGCTGTTCCACGCTGTTGAGAGATGGCGTGGGTTGAGAGAAGTCTCCTTCGTTGGGGGCCGCCTCAGGCGCCGCTGCTCGAAAACGGCCAACCGGCCGCACGGCGTGCTCGGCCGCCAGTTTTAGAAGGAGATACACATGGCGCAGGGAACCGTGAAGTGGTTCAACGCTGACAAGGGCTTCGGCTTCATCACCGTCGACGGCGGGGGTGCTGACGTGTTCGTCCACTTCTCGGCCATCCAGTCCAGCGGCTACCGGTCGCTGGAGGAGAACCAGCGGGTGGAGTTCGAGATCGCCCAGGGCCAGAAGGGTCCGCAGGCCGAGCAGGTCCGCCCCCTCTGACACACCGGTCGGCGACCGCCGCCCGCCAGATGGCGAGGCAGTCCCCGCCCAGGTGCAAAAGCCCCGCGTTCCGTACGGACCGCGGGGCTTTCCGCATCCCTCGGTCAGCGTCGCGTCCGGGCCCGCATGCCCAACCAGAGCAGCACCGCACCGACGAGGGCCAGCAGTGGACCGAGTGCGGCCCAGATCCGCTGACCGGTCATCAGGCTGTCCTCGACGTACCCGAGGCCCTGCACCGTCCAGACCGCTCCGATCACCACGGCCAGCAGGCCGCTGGTGAGCCGGAACCAGCCGCTCATCCGGTCCGGCGGAGCCGGGCTCTGCTCCGCCGGGGCGCTGGTGCCTCCGGCCGTCTCCCCGGTCACCATCGCTGGTGCACCTGGGGACGGATCAGTTCGTCGTAGACGGCGGCCACCGCTGCCTGTTCCTCCGTGGACAGTGGCCGCTGACCGGCCACTGCGGCGTTGCCACGGGCCTGTGCCGCGTCGCGGGCGCCGGGGATGACCACGGTGACCCCGGGCTGGTCGAGCACCCACCGCAGGGCGAACTGGGCCATCGTCCGGTCGTCGCCGACCAGCGGGGCGAGCCGGCGTACCGCCTCCAGCCCCAGCGTGTAGTCGACGCCGGAGAACGTCTCGCCGACGTCGAACGCCTCCCCGTGCCGGTTGAAGGAACGGTGGTCGTCGGCGGCGAAGGTGGTCTGCTCGTCGTACCGGCCGGAGAGCAGTCCGCTGGCCAGCGGTACGCGGGCGATGATGCCCACCCCGGCGGCCGAGGCGGCCGGCAGCACCCGCTCCAGCGGCTTGTGGCGCAGCGCGTTCAGGATGATCTGGACGCTGGCCACCCCGGGCCGCGCGATCGCGGTGAGCGCCTCGTCGCAGGTCTCCACGCTGACGCCGTACGCGGCGATGCGCTTTTCGGCGACGAGGGTGTCGAGGGCGTCGAAGACCGCGTCGGTGGCGAACACCGGCGTCGGCGGGCAGTGCAACTGCACCAGGTCCAGCGTGTCCACGCCGAGGTTGGCCCGCGAACGATCCGTCCACTGACGGAAATTGTCCAGAATGTACGCCTCGGGGGTCTGTGTCACCCGACGCCCCATCTTGGTGGCCACCGTCAGCCCGGCGTCCGGGTGGGCCGCCAGGTACCGCCCGATGAACTGCTCGCTGCGGCCGTCGCCGTAGACGTCGGCGGTGTCCAGGAAGGTGATGCCGGCGTCGACCGCGGCGTCCAGCACCGCCATGGCGTCGTCCTCGGTGACCGTGCCCCAGTCGGCGCCGAGCTGCCAGGCGCCGAGCCCGACCACGCCGACCTGTCGGTCCATGCGGGGGAAGGTGCGTTGCTCCATGCGACCGAGCCTAGTGACACCCCGGCTGCCGTGCCGAGGCCGGGCCGCGCGGGGCGGACACGGGTGGACGTGCCGTCCCCCGACCGCGCCGACGGCCTGCAAGACTGCGCACGAACCGTCGTCGTCGCCGGTGTGCCGGTGTCATCGTCCAGGAGAACCCGTGACCGATCTGCGTACCTTCATCGCCGGACTGCCCAAGGTCGAACTGCACGTGCACCACGTCGGTTCCGCCTCGCCCCGGATCGTGGCCGAGTTGGCCGCCCGCCACGAGGGGCGTACGCCGGTCCCGGCCGACCCGGAGTTGCTCGCCGACTACTTCGTCTTCCGCGACTTCGCGCACTTCATCGAGCTGTATTTGAGCGTCGTGGACCTGGTCCGCGACCAGGAGGACGTCTGGATCCTCACCCACGAGGTGGCCCGGGAACTGGCCCGCCAGCAGGTGCGCTACGCCGAGTTGACGGTGACGCCGTACTCGCACGTGAGCCGGGGCATCCCGGCACCGGCGTTCTGCGAGGCGATCGAGGACGCCCGCAAGCGGGCCGCCGCCGACTTCGGCATCGAGCTGCGCTGGTGCTTCGACATCCCCGGCGAGGCGGGTCTGCCGGCCGCCGAGGAGACGCTGCGGATCTCCCTCGACGAGCGCCCGGACGGGCTGGTCAGCTTCGGCCTGGGCGGCCCCGAGATCGGGGTGCCCCGGCCACAGTTCAAGCCCTACTTCGACCAGGCCCGGGCGGCGGGTCTGCACTCGGTGCCGCACGCGGGGGAGACCACCGGCCCGCAGACCGTCTGGGACGCCCTGCGCGAGCTGGGCGCCGAGCGGATCGGCCACGGCATCTCCGCCGCGCAGGACCCGGAGCTGCTCGCGTACCTCGCCGAGCGGCAGATCGCCATGGAGGTCTGCCCGACCTCCAACGTGCGGACCCGGGCGGTGGCCGCCATCGAGGAGCACCCGCTGCCCACGCTGGTCGAGGCCGGGCTGCTGGTGACGATCAACTCCGACGACCCGCCGATGTTCGGCACCACCCTCGACGACGAGTACGCGGTGGCCGCCCGGCTGCTCGACGCCGGCCCGGAGCAGGTGGCGGCGCTGGCCCGCAACGCGGTGACCGCCTCGTTCCTCGACCCGGCGGGCAAGCAGCGGATCATCGCGGAGATCGACGCCTACCTGGCCGCCCCGCGCGACTGACCTCGCCTGCGGAAGTCGCGGGTCCCGACCGATCCGGTCGGGACCGGCGGACGCCTGGAAGTGCGCGCGACGGGAGGAGGTGTGGGGGGACCGTGTCTCCCGCCGCGCGCACGGCTCCACCGGCCGATGTGCGCTGGGAGCGGAGAGCCGGCGGAACTGCTGGGTTCGGAGCTGATCCTGACACCCTTACCGGGCCAATGGGACGTCGTTAATTCGGATCTAAGGAAGACTTGTGCCGCCGCACAACCCGGCCGCCCGTGACCCGGTCAGGAGTCGGTGGGCCGTTGCCTCGGCCAGCGCCGTCCGCTGCCCTTCTGCTCCCGTGCCTCCCGGGCCATCCGACCCACCAGGCCGAACCGGCTGACCTGCCGGGGCGTCGCCTCCGGGTCGGCGAGCAGCATCACCACGCTCGCGCCGCCCAGCCGCGCCCGGTCGATGCTCACCGAACCGTTGGCCTGCAACGCCACCCGCTTGGCGATGTCCAGCCCGAGGCCGGTGGAACCCTGGTCGCTGGTGCCCCGGCGCAGCGCGCGATCCGGGTTGGCGATGCCCGGCCCGGCGTCGTCGATCCGGATGGCCACGTACCCGTCGCGCCGGGACACCGCCACCTCGAACGCGGTGCCCTGCGGGGTGTAGCGGAACACGTTGCCGATCACCGCGTCGAGCGCGGCGGCCAACTCGGCCCGGGGCACCGGCGCCGGGATGCGCAGCTGGGCGCCGACCACCCGGTGTGGGCGGTTCTGGTCACCGGCCAGGGCCGCCCAGAACACCATCCGGTCCCGGACCACCTCGCTCACGTCGCACATCGCCGGAGCCGCCTCGGTGGCCACCGCCTTGCGGGTGGTCTTGATCAGCACGTCGATCTCGCCCTCCAGGGTGACGATCGCCTGCCGGATCCGCCGGATGCCGCGTCGGTGGTCCAGCTCCGCCTGACTGAACGCGTCCACGCTGGTGTCGTCGGACTCCAGCGCCTCCGCGTCGAGCCGGAGCACGGTCAACGGGGTCCGCAGCCGGTGGGACAGGTCCGCCACCAACTCCCGCTCCTCGGTGCGGGCCGCGACGAACCGCTCCGCCATCCGGTTGAACGCGTGCCCGGCCTCGGCCACCTCGCGCGGGCCACTCGGCTCCACGCGTACGCCCAGGTCGCCGTCGCTGACCGCGAGCGCCGCCTTGACCAGCCCCCGGGTGGCGTCGACCGTACGCGCGGCGAGCCGGTCGACCACCAGCACGGCCGCGCCCACCAGGGCGACGGCGACCCCGGCCAGCAGCCACCAGCGGCCCGAGCCGCCGAGCGCCTCGTCCGGTACGAACACCTCCACGACGGCCGTCCGGTCGCCCAGCACCACCGGGTCCAGCCGCAGCACCCCGCCGTCGACGTCGACCACCAGGGAGCGTCCCTCGTCGCGAGCCCGGTCGAGCTGCCCGGCGTCGGCGCGTCCGGCCTCGGCGGCCACGTCGTCGAGACCGTGCACCACCGGACGGGTCGCCGGGTCGGCGCCGCTGGCCTCGATGGCGCGGTCCACCACCGCCGGCTCGGTGCTCACCGCGAGCGCGCCGGTGACCAGCGCGCTGCGTCGGGCCGCGTCGGCGATCGCCTCCTCGCGGGCCTGGCCGCCCAGAGCCAGGCCGAGCGGGATCAGGAAGGCCAGTGCCAGCAGGATGCCGGTGCCGCCGGTCAGCAGCGCCAGCGAGCGCCTCAGTCCGGCGCCACCAGCCGGAAGCCCACCCCCCGCACGGTGCGCAGGTAGCGAGGCTTCGCCGCGGACTCGCCCATTTTGCGGCGCAGCCAGTACAGGTGCACGTCGATGGTCTGGTCCTCGCCGACCGATGGCTGCCGCCATACCTCCTCCAAGAGCTCCCGCCGGGACACTACCCGGCCAGGTCGGGCGGCGAGATAGGCCAGCAGGTCGAATTCCTTACGTGTCAGCGCCAGCGCCTCACCGTCCAGGAGGGCGCTGCGTTCACCGACGTCGACCCGCAGCCCGCCGACGCTGTGCACGGCCGGTGCCACGCCGCGACTGGCACGGCCCACCCGGCGCAGCACGGTGGTGATCCGCGCGTCCAGGTGCGCGCCGGTGAACGGCTTGACCATGTAGTCGTCGGCACCGGCCCGTAGCAGCTTGACCACGGATTGCTCGTCGTCGCGGGCGGTGGCGATGATGATCGGTACGTCGGTGATGCCGCGCAGCATCCGCAGCGCGTCCGACCCGTCCAGGTCCGGCAGGCCCAGGTCGAGCACGACCAGATCGGGGGTCTCGGCGGCCACCCGGCGCAGCGCGTCCAGCGCGGTGCCGACCGCGTGCACGGCGTGGCCCCGGTCGGTGAGGGAACGAAGCATCGCGCCGCGTACGACGTGATCGTCTTCGACCAGCAGGACGGTGGCCACGCCAGAACGGTACTCGGAGTGGCGCGGTACGTCGTTGCGGCCCACCCGACAACCCGCCAAGCTGGTACGACAATGACGTTCACCCTCTATCCCGACACCCGTCTGGCCCTGGCCGGAGACTCACTCGCCGGACTCTCGGTCGGTGACGCGCTCGGCTCCCAGTTCTTCGTCCCCGGCAACGTCCCGGCCGACCTGGCCGCCGGTCGGCTCCCACGACCGCCCTGGCAGTGGACCGACGACACCGAGATGGCCTGCTCGGTCGTGGCGGCGCTGACCGAGACCGGTCGCGTCGACCGCGACGCCCTCGCCCTGGCCTTCGCCGAGCGCTGCGAGCCGTACCGGGGCTACGGTCCGGGCGCGGTCCGCATCCTGCGCCTGATCCGGACCGGCACCCCGTGGCCGGTCGCCGCCGCCTCCGCCTTCGACGGGCAGGGATCCTGCGGCAACGGCGCGGCCATGCGGGTCGGCCCGCTGGGCGCGTACTTCGCCGACTCGACCAGCCGGGCCGCGGCCCAGGCCCAGGCCTCCGCCGAGGTGACCCACGCGCACCCGGAGGGGATCGCCGGAGCGGTCGCGGTGGCGGTGGCCGCCTCGCTTGCCGCCCGAGCCCGGCTCGACGGGGACCGCCCGGACCCGGCCCGCCTGCTCGCCGGGGTGGCCGCCGCGCTGGATTCGGCGACCGAGGTGCACCGCACCGTACGCCGGGTCGCGGGACTGCTCGACCGGCCACTGCCCGAGGTCGTCGCGGCGGTCGGCAACGGCGCGCGGGTCACCGCCCAGGACACTGTCGCGTTCACGCTGTGGGTGGCCGCCGTGCACCTGACCGACTACCCGGCGGCGGTCCGGGCCTGCGTCCAGGCGGGCGGCGACGTGGACACCACCGCCGCCATCGCAGGCTCGGTGGTGGCCGCCCACACCGGAGTGGGCACCCCGGGCGGGGTGCCCACCGACTGGCTGGCGGCCCGGGAACCGCTGCCCGACTGGACCGACTGACCCGTGCCGCTCTGACCCGTGCCGTTCAGCGGGTCGCGCCGGCCTGCGCCACCCGGTCGTCGCGGCGCTGCGCCGGGTCGGCGTCGGCCGTAGGGGTCGGCCGGTCCGCAGGCGTCGCGTCGGCCACCGACTCGGCTCGTCCGGTCACCGACTCGGCCGGTGTCGGCGTCGACTCGGCGGTGGCCGTCGGGCCGTCCTCGGCGGCGGATTCCCCGTCGAGCACCGACCGGTCGATCTCCGCAGTGCTGGAACGGCGGCGTCGGCTGATCAGCCAGCCGATCACCGCGCCGCCGCCGAGACCGGCGACCAGGCCGGCGGCGAGCAGGCTGTTGGCGTTCGGGCCCGCGTCGGGCGCGGTGGTGGCCGGAGCGGGGGCACCCGGCACGGCACCGCCGGGTGCCGCGCCGTGACCACCGTGGGCGGCACCGGGGTACGCCGGGTCGCCCGGGGTGAGGGTCAGCGCGGGCAGCGGGCGCTGGCCGGGGCGGTCGCCCCAGTGCACCTGGAGGCCGTCGGCGTAGGTCTGGGTCAGCTCGAACCGCACCTGCTCGGTCTGCGGCAGCGGTGCCATCGAGAACACCAGCCGGGCCGGGCCCGCCCCCGCCTCGCCGGTGCCCCGGGTCCAGGTCAGCGCGGCGGTCACCACGTCGGTCGCCGGGCCGTGCATGCCCGCGATCGGGGCGTCGAGCTTGCGGGTGGTGATGGCGGGCGCCCAGCCCTCCACCGAGAGCGGGTACACCTCGGCCACCGGAGTCTCCGCCGGCATCCGGATCTCGATCCGCTCGGTCCGGACCCCGGGCCGCTCGTCGGGCACCAGGAACTCGAGCTTGACCGAGTTGCCCTGCTGGGCCTCGGCCGGCGTGAACGTCACACCGTCGGCCCACGCCGTGCTCGCGGGCCAGAGCAGTACCCCGGCCGTGGCCAGGGCGGCCACCAGCGCGCCCCGGCGTCGACGGCTGCCGCCGCGCGTCATCGCCATGCTGGGTTCCCCTCCACATCGACGTGGCCGGAACCGGCTCCGGCCACACCTGGTAGTTCGGATCCCAGGCCGAAAAGGTTCAACGGTGGCGGGATTCGTCCCCTACGGTGTCGGGGACGGTGGCCACCACGCCGACCGATACCATCGCGGTGAGCCGTCACCGGCACCTTTCCGTCACATCTGCTGCGAGGAGTTCACCCGTGTCCGCACCCCGTACCCCCGCCGTGGCCGACCCCGTCGTCGTCGCCGCCGGGACCACGGCGGCCGACGCGGTGGCGGCGGCCGGGTTGCCCACCACCGGCCCGAAGGCGATCGTGGTGGTCCGCGACCCGCAGGGCACCCTGCGCGACCTGGACTGGCGTCCGGCCGAGGAGGCCGCCGTCGAGCCGGTCGCGCTGGACTCGCCGGACGGGCTCGACGTGCTGCGGCACTCGACCGCGCACGTGCTGGCCCAGGCGGTGCAGGACGTCTTCCCCGAGGCCCGCCTCGGCATCGGTCCGCCGATCGAGAACGGCTTCTACTACGACTTCGCCGTCGACAAGCCGTTCCAGCCGGACGACCTGGCCAAGGTCGAGAAGCGGATGCAGGAGATCGTCAAGTCCGGGCAGCGGTTCCGGCGGCGGCGCTTCGACAGCCTCGACGAGGCCAAGACCGAGCTGGCCGCCGAGCCGTTCAAGCTGGAGCTCATCGACGTCAAGGGCGAGGGGTTGGACTCCTCCGAGGTGATGGAGGTGGGTGGCGGCGAGCTCACCATCTATGACAACCTCGCCGCCGACTCCGACAAGGTCTGCTGGTCCGACCTGTGCCGGGGCCCGCACCTGCCCAACACCCGCCTGATCGGCGCGTTCAAGCTGATGCGCTCGGCCGCCGCGTACTGGCGGGGCAGCGAGAAGAACCCGCAGCTCCAGCGGGTGTATGGCACCGCCTGGCCGACCCGGGACGCGCTCAAGGCGTACCTGAAGCTGCTGGAGGAGGCGGCCCGGCGCGACCACCGCAAGCTCGGCGCGGACCTCGACCTGTTCAGCTTCCCCGACGAGCTCGGCTCCGGCCTGGCGGTCTTCCACCCCAAGGGCGGCATCATCCGCCGCGAGATGGAGAACTACTCGCGGCTCAAGCACGAGCAGGCCGGGTACGAGTTCGTCAACACCCCGCACATCACCAAGGGCCACCTGTACGAGGTCTCCGGGCACCTCGACTGGTACGCCGACGGCATGTTCCCGCCCATGGAGGTGGACGGCGCGAGCTACTACCTCAAGCCGATGAACTGCCCGATGCACGACCTGATCTTCCGGTCCCGGGGTCGCTCCTACCGGGAGTTGCCGCTGCGGATGTTCGAGTTCGGCACGGTCTACCGCTACGAGAAGTCCGGCGTGGTGCACGGCCTGACCCGGGTGCGCGGCATGACCCAGGACGACGCGCACATCTTCTGCTCCGAGGAGCAGATGGCCGGGGAACTGAAGTCCCTGCTCGCCTTCGTGCTCGAACTGCTGCGCGACTACGGCCTGGACGACTTCTATCTGGAGCTGTCCACCCGCAACCCGGAGAAGTCGGTCGGCACCGACGAGAACTGGGAGCGGGCCACCGAGGCGCTGCGTTCTGCGGCCGAGGAGTCCGGCCTGGACCTGGTGCCTGACCCGGGCGGCGCGGCCTTCTACGGCCCGAAGATCTCCGTGCAGGCCAAGGACGCCATCGGCCGGACCTGGCAGATGTCCACCATCCAGGTCGACTTCAACCTGCCGGAGCGCTTCGGCCTGGAGTACCAGGCCGCCGACGGCACCCGGCAGCGGCCGGTCATGATCCACCGGGCGCTGTTCGGCTCGATCGAGCGGTTCTTCGGCGTGCTCACCGAGCACTACGCCGGGGCGTTCCCGGCCTGGCTGGCCCCGGTGCAGGTGGTCGGCATCCCGATCCGCGAGGACCACGCCGACTACCTGCACGGCTTCGTCGCCGCGCTGCGCGCCGAGGGCGTCCGCGCCCAGGTGGACGCCGGTGACGACCGGATGCAGAAGAAGATCCGGACCGCCCAGCAGCAGAAGATCCCGTTCATGGTGATCGCCGGGGACGACGACGTGGCCGCCGGCACCGTCTCGTTCCGCTACCGGGACGGCTCGCAGCGCAACGGCGTGCCGCTGGCCGAGGCGGTCACCCACGTGCTCGACGTCGTCCGCACCCGCACCAACGTCGGCCCCTCCGCCCAGATGTAAGGAAGGGCACCTTATTAACGCCTGCGGTAGAGCAGGGGACCCTTCCTAACACTCACGCCGGGCGCCGTTCCATCGATCACGCCGGGTGCCGGGCCGAGGCTCGGCACCCGCTCGGCGGGGCCGTAGGATCGCCGGTGTGACTGGGGGAGCGGACGAGCACGACGACAGGGACATGGCCGACGGGCTGGACCGGCTCTGGACGCCCCACCGGATGACCTACATCTCCGGCGAGGACCGACCCGAGGGCGGCTACGAGCAACCCTCCGGCTGCCCGTTCTGCCTGGCCCCGGCCCGACCGGCGGAGGAGAGCCTGGTCGTGGCGCGGGGCGAGCACGTCTTCGTGGTGCTCAACCTGTACCCGTACAACCCGGGGCATCTGCTGGTCTGCCCGTACCGGCACGTGGCCGACTACACCGACCTGGACGAGCCGGAGACGGTCGAGCTGGCGTCGTTCACCCAGGCCGCGATGCGGGTGGTCCGCAAGGTCAGCAACGCGCACGGCTTCAACCTGGGCATGAACCAGGGCGGGGTGGCGGGCGCCGGCATCGCCGCCCACCTGCACCAGCACGTGGTGCCCCGCTGGGGCGGTGACGCCAACTTCATGCCGGTGATCGGGCGTACCAAGGTGCTGCCGCAACTGCTCGGCGACACCCGCGACCTGCTCGTCCGCGCCTGGCCGACCTGACCTGACCCGCGCCCCGCAGCCCCGCGCCCCGCAGCCCCGCGCCCCGCAGCCCCGCGCCCCGGGCCTCGCGTCCTGCGGGCTTCGTCGCGGGGCCTCCGCGCCACCGTGGACCCCGGCAGGGCCCGCGCCGACCACTGCCGCGCGCCGCCTTTGCTCTGCTCCACCCCACGCAACGGTTACGCGCTGGAGTTGATGCGTATCGGTGAGCAGAGCAAAGGCGGCCGCGAGGGCAACCGCATCCTCCGGCGATTCGCAGGTCGTCCGGGTGGGACACGAAACGGGGCGAATCCGCGCCGCGCCGGGGTGATCCGTGGGCGACGGTCCCCCGTACGGATGATCGTGCTGGATGTCTGTCAAACCGTGTCCGGAAGATGGCACGATGCGCCGGTGGCGGAGTCGACGCGCACGCTCGGGCGCAGCGGGATCGAGGTCAGTGCCCTCGGCATGGGCTGCTGGGCGATCGCCGGTCCCTGGTCCGAGGGGCACACCCCGCTGGGGTGGGGGGCGGTCGACGACGAGGAGTCCGCCCGGGCGGTCCGCCGGGCCCTCGACCTCGGCGTGACCCTCTTCGACACCGCCGACTCGTACGGTGCCGGGCACGGTGAACGGCTGCTCGGCCGGGCGCTGGCCGGGCGGCGCGACGAGGCGGTGATCGCCACCAAGTGGGGCTACACGTTCGACGAGCGGTCCCGGCAGGCCACCGGTCGGGACGCGTCTCCGGCGTACCTGCACCGGGCGGTACGGGACTCGCTGCGCCGCCTCGGCACCGATCGGATCGACCTGTATCAACTGCACCTGGCCGACCTGCCGGTGGCCCGGGCGCAGGCGCTGATCGGCGTCCTGGAGGACCTGGTCGCCGACGGGCTGGTGCGGGCGTACGGCTGGAGCACCGACCGGGTCGACCGGGCCGTCGCGCTCGGCCAGGACGCCCGGCACGGCGCGGTCGTGCAGCACAGCCTGTCGGTGCTCCGGGACGCCCCCGACCTGCTCGCGGTCTGCGACAAGTACGACCTGGCCAGCGTCAACCGGGGGCCCCTCGGGATGGGGTTGCTCACCGGCAAGTACCACCACTGTTCGACGCTGCCGCACGACGACGTGCGGGGCATGACCTCGGGATGGCTGGAGTGGTTCCGGGGCGGGCGGCCGGCGCCGGAGTGGCTGCGCCGGGTACACGCCGTGCGGGCGGCGCTGACCGCCGACGGGCGCACCCTGGCGCAGGGCGCGCTGGGCTGGATCTGGGCCCGCAGCGACCGCACCATCCCGATCCCGGGATGCCGCACGGTCGCCCAGGTCGAGGAGAACGCCGCCGCCCTGGCCCTCGGTCCGCTGCGCCCGGACCACTTCGCCGAGGTCGAACGTCGACTCGCGGCCCTGCGTTCGGCCGCCCTGCGCGAGGTCGACCGCCCCTACTGGCCCAGCCCCATGCTCCCCACCGCCCGCCCCTGACCGGCCCCACCCCCACCACCCGCCCGCCTCCCGCCGGGGGTCCGGCCGCGCCGATCATGGAGTTGTGGCACGCCCAAATAGTCCTCAAGGGGGCGAAACGGCAGCCACAAATCCATGATCGACGGCGACCCCGCCGACGACTGGCGCGGCGCCGACGGCGACCCGCCGACGGCGACCCGCCGACGGCGACCCGCCGACGGCGACCGCTGCGACGGGGGCGACGGCTGCGACGGGGGCGACGGCTGCGACGGGGGCGAGGGCGGTGGGGGTTAGAGGGTGGGGTGGGAGTCGTAGCGGAGGAAGCGGCGGCGGAAGGTACCGGCGCCGGCGGTCATCGCGCGCAGCTCGACCGCGTACCGGAGCAGCCCGCTGGCGGGCACCTCGGCGCGGACCAGGGTGCGCCCCTCGGCGTCCGGGTCCGGTTCGGTGCCGAGCACCCGGCCGCGCCGACCGGAGAGGTCGCCCATCACCGCGCCCACGCTGCCGTCGGGTACCCGCACCGTCACCTCGTCGATCGGTTCCAGCACCACCGGTGCGCCCCGGTCGGCGGCGTCACGCAGGGCCAGCGCCCCGGCGGTCTGGAACGCCGCGTCGGAGGAGTCGACACTGTGCGCCTTGCCGTCGACCAGGGTCACCCGCAGATCCACCACCGGGTGACCGGCGACCAGCCCGCGTTCCATCTGGGCGCGTACGCCCTTCTCGACCGAGGGGACGTAGTGGTGCGGTACGGCGCCGCCGACCACCCGGTCGACGAATTCGAAACCGCCTCCGCGTGGCAGCGGTTCCACCTCGACGTCGCAGACCGCGTACTGGCCGTGCCCGCCGGACTGCTTGACGTGGCGGCCGTGCCCACGGGCCGGTGCGGTCAGCGTCTCCCGCATCGGTACCCGTACCGGTTCGGTGTCCAACTCCACCCCACCGGCGCGCAGCCGGTCCAGGACCACGTCGGCGTGTGCCTCGCCCATGCACCAGAGCACCAACTGGTGGGTCTCCGGGTTGCGCTCCAGCCGCATCGTCGGGTCGCCGGCCACCAGCCGGGCCAGGTTGCGGGCCAACGCGTCCTCGTCGGAGCGGGTCTTCGCCACCACGGCCACCGGC
Source organism: Micromonospora sp. NPDC003241 (assembly GCF_053589795.1). Lineage (NCBI taxonomy): Bacteria > Bacillati > Actinomycetota > Actinomycetes > Micromonosporales > Micromonosporaceae > Micromonospora > Micromonospora sp. NPDC003241. The sequence goes on along the minus strand of NZ_JBSFSO010000040.1, from coordinate 15,685 downwards.
AGCAGCGGCTCGGGCATCTCCCACGGGGCGATCAGCAGCGGGTCGTCCTTGGCGGAGATGGTGTCGCCGGTCTCCGCGCTGCCGGACTTGGTGATCGCGCAGATGTCGCCGGCCACCGCGACGCCGACCTCGCGCAGCGTGGCACCGAGCGGGCTGTAGAGGTGGGCGATGCGCTCGTCGGCGTCGTGGTCCGGGTGGCCGCGTTCGGCCAGGCCGTGTCCGGCGACGTGCACGGTACGGTCCGGACGCAGCGTGCCGGAGAAGACGCGTACCACGCAGACCCGCCCGACGTGCCGGTCCACCGTCGTCTTGACCACCTCGGCGACCAGTGGACCGTCCGGGTCGCAGGTCAGCGGCGGGCGCGGCGAGCCGTCGACGCCGGTGACCGGCGGCAGGTCGTGCTCGGGCGGGGACGGGAAGCCGGCGGTGAGCACCTCCAACAGCACGTCCAGCCCGACCCCGGTGGCCGCGCAGACCGGCACCACCGGATAGAAGTGCCCCCGGGCGACGGCCTTCTCCAGGTCCTCGACGAGCAGGGCGGGATCGATCTCCTCGCCGCCGAGGTACCGGTCCATCAGGGTCTCGTCCTCGCTCTCCGCGATGATCCCCTCGATCAGCTCGTCGCGGGACTCCACGATCGCCGGCAGGTGCTCCGGGTCGGGCTCGCGTACCTGCGCGGGCAGGCCGGCGGTGTAGTCGAAGACCTGTCGGGTGATCAGCCCGAGCAGGCCGGCGGTGGACTCGCCGTCGTCACCCAGCATCGGCAGGTAGAGCGGGACCACGTTGTCGCCGAAGACGCGCTGGCACAGCGCCACCGCCTCGTCGAAGTCGGCGCGCGGGTGGTCCAGTCGGGCGACGGCCACCGCCCGGGGCATGTCGACGGCGGCGCACTCCTCCCAGAGCGCGGCGGTGCCGGCGTCCATGCCGTCCACGGCGGAGACCACGAACAGGGCGGCGTCGGCGGCCCGCAGCCCGGCGCGCAACTCGCCGACGAAATCGGCGTAGCCGGGCGTGTCCAACAGGTTGACCTTGATCCCGTCGTGGTGCAGCGGCGCGCAGGACAGCGCCACCGAGCGCTGCTGGCGTACGGCGGCGGGGTCGTGGTCGCAGACGGTGGTCCCGTCGGCGATCGAGCCGGGTCGGTCGATCGTGCCGCTGGCCACGAGCAGCGCCTCGACCAGCGTCGTCTTGCCCGCCCCGGAGTGCCCGACGAGCACCACGTTGCGGATCCTGGCGGGGTCGGTCACCGCCGGCACGCCGCCGGCGGCCCCCTTGTCGTGACTCTTCTGCGCCATCGGGCGCACCTCCCTCAACCGGTGGTGGTAGGTGGCGACCGCCGCGCGCGACGGGGACCGGCCCGGGCGGGTACTGCGGCGATATCTTCCGGGGAACCGCTCCGAACCGTGCAGTCAACGGGTGGTCGGGTGAGCCGGGTCACCTTACTGGCTCGATCTCACACCCGTCGGCGGACCGACACAACCCTTGCCACGCGGACCGGCGGTGTCGCCGGCCAGGGGGCCGACCGTTATCGTGGGACCGCCATGGCGAAGATCTTCCAAGTAACGGCCCGCGCGGGGATGACCCGCGTCGTGGAGCCGATCGCCCGCAGCCTACTGCGCGCGGGTGTGTCCCCCAATGCGGTCACCGTCGCGGGCACCGTCGGAGTGCTCGTCGGTGCGCTCGGCTTCGGTGCGCGCGGCCACCTGGTCGCCGGTGCGCTGATCGTGACGGTCTTCGCGCTCACCGACCTGCTCGACGGGACGATGGCCCGGATGAGCGGCGGGTCCACCACGTTCGGGGCGTTCCTCGACTCCAGCATGGATCGGGTCGCCGACAGCGCGGTCTTCGGCGCGGTCGCCTTCTATCTGGCCGGCGAGGGGGACCGCGGTGGTGTGGCCGCCGCGCTGATCTGCCTGGCCGCGGGCGGTCTCGTCTCGTACGTCAAGGCGCGCGCCGAGGGGCTCGGGATGAGCGGCAACGTCGGCATCGCGGAGCGTACCGAGCGGCTGCTGATCGTGGGCGTCGGCGGCCTGCTCGCCGCGTGGGTCCACCCGGCGGCGCTGCCGATCGCGCTCTGGCTGCTGGCGGCGGTGTCGCTGTTCACCGTCGGCCAGCGGATGCGGTACGTCTACCGGCAGGCCCAAGCCAGGTGAACCTCACCGAGCTCGGGTTCGTCGCCGGCTGGCGGCTGGTCCGGGTGCTGCCCCGGCCGGTTGCGGCGGCGGCGTTCGACGCGGTGGCGGACCGGGCCCACCGTCGTCGGGGCAAGGGTGCCAGCCGGCTGCGCGCCAACCTGCGCCGGGTGGTCGGGCCGGAGCTGCCCGACGCGGAGCTGGACGAGCTGGTCCGGGCGGGTCTGCGGTCGTACTCCCGCTACTGGATGGAGGTGTTCCGGCTGCCGTCGCTGAGCCGGGAGCAGGTGCTCGCCGGTTTCCGGCTGGACGGCACCGAGAAGCTCGCCGCCGACGTGGCGGCCGGGCGGGGCGCGGTGATCGCGCTGCCGCACGCCGGTAACTGGGACCTGGCCGGTGCCTGGGTGGCCGCCAACGGGTGGCCGCTGTCCACCGTCGCCGAGCGGCTCAAGCCGGAGGGGGTCTTCGAGCGGTTCGTGGCCTTCCGGGAGGGCCTGGGCATGGAGATCCTGCCCACCACCGGGGGAGCCCGCCCGCCCATCGACGTGCTGACCGACCGGCTCCACGCCGGTGCGGTGGTGCCGTTGCTGGCCGACCGCGACCTCTCGGCCCGGGGCGTGGAGGTCGAGTTCTTCGGCGGTCGGAGCCGGATGCCGGCCGGTCCGGCGCTGCTGGCGCTGCGGACCGGTGCCCCCCTGTACGTGGCGTCGCTGTGGTACGAACCGGATGCGGCGTGCGCCTCGATCGAGGGGCCGCTGCCGCTGCCGGGACCGGCGGAGGGCTCGCTGGACGAGCGGGTCCGTACGCTGACCCAGCGGATCGCCGACGGTCTCGCGTCGGGCATCGCCCGGCATCCGCAAGACTGGCACATGTTGCAGCGGATGTGGCTGGACTGAGGGGACGGGACGCAATGCGGATCGGCATCGTCTCCCCGTACTCCTTCGACGTGCCGGGCGGGGTGCAGAACCACGTCATGGATCTCGCCGAGGCGCTGATCGGGCTCGGCCACGAGGTGAGCGTGCTGGCGCCCGCGGACGAGGACTCGCCGCTGCCGCCGTACGTGGTGCCGGCCGGCCGGTCGGTGCCGCTGCCGTACAACGGCTCGGTGGCCCGGATCGCGTTCGGCCCGGTCTCCACCGCCCGGGTGCGTCGCTGGATCACCCGGGGCGACTTCGACGTGCTGCACGTGCACGAGCCGCTGACGTTGAGCCTGTCCATGCTCGCCGTGCTCTCCGCGCGGGGGCCGGTGGTGGCCACCTTCCACACCGCGATGACCCGCTCCCGGGTGCTCTCGGTCGCCCAGGGCGTCCTGCAGATCGTGCTGGAACGCATCACCGCGCGGATCGCGGTCAGCGCGCTGGCTCGCAAGGTGCAGGTCGAGCACCTGGACGGCGGTGCGGTGGAGATCCCCAACGGGGTGGCGGTGGCCAAGTTCGCCGGGGTGGCGCCGTTGCCGGGCTGGCCGGGCGAGTACGCGCCGGGCGACGGCGGGACGCTGGGCTTCCTGGGCCGGTTCACCGAGCCCCGCAAGGGGTTCCCGATCCTGCGCGACGCCTTCGTGGAGTTGGCCCGGCAGCGTCCCGGGCTGCGGCTGCTGGTCGCCGGTCCGGGGGACCGGGACGACCTGTTCGACCAGTTTCCGCCCGATCTTCGGGATCGGGTGACCTTCCTCGGACTGGTCTCCGAGGAGGAGAAGGCCCGGATGCTGCGTAGTGTGCACCTGTACGTGGCGCCGAACACCGGTGGCGAGTCCTTCGGCATGATCCTCACCGAGGCGTTGGCCGCCGGCACCACGGTCGTCGCCAGCGACCTGGACGCGTTCCGCCGGGTGCTCGACGGCGGGCGGGCCGGGCGGTTGTTCCCCACCGGTGACGCGGTGACGTTGCGCGACCGCCTGGCCGAGCTGCTGGACGACCCCGCCCAGCGGGCCGAGCTGACCGCCTGCGGGCACCAGGTGGTGACGAATTTCGACTGGCCCGTGGTTGCCCGCCGCGTTCTGGAGGTATACGCAGCGGCGATCGAGGCGACCGACGGACGGGTGATCGACCAGGAGTGGGTGGGGCCGGACTGACCGGGAGGAACGGGAGCAGCACTACGATGCCGGGCATGTGGTGGGTGGTGGGCGCGACGGTGGTCGTCGCCCTGGTGGCGGCGTACCTGATCTGGACCGCCGGCCGGGTCGAGCGGCTCCAGTCCCGTGCGCAGCTCGCCGCGCGCGCCCTGGACGCCCATCTGCTGCGTCGGGCCGCCGCGGCGGCGGTGCTGGCGGAGCGTCGGTACGGCGTCGAGCTGTACGCGGCGGCGCGGATCGCGCTGGACGCCGGCCCGGACGAGCGGGAGGCGGCCGAGAACGACCTGACCCGGCAGTTGCGTGCGGTCGAACTCGACCCCTCCGACCCGGACTGCGACGCGGTGGTCGCGGCCAGCCGGCGGCTCGCGCTGGCCCGGCAGGTGCACACCGACCTGGTCCGGGACGCCCGTTCGGCGCGCGGCCGGCCACTGGTGCGGCTGTTGCGGATGGGGCGGGGGCACACCTGGCCGCGCTACTTCGACATCGACGATCCGACGTTGACCGTGCCGGCGGCCGACGTGCGGACCCGCTGATCAGCCGTCCGCGCCGGTTCCCGGCGTGTCGGTGACCGGGGCCACAGAGCAGGCCACCACGCCTTCGATTGGCTGTCGGAGGGGCCTCGCGCCGCGCGTAGCATCTGCGCTGCCCCCGCCCCGAGTACGCCTGAGGAGCCTGTCCAGATGACTTCCCCGACCAGCAGTGCCAGCCCGGTCGTCGGCACCGCCCGCGTCAAGCGCGGGATGGCCGAGATGCTCAAGGGTGGCGTGATCATGGACGTGGTCACCCCCGAGCAGGCCAAGATCGCCGAGGACGCCGGTGCGGTCGCGGTGATGGCGCTGGAGCGCGTCCCCGCCGACATCCGCGCCCAGGGCGGGGTGTCCCGGATGAGTGACCCCGACATGATCGACGGCATCATCCAGGCGGTCTCCATCCCGGTGATGGCCAAGGCCCGGATCGGGCACTTCGTGGAGGCGCAGATCCTCCAGGCGCTCGGTGTGGACTACGTCGACGAGTCCGAGGTGCTGACCCCGGCCGACTACGCCAACCACATCGACAAGTGGGCGTTCACCGTCCCGTTCGTCTGCGGCGCGACCAACCTGGGCGAGGCGCTGCGCCGGATCACCGAGGGCGCGGCCATGATCCGCTCCAAGGGCGAGGCCGGCACCGGTGACGTCTCCAACGCCACCACCCACATGCGCAAGATCCGCCAGGAGATCCGTCGGCTCCAGACGTTGCCGACCGACGAGCTGTTCGTCGCGGCGAAGGAGTTGCAGGCGCCGTACGAGCTGGTCAAAGAGGTCGCCGAGAGCGGCAAGCTGCCGGTGGTGCTGTTCACCGCCGGTGGTATCGCCACCCCCGCCGACGCGGCGATGATGATGCAGCTCGGCGCCGAGGGCGTCTTCGTCGGCTCCGGCATCTTCAAGGCCGGCAACCCGGCCCAGCGGGCCGCCGCGATCGTCAAGGCGACCACCTTCCACGACGACCCGGACGTGCTGGCCAAGGTCTCCCGGGGGCTCGGCGAGGCGATGGTCGGCATCAACGTCGACGACATCCCGGTCCCGCACCGTCTCGCCGACCGCGGCTGGTGACATGCAAGGAAGGGCCCCCTGCTAACGCCTCGTGCATAGCAGGGGACCCCTGCTAACACCCCGGAAGGAACGCATGTGACGGCACCCGTGATCGGTGTGCTCGCCCTGCAGGGCGACGTCCGTGAACACGTCACCGCCCTGACCGGGGCGGGCGCGCAGGCCCGACCGGTACGCCGACCGGCGGAGCTGGACGCGGTCGACGGTTTGGTCATCCCCGGTGGGGAGTCCACCACGATCAGCAAGCTGGTCGACATCTTCGAGTTGCGTGAGCCGATCGACAAGCGCATCGCCGCCGGCCTGCCGGTCTACGGCTCCTGCGCCGGCATGATCATGCTGGCCACCGAGGTCCTCGACGGCCGCCCCGACCAGCGGGGCTTCGACGGCATCGCGATGACCGTCCGGCGCAACGCGTTCGGCCGCCAGGTCGACTCGTTCGAGGCGCCGGTGGAGATCACCGGAGTCGAGGGTGGCCCGCTGCACGCGGTCTTCATCCGCGCCCCCTGGGTGGAGCGGGTCGGCGACGACGTCGAGGTGCTCGGCACGGTCACCGCCGGCCCGGCCGCCGGGCGGATCGTGGCGGTGCGCCAGGACAACCTGCTCGCCACCTCGTTCCATCCGGAACTCACCGGTGATGCGCGACTGCACGCCTACTTCGTGGACCTGGTCCGCGCGGCGCGCTGACCGCGCCCCGGTAACGCGCGCCCACGCGGGCGAACCCACCACGGGCGTACGCTCACGCGGGCGGTGGTGCGGTGCCGTGTCGGGGGTTGGCGCGGGCCCAGCCGCGCAGCACCGGGTCGGTGAGGTGGTTGAAGCGCTCCATCTTCGTCGGCCACTCGTTCTTGAACGCGATCACCTGCTCGTCCGGGGCGAGTTGCAGCAGCTCACCGACGCTGCACCCGATCCGCCTGGACAGGGCGGTCGCGGCACCGAAGTTCGCCGGGCTGAACACCTGGAGCACACCCGAGTTATTGATCATGGTCTCGGCGGCGACACCGTAGAGGCTGGACAACTGCGCGAGGTCCTGCCAGAAGGTCCAGGTGCGCAGCCCGTACCCGCGCAGCAGCGTGATCGCCTCCTGGAGCAGTGAGAACCGGCCGAGCTGGGCCGCCTCGTCGATGAGGAACAGCAGCCGGGACTGGTTGATCGACCGGCTGTTCATCACGTAATACAGCAGGCAACCCACCCAGGCCCGCAGCAGGCGCTGATGGGTACGCAGCTTGTGCGGCGGGATGACCACGTAGATGGAGATCCGCCGCGCGGGATTGGTCAGGTCGCTCAGGGCGAAGCTCGTCCGGGCGGTGGCGTCCACGGTCCGCCGGGAGCTGAAGGCGGCCAGTTGCTGGGCGGCGGTGGCCACGATCCCGCTGAAGGTCTTCTCCGCGTCCGCGATGCTGAGCAGCATCTCGAACTCCTGTCGGGTGCCCGGCGGCATCGACTTCGACCGCGTGTCGAGCGCCACCGCGAGCCGGTAGCGCAGGTCCGACTCGAAGAGCTGGGTACGCAGCTCCTGCAGTGTGTCGGGCCGGTCCGGCTGGCCGGTCATCAGGTCGGTGGCGAGCGCGGCGATCAGCAGCTGCGCCATCTCGTCCCAGAACGGGTCGGACAGCGACTGGATGCCGCCCATCAGGATGTCGGAGAGCACCCGACCGAAGTCCTCGGGCTCCTCGGCGGCGTCGTCGTCGCGTCGCAGCGCGCCGAAGACGTCGAACGGGTTCAGCGAACCCCGCTTGTCGCTGCCGCCGTGGCTGGCACCGAACGGGTCCAGCAGCACGATCTCGTTGCCCAGCACGGTACGGCGGTGCTCGTGCGTGACGTCGTAGTTCTCGCCCTTCGGGTCGATGACCACCACCGAACCCTCGTAGGTGAGCAGGTTCGGGATGATCACGTCCCGGCCCTTGCCGGCTCCGGTGGGCGCGATCGTCATCAGGTGGCTGTCGTCGTCCGAGGCGACCACCGGGCCCAACTCGGCGTCGTCGACGATGTGTTCCTCGCCGAGGCCGAGGCGGGCGCGTACCCCGGTGTCGCTGGGCCGCCGCTGGGCGAACTGGCTCTTGGACAGCGGCTCGGGTTCCAGGTGACGCACGACTGCCCGGCCGAGAATGAGCTTGGACATCCGCGACTGCCTCTCTAGGGGTACCGGCTGATGCGGGCGGGACGGACTCCGGCCATGGCGCCGCTGCCGGTGCCGGAGACGACCGTCAACGGCAGCGGCTGCTGGTAGTGGTTGCCCAGCACGTCGAAGTACTCGATCTCGACGAGCACCAGACTCGGCTGGGCGACCTGCGGTGGGTCGACGAAGCGGAGCCGCTGCTCGACGTCGGTGGTGGGCATGACGACGTCCGCCTTCGGGGCGCTCAGTGCCTCGAAGGCCAGGCTGGTGCGGTCGATCCGGATGCCGGTGATCTGGATGCCGAGGATCGGTCCCGACCCGACGTTGCGGAGCCGGACGGAGAGCACCACCAGGGCCTGCCCGCGCCAGGTCAGCCGGGAGTCCTGGATCATCGGAACGGGGATGATCGAGGCCCGGAGCTGTTCGGCGGCGACCCGCACCTCCCGATCCGAGGAGCGGTTGTTCTGCCAGGACAGGAACAACGCGACGATGCTGCACCCGAAGGTGGCCACCAGGCCCGCGAACTGGATGACGTTGAGCGTCTCCTGCGTCACGGCATGGTCCCGACGGCGCAGGAGAACTCGCAGTCCTTGAAGAAGTCGGCCAGGAAGCCCTTGACGACGCGGTCCCGGAAGAAGTCGCGGTACGGGATCGTGTACTGCTCCAGCAGGAACTCTGGCCGAGGGGCGATGCGCGACTCCAGGGCCGGGTCACCGTCGCCGATGGTCTCGGAGATGCAATAGAAGTCCAGCCAGATGCCGCGGTAGCCCTGGTTCGAGGGGGCCTGGATGTCGTAGATCTCGCGTACGTGCACGTCGGGGGCGACCTCGCGGAAGTTGGAGATCTCCACGTCGAGTCGGCCGGTGCGCAGCGGACCGGCGGCGCCACCACTGGGCACGGAGAGGAATCGGCCGTCCTCGCCGGGGCGGTGCGACAACAGGTTGCCGATCAGTTGGTGGCTGCTGACCGGGCGGGGTGCGCGTACCGGAATGAAATCGTAGGTGAGCAGGGAGAACAGGTAACTGGTCCGGATCGGTTGCAGGTCGAAATCGGAATGCAGGATGTCGGACAGGTCGATCGCGATTCGCGACACCAGTCCCTGGATGTAGGGCATGAACACCCGGTACCAATTGTGGAAGAGTCGCAGCGACGATCCGGGCCGTTCGAGGATGATGCGCAGGTCGCGCCGGATGGCCATCCGGAAGCCGAAGGACGAGTCGTCGTAGACGATCCCGATGTTGCCGTCGGACCAGTCCAGCCGCAGGTGCTGCACCGAGTACAGTTCGGCGGCCTCCAGCACCTCGGCGACGCTGCGGTACAACCGGGCCCCCACCGCGCGTTTGAGTTCGGGCGGCAGGTCGAGATCCTGTGCGTACGGCAGTTCCACCATGAGCGAGAACTTGTTGAGCGCGCTGACGCCGCCCTTGCCGATCATCGGCAGGTCACGGCCGAATTCCTCGAAATCCTCCAGCACGTATCGCCTCCGGGGTGGGTCGACTGCTCACGACAGCGCCAGTGTGTGGCACCCGGGCCAGCCGGAAAAGGCACGCCCCGGGGCCGGAAGAATGGCTGTTCGGCGGATCCTCGGCAATTGCCGGATGTGCCGAGGGCTACCGTCGGGCGGTTTTAGGGGAATTGCGGTACGCGCCGCCGACGATCCCCGCCATTTCTGTCGGAAAGCCGCCAGGAAGCGGTGCTGCCCGCAGTCCGCAGTGCGCCGAACCAGCCCGCGACGGGCGCAGGGCGTCGGACTCAGCCGGCCACCGAGCGCAGGGCGCCGGGACGTCGGCCCCGCAGGCGGTCGAGCGCCTCGGCGCAGGCGGCGTCGGCGGGCAGGTGGTCCCGGGCGCGTTCGTCGGTGAATAGCTTTTGTCTGATCTGTGAAGCTCGGGGGAGATCAGGCCGGCGGCCGACGTGCGGCGGGTGACGACCACCCGCCGCACGTCGGTAGGATTGTCGAGATTCGGCAGGGCCTTCTGGCCGCCACGGCTTCCACCAGAGCTGACCGGCACCACCGCGTGCGCGGGTGCGGAGCGGGGCGTGCGCGGTGCGGTCGATGCAGACGGCGGGTAGCAACGGAGGTAACAGATGTCCGGCCACTCAAAGTGGGCGACGACCAAGCACAAGAAGGCGGTCATCGACGCCAAGCGCGGCAAGATGTTCGCCAAGCTGATCAAGAACGTCGAGGTCGCGGCGCGGACCGGTGGCGGTGACCCGGCCGGCAACCCGACCCTCTTCGACGCGATCCAGAAGGCCAAGAAGAGCTCGGTCCCGAACGACAACATCGACCGGGCGGTCAAGCGCGGCTCCGGCCTGGAGGCCGGCGGCGCCGACTACCAGACGATCATGTATGAGGGGTACGGCCCGAACGGCGTCGCGCTGCTCATCGAGTGCCTGACCGACAACCGCAACCGCGCCGCCACCGAGGTACGCACCGCGCTGACCCGCAACGGCGGCTCGTTCGCCGACGCCGGCTCGGTGTCGTACATGTTCTCCCGCAAGGGCGTGGTGATCGTGCCGAAGGCGGGCACCACCGAGGACGACGTGATGCTGGCGGTCCTCGACGCGGGCGCCGAGGAGGTCAACGACCTGGGTGAGGCGTTCGAGGTGGTCTCCGAGCCGGGTGACCTGATCGCCGTGCGGACCGCGCTCCAGGACGCCGGCATCGAGTACGAGTCGGCCGAGTCCTCGCTCGTCCCCAGCGTCACCGTGCCGCTGGACGAGGAGGGCGCGCGCAAGATCTTCAAGCTGATCGACGTGCTGGAGGACAGCGACGACGTGCAGAACGTCTTCGCCAACTTCGACGTCAGCGACGAGGTGATGGAGGCGGTCGGCTGACCTGCCGCCCGACCGGCGCACACCGGAACGGCCCGTCCCCGATCAACGGGGACGGGCCGTCCGGCGTTCAGGCCACCGGCCGCAGCGGGATCAGGGTCGGCAGCGACTCCTGGGCGATCCAGCGGCTCGTGTTCCGGGTGGCGTTCTTGTTGATCAGGGCTCGGTCGATGGTCCTCACCGGTCGGCCCAGGTAATAGATCTCCGTGCCACTGGCGGAGTCGCCGTTGTACGCCACGCAGGTGTGCGTGATCTCGACGGTCACCAGCCGGCCGAGTGAGTCGTACTCCCGGATGGTGTCGTCCCGGCAGGTCGGGGCGAGCTTGACGACGAGGTTCTCGTAGCCCCGGATGAGGCTGTTGAGCAGGTCGTTGACGGGAAGGTTGTACTTGGCGAAGGCGACCATGGCGATCGAGTAGATGACCCCCATCAGCTTGCCGATGTTGTCGGCGGCACGCGGGTCCTGCACGGCGTTCAGATAGGCGTTGGAGAGGGCGGCGCAGTCCACCGCGCCGTTGACGAACGGGCCGAGCAGGCTTCCCGGCATGCTGTCGATCTGCGCGATCTTGGTGACGGCGGCTTCGGTGCACGCCTCCACGTCGGCGGCGGCGATCGCGTCGATGTGGTTGAGGATCTCCTGCTTCGAGTTCTCGACGGCGGCGATGATCTCTCGCTTGGCCTGTTCGAGGCCCCCGCCGCCGCTGCTGCTCAGCAGGTGCGTGGCCACTGCGGTGATGATCTGGGGCCACGGGATCGCCGCGCGGGCAGGCTGGGCGGTGCCGGACACGGTGAGCACCATCGCGGTGGTCGCGGCGACGATTCCGGTGACGATTCGGTGTTTCATGGATGCACCTTCGTTCCTGGGAGAGGCGGGGGTCTTCACGGCAGGGGAACGCCGCGGCTGATCAACAGGTCCAGGGTCCGCTGGGCGAGCGGCAGCGCGGTGTCGCGCATCAGGACTTCCGCGACGGCCGCCGCCGGAAAGGAACCGTCGGTCAACGGGCCGCCGTCGATGCGGTACTGGCGGGTCAGCGGGTAGTACTCGGCGGTGACCGTCTTGCCCGCGAACGAACAGGAGTACGTGATCAGGCCGGAGTTCGGATTTCCGCTCGGGGGGCAGTGCGGGGTCATCTCCTGGATGAGGTACTCCAGACCCTGACGGAAGTACGGCCGTTGGGCCGCCGCGAGATTCGTGCCGTCCTCGGCGTCGACCATGAGGTAGGCGGCTTCCAACTGCGTGAACAGGACGATCATGGCTCGGCCCACGGCATCGAGGGCGTTGTCGTCCTCGTGGACCGTCCGCAGGTGGTTCTTGGCCACGTACGCGGCGTCGTGGGTGCTGTTGATCGCGGGCCCGGCGGCCCACGGCACCCGCAGCAGTTCGACCTTGGTCACGGCGGCTTCGGTCCTGGCCCGGATGTCGTTGGTGACCTCACTGTTGAGGCGGGTGAGCAGGTCGACCTTCGCGCCGTTGACCGCCCCGATCATCTGCTGGATGAGGCGGCTGATCTCCAGCGGGGTGTAGACACCGTCCTGCCCCATCTCGGCGGCGGCGAGGAGGATGTCGATGATTGCTCCGTAGTTGGTGTCGGCGGCGACCTGTGCCCTGGCCGGCGGCGGCCCCGCCGCCGCCGGGGCTGCCGGTAGGGCCGTGCCCAGGCCCAGTGATACGGCGACGACCCCGTGGAGAAGAGTTCTCGTTCTCCGCACTCCGTTCCTCCTCGCTCCTGATCGATCGATGACGATCAGCTTCCGCCTCGGGAAAGGCGCGCGGTATCCGTGGAATTACGCAAACTCCGGATTCGGTGAGGTGGTGCCGGACGACTGTCGTCGGACTCGTCGTGGTGGTGCCCGAGGACATGGACCGGCGTCTAAACTCTGCGCGAGGCACGAGTCTGGGGAGGCGCCGTGGCCGTACGTCCGTGGGGCGACGTCACGGCGGCGCACCTGGTCGGGCGTACCGGTCAGTTGGTGGCGCTCGACGCGGCCGTCTCGGCCGTGACCGGTGGGGAGTTCGCGGCGGTCAACCTCTGCGGCGAGGCGGGCATCGGCAAGACCAGCATGCTGCGGGTGCTGGCGCAGCGGGCGAGCGCCGCCGGGTTGCTGGTCTGTGACGGCCGGGCCGCCGAGTTCGAGCGCGACGTGCCCTTCGCGATGTACGCCGACGTGCTGGAGCCGCTCGTCACGGCCGGCGGTGCGGCGGAGGACGGCGAGGTGGTGTCGCGGGCACTCACCGGGCGGCCGGTCCGCGACGGGGCGACCTCGTCGGTGGGCCGGGCCCGGATCTACGCGGCGGTACGGCGACTCATCGACGGTGTCCGGGCGCCCGGTGTCGCGCTGCTCCTCGACGACCTGCACTGGGCGGACGAGCCGTCGCTGGAGCTGACCGAGTACCTGATCCGGAAACCACCCCGCCGTCCGGCGCTGGTCGCGGTCGCCTTCCGCTGCGAGCAGCCCCCGTCCGGGGTCGCCGACGCGATCGTGCACCTCGGCCCGGCCGCCACCCGGATCAACCTGCCCCGCCTCGGCCCCGCCGACATCGACGCGCTGCTGCCGGGGGTGCCTCGCCGCCGCCGGACGCTCATCTCCCGCGCCAGCGGTGGCAACCCGCTCTATGTCCAGGAGTTGTCCCGGTGCCGCGACGACACGCTCGCCGCGCTGGTGGACAACGACGACCTGGACGTCTCGGAGCGGCACGTCCTCACCGGACTGGCCCGCGAGATCACCGACCTGGACGAGCCGGTCCGCCGGGTCGCCTACGCGGCGGCGGTGGCCGGTGACCATGCCTCCATCGGGCTGGTGGCGCAGGTCGCCCAGGTGCCGATCGACGCCGTGGTGACCGCCGCCGACGAGCTGCACCGGCGCGGGCTGATGGACGTCGACGCGGCCCGGCTGCGGTTCCGGCACCCGCTGGTGCGTGCCGCCGCGCACGAGTCGGCCGGGCCGGCGTGGCGGGTCACCGCGCACGCCCGCGCCGTGGCCCACCTGCGCGCCCACCACGGGTCGCCGCAGGTGCTGGCGCACCACACCGAACGCTCGGCGCAACCCGGCGACGAGGCGGCGGCCGAGACCCTCATCGACGCCGGGCTGGCCTTCACCTATCCCGCACCGGCCCAGGCGGCCCGCTGGCTCGGCGCGGCGCTGCGCCTGCTGCCGGAGGGGCATCCGCTCGGCGGTCGTCGTCCGACCGTGCTGCTCCAGTACGCGCGGGCGCTGGGCCTCAGCGGCGAGTTGGAACGCAGCCGGGACGTCCTGCGTGAACTGGCGCACGGCGACGATCGCGTACGCGCCGAGGCGGCGGCGTTCCGCGCGGTCGTGGCCCGCCTGCGCGGTGACATCGACGAGGCGGCCACCCTGGTCACGGCCCAACTCGCCGACGCGCGGCTGCCCCGCACCTCGGCCGGGAAACTGCACGTGGAACTCGCCGCGATCGCCGCCCTCGGCGAGGACGACGACACCACCGTGGGCCACGCCGACCGTGCGATCACCCTTCTGGCCGGGGACCGCCCGCCGCTCTCCGCCGCCGCGTACGCGTTGCGGGCCTTCGGTCGCCTCTACGCCGGAGACCTGGACGCGGCCCGGCGGGACGCGGCACACGCCGCCGAGCTGGTCGACAGCGAGACGAACGCGGCGTTGCGCCCGCACGTGGAGCTGTTCGGCCCGTTGGCCTGGGTGCGGTTGCACCTGGGCGAGGTGACCGCCGCCGCCCATCACCTGGACCGCGCCGCCGACGTCGTGGAGCGCGTCCGGGACAGCAGCGCGGTGCCGTACCTGCTGGTCGTGCGCGTCGCGTTGCTGACGCGACTCGGTCACCTGGAGACGGCCGTGCACGTCGCCGAGGAGGCGGTGACGCTCGCCCACCGCGTCGGCAGCGTCGAGATGCGGGCCATGGCGGAGGCGGTCGCGCTGCGCCCGCTGTTGCTGACCGCCGGCCCGTCCGTCGTCGGCCGGCTGACCGCCGGCGACTGGCCGCGCTCGCGGATGTGGCGGCGGGTCGGCCGGCTGAACCTGGCCGTCGCCCACCTGGCCGCCGGGCGGCCGGAGTCGTGCCTGGAGATCGTCGCCGACCCGGCAGCGTGGCAACCGGGGCCGCCGATCGCGGTACCCCGGGACGTGGTGCACGCGATCGCCCTGGCCCGCTCCGGCGACACCACCCGGGCCCATCGGTACGCCGCCCGCGCCGCCGCGCTGGCCGACGCCGCCGGGCTCGCCTACGAACAGGGCTGGGCCGGCTACGCGCAGGCGTACGTGGCCACCGCCGCCCACCGGCACGACGAGGCCGCCGCCCTGGCCGACGCCGCCGCCACGCGACTGGCCGCCGCCCGGGCACCGGTCGAGGAGGCGCTGGCCCGGCACCTGACCGGCATCGCGTCCGCCCGCGACGGTCGTTCGGCCGCCGCCCGGGACGCCTTCCGGCAGGCCCAGGAGGGGTACGAGAGCTGCGGCGCGAGCTGGCTGTCGTCGGTGCTGGCCCGGCACGCGGCCGCGATCGGGTCCCGCCCGAAGCGGGATCCCCGCCCGGCGGCGACCGGCAGCGCCACCACGCTGTCCGCGCGGGAACGGGAGATCGCCGAGCTGGTCCGCGCCGGCCTGACCAACCAGGAGATCGCCTCGCGCCTCTTCCTCAGCCGCCGCACCGTCGAGTCACACCTGGCCCGCATCTTCGGCAAGCTGGGCGTACGCTCGCGCACCGAACTGGCCGCCCGCCTCACCGGCGACACCCCGACTCTCTAGTACGCACGAGCACGGTTCGAGCCGTGGATACCTGCATATTGTTCTCGGGGAGGTGTCTGGTGGCCAAGACTCTGTTAGACCTCGACGAGGATCTGCTGGCGGAAGCGACGGCAGCTCTAGACGAGTAAGTCCTAACCCTGGTCAGTGGTCGTAGGCGATCAGGGACCTGGTGGTGGGCTGGCCGGTGGTGCGGTTGTGCCAGATCGCGGCG
>NZ_JBSFSO010000039.1:50658-67422 GCF_053589795.1 Micromonospora sp. NPDC003241 | reverse complement strand
GATCTCTTATATTCTGTTCTTGCAGATCTCCGGTGTCCTTCAGCTTCATTTTAGGTTTGGGCGCGAATAGTGCGAGATTCGCGCCCAAACCTCTTGATCAACGCGCCGGTCCCGGGTCCGGGCCGGGCTCGGTGGGGGCGGTGGGGGTGGGGCTTCTGGGGGTGGGGGCTGTCGAGCTGAACCGTTCGTGCTGTCGCGGGCGTCGGTGGGGTGTCGAGGGCTGGGAAGGGGGCGGCGGGGTGGGTGGGGACTCGCCGATGATGGGCGCATGGGGAAGACCTACGAACGCATCGACGGTCGGCTGCGGGACTTCATCGAGGCCCAGCCGATGTTCTTCACCGCGACCGCGCCGCTTGCCGGCGACGGCACGGTCAACCTGTCGCCGAAGGGCCTGCGGGGGTGCCTGGCGGTGCTCGACGAGCTGACCGTGGCCTACCTCGACTTCGCCGGCAGCAACGCCGAGACCATCGCCCACCTGCGGGAGAACGGCCGGATCACGCTGATGTGGTGCGCCTTCTCCGGTCCGCCGTCGATCGTTCGGGTCCACGGGCAGGGCGAGCCGGTGTTCCGCGACGACCCCCGCTTCCCGGGGCTGCTGGCCCGTTTCCCGGACATCGACAGCGCCGATCACGGGCTGCGGGCGATCATCGTGGTGCGCGCCCGGCTGATCCGCGACACCTGCGGGTTCGCGGTGCCGCTGATGACCTACGACGCCGACCGGGACCTGCACGGCCGCCGGTTCGCCCGGGAGGACGACGCGTCGCTGGACGCCTACTTCGCCGGCAAGGACGACGTCGCCACCAGCATCGACGGCCTGCCGGGGCTGCCGCTGCCCCTGCCGCCGACGCCCCGGGCCGGTTGATCACGGCGCGCCGCCACCCACCGGCCCCGGCCTGGTGCGCGCGACGGCTACGATTCCCGCTGGCGGCGACGGTCCGCCGAGACGACCCGGCGGGCGGACCCGACCGGGTACGCGCTGCGGCCCGCTACCCTTGACCCGTACCCGCCGTGCTGCGGGACGCCGAGACGCGGCCACGGGGAATGGCGCGGCGACGGCGGACCGTTACACCGATAGGACCAGCACCACCACAGAGGGGAAGTCGATCATGGGCGAGCGCATGCTGCGCGGTAGCCGACTGGGCGCGGTCAGCTACGAATCCGATCGCAACACGGAGCTCGCGCCGCGGCAGACCCGCGAGTACCTGTGCGCCAAGGGTCACCAGTTCGAGGTGCCGTTCGCCGTCGACGCCGAGGTGCCCACCACCTGGGAGTGCAAGTTCGACGGCAGCGTGGCCCGGCTGGTCGACGGCAACGAGCCGGAGCAGAAGAAGGCCAAGCCGCCGCGTACGCACTGGGACATGCTGTTGGAGCGGCGCTCGATCGCCGAGCTGGAGGACATCCTCGCCGAGCGGCTCCAGGAGGTCCGCACCCGCCGCGGTCGCGCCTGAGCAGTCACCACCGGCGCCCCGGGAGATCATCTCCCGGGGCGCCGTCGTGCGTGCGATGGGTCGCGCTCAGCGCGGCTCGACGATCTCACCTTCGATGGCGCGGCCGTCGTCGACCACCGGTGTCACCGGCTGCTGCTGCGGCGGCGTCTGCGGCGCGGGGGCGGGCTGCTCGCCGGCCGGCTGCTGCGGCGCACCCCGGTACACGTGCACCCGGCGCGGCCCGAACAGGTCACCGGCGGTCATCGACGACACCCGCCGCTCGGCCGAACGCTGGATGCCGCCACGGGCCAGCCGGCGCACCGGCGGCACCAGCAGCACCAACCCCACCACCCCGCTGACCAGCCCCGGGGTGGCCAGCAGCAACGCGCCGAGCAACCCGATCAGCCCGTCGGTGACCTGACCGCCGGGCGGCCGGCCGGACTGCGCCGCGTCCCGGAAGCCCCGCCAGGCCCGGATCCCCTCGCGACGTAGCAGGACCAGTCCCAGCAGCGAGGCCGCGAACACCAGCAGCGTCGCCGCGCCGAAGCCGATCGCCCGGCCCACCACCACGAACACGGCCAGTTCCACTGCCAGGGACAGCAGCAGGGCCAACGGTACGAACTTCACTGTCCGGCGCATCTCACCCCATCCGCCTCACGGCGCTCGTCATCGGACGGCGCGCCCGGCGGGGCGCAGCCGTCCCGTCCGTCAAGCATGACACGCTCCGGCTCATGGCCAGCGGGCCCGCCCCACCGTCGCCGCCTGCCAACCCTGCCGCACCGCGCTACGCCGGTCGCGTACCGCCCAGCCGGTGATGCGCCACAGCGCCTCGGCCACGATCAGCGGACTCATCTTGCTGTCGCCGCGTTCCCGCTCGGCGAAGGTGATCGGCACCTCGACGATGCGCGCCCCGGCGCGGTGCGCCAACCGGGATAGCTCCACCTGGAACGAGTACCCCTGGGAACACACCGACTCCAGGTCCACCGCGTCGAGCACACCCGCCCGGTACACCCGGTAGCCGCCGGTGGCGTCGGCCACCGGCATGCCCAGCGCCAGCCGCGCGTACAGGTTGCCGCACCGCGACAGCAGCAGCCGCCGCAGCGGCCAGTTCAGCACCCGGGCGCCCCGGGTCCACCGCGACCCGATCACCACGTCGGCGTGGCGGGCGGCGGCCAGCAGCGCCGGCAGGTCCTCCGGGGCGTGCGAGCCGTCGGCGTCCATCTCCACCACCGCGTCGTAGCCGCGCTGGCGCGCCCACGCGAAACCGGCCAGGTACGCCGCGCCGAGGCCCTGCTTGCCCTCCCGGTGCAGCACGTGCACGTGCGCGTCGCCGCGGGCCAGACCGTCGGCGATGCGGCCGGTGCCGTCGGGGCTGTTGTCGTCGGCGACGAGGATCTCCACCTGCGGTGCGGCGCCACGGACCCGCCGCACGATCGCGCCGACGTTGTCAGCCTCGTTGTAGGTCGGGATCACCACCAGCACCCGACCCACGCCGGGCACCCCGGTCGCCGCCGGGCGGATGTCGGTCCTGCGCATCACCGCTGCCCCTCTCCGGGCAGCCGCCGGTCATCCGGCTGCGCCGCCCCACCGTCGCCGCACCAGGGCCGCCCCGACCAACGCGGCCACGGACAGCCCGGCCAGCACCACCTCGGGCAGCACCCCGACCCGGGTGGCGAGGGTGCGCCCCTCGGTCAGCCGCAGCTCACGCACCACGACCGCCTGGGTGTTGAACCCGGTGGCGTCGCTTACCCGCCCGTCCGGGGAGACGAACCCGGACACTCCGACCGTGGAGGCCATCAACGCGGGCCGACCGTGCTCGATCGCCCGCAACCGGACCATCGCCAACTGCTGACGGGCCTCGGCCTCGTCGAAGGTGGCGTTGTTGGTCTGTACGACCAGCAGTTGCGCCCCACCGATCACGGTGTCGCGCACCAGCCCGTCGTAGGCCACCTCGAAGCAGATCACGTCGCCGAGCACCGCCGCCGGGGTGCGCACCACCCCCGGTGCGGTGCCGGCCACGAAGTCGGCGCGGACCCGGTCGACCTGGTCGCTGACCATCCGGGCGATCCGGCGCAGCGGCACGTACTCGGCGAACGGCACCGGATGCCGCTTGATGTAGAGCTGCTCCAGGTCGGGGCCGCTGCCCGGACGCCACAGCAGCCCCGCGTTGCGCACCTGCCCCTGCTCGGGGCCGGTCAGCACCGCACCGACCAGGATCGGTACGCCGATCGCGTCGGCGGCCTCGGAGATGCGGATGTTGGCCGACTGGTTGCGCAGCGGGTCGATGTCGCTGGAGTTCTCCGGCCACACCACCAGGTCCGGTCGGGCCCGGGTGCCGGCGGCCACCTCACCGGCGAGGGCGATGGTGGCGTTCACGTGGTTGTTCAGCACCGCCTGCCGTTGGGCGTTGAAGTCCAACCCGAGACGCGGCACGTTGCCCTGCACGATCGCCACGGTCACCGTGTCACCGGTGGCCACGGTGCTCACCGGCACCAGCAGCCCCCCACCGAACAGCAGCACCAGCGCCGCCGCGCATCCGGCGGCCGGCCGCCACCGACCGGTGCCGGTGGCGTCACGCCGGGCCCGCACCGTCCACCACACGCCGGCCACCAGCAGCCCACCGGCCGTGGCGACGGCGAACGTCACCAGCGGGGCACCGCCGACGGCGGCCAACCCCAGCAGCGGGGAGCCGTCCTGGCCGAACGCCAGCCGCCCCCACGGGAACCCCCCGAACGGGGTGCGGTCCCGCAAAGCCTCCTGCCCCACCCACAGCACACCGGTCAGCGCCGGCCACACCGCCGGGTACCGGTCGGCCAGCGGCGACACCCACGCGGTGCCCAGGCCCAGCAGCGCCAGGTAGCCGGCCTGCAACAGCGACAGCAGCACCCACGGCAGGTAGCCGGTGTGCAAATTCGTCCAGGACAGCAGCGGCGCGAACAGCGCCAGCCCGGTCAGGAAACCCAGACCCGCGCCGGCCCGCAGTCGCCGCCGGTGCGTCGCGGCGGCCAGCAGCGCCACTCCGACCGGCGCCAGCGGCCACCACCCGTACGGCGGGAACGCCACCAGCAGCGCCAACCCGGCGGCCACCGCCATCACCACCGCCACCGGCAGAGGCAGCGGACGGGGCGTACCGTCGGGCCGGCAGGTGGTGGGCCGGACGGTGTCGGCGCGGTCCGCAGTCGTCACGGGGGCCTCAGGCGGGGTCACGCGCCGAAGGCTACCCGCCCGGCGGCCCCCGACGCCGACGCGGTCACCGGCCTCGTCGCCGCCGGTGACCGCGCGCCCTGCTCCCGCCCCTGCGGGGTGCCTCAGCGGCGGCGGGCCACCAGCACCGCGTCGTGGATGACCACGTCCCGGCCGTCGTGCACCGCCGACCGGGGGCGGCGCTGCGTGACCAGCACCTCGAACCGCTGCGGGTCCAGGTCCGCGGCGACCTGCTCGGCGGTGAACATCATCTCCGGGTAGCGGGCGCGGTGACCACCGACGTGCGTGTCACCCGGATCGTGTCCGACGATCAGCAGCCGCCCGCCCGGGGCCACCGCCTCGGCCAGCCGCGCGAACATCTCCCGCCGCGCTTCCGGCGGAAGCTGCATGAACTGCGCCGACACCAGGTCGTACGCGCCCGGCGGCGGCGACCAGCGTTGCAGGTCCGCGTGCGTGAACTCGATGCGCGCGGCCACCTGCGCACCGGCGTCGCGGGCGTGCCCGGCGGCCCGCTCGAGGGCGGTGGCGGAGATGTCCACGCCGGTGACCTGCCAGCCCTGCTCGGCCAGCCACACCGCGTCGGCGCCCTCGCCGCTGCCCACGTCCAACGCCCGGCCCGGCGTGGTGCCCGCCACCTCGGCGACGAGCTGCGGGTTGGGTCGGCCGCTCCACATCGACGTCCGGGACCGGTACCGCTCCTCCCAGGCCGCCTCGGTGAACATCTCCTCCCGCTGCCGGCGACGTGCGTCCACCGCGCGCCGGGTGTCCTCCTCGACCAGGTCGGCGTTGATCGCCGCCCCGGCCGTCAGGCCCGCCCCGGCGGCCCGGATCACCTGCGCGGACACGTCGGTGACGTTGCCGGCGACCCACACCCCCGGCACGGCGGTGGCGCCGGTCGCGTCGGCCGCGATGCGGCGGCCGATCACGTGCCCGGACATCTCCACGTCCTCCGGGAGCAGCCCGAGTGACTCCAGCAGCGCCGACCGGGCGGTCATCCCCGTCGCCACCACCAGCGCGTCCAGCGCCACGACCTCCCCGGAGGCCAGCCGTACGCCGGTGAGCCGGTCCTCGGCCACCGTCACGCCCGTCACCTCACCCGGCACCACACCGACGTCGCGGGCGGCCAACCGCTCGGCCTGCTCGGCGTCCGGCGTCGGCCCCTCGTGCGCCAGCACCAGCACGTGCGGGCTCCACTGCCGCCACAGCAGCGCCTGGTGCACCGCCAGCGGCCCGGTCGCCAGCACCCCGATGCGCCGGTCCCGCACCTCCCACCCGTGGCAGTACGGGCAGTGCAGCACGTCGCGACCCCACCGCTGCGCCAACCCCGGCACCGGCGGCAACTCGTCGACCAGGCCGGTGGTGACCAGCAGCCGCCGCGCCCGGACCCGCCGGTCGCCGTCGACGGCCACCACGAAGTCGTCCCCGTCGCGGGTCACCGCCTCGACCCGCCCGTCCACGACGTGCCCGCCGTGCCCGGTGACCTCGGCACGGCCGGTCGCCGTCAACTCCGCCGGCGGCGTACCCTCCCGGCCCAGATAGTTGTGCACCCGGTCGGCGGGGGCGTTGCGGGGCGCTCCGGCGTCCACCACCAGCACCGTGCGGCGCGCCCGCGCCAGGGCCAGCGCCCCGGCCAGTCCGGCCGCGCCGCCGCCGACCACCACCACGTCGTATCCGTCGTCCATGCGTACCCCCTCGTGACCTTCTGCGGCACCCACGCTGCACCCCGCCCGCCGAAACGACAAGTAATGTTGCTGTTATGGCAAACGACGAGGCGACGGTGCTCGCGGAGGTCGGCCCCCGGCTCCGGGCCCTGCGCAAACGACGCGGCACCACCCTGAGCGAACTCGCCGACACCACCGGCATCTCCGTCAGCACCCTGTCCCGACTCGAATCCGGCCACCGCCGCCCCACCCTGGAACTGCTCCTGCCGCTGGCCCGCGCCCACCAGGTGCCCCTGGACGAACTCGTCGGCGCACCCGCCGTCGGCGACCCCCGCGTCCGCCCCCAGCCGATCGTCCGCCACGGCATGACGTTCCTGCCGCTGACCCGCCGCCCCGGCGGCGTCCAGGCGTTCAAGCAGATCCTGCCGCCCCACACCCCCACCGACCCGCAACCGGCCTCCCACGAGGGCTACGAATGGCTGTACGTGCTCTCCGGCCGCATCCGGCTGCGCCTGGGCGACAACGACCTGATCCTGCACCCCGGCGAGGTCGCCGAGTTCGACACCCGGGTGCCGCACTCCGTCGCCAACCCCGACCCGACCCCCGCCGAAGTCCTCAACCTCTATGGCCCACAGGGCGAACGGCTGCACGTGCGGGCCCGACCCGCCGCCGACTGAGCACACGAAATCGGGGCGCGGCATACGCCGCGCCCCGATGCTCCCAGGCCCTTCCCAGCCGGTGCGGCGGGAATGAGGCACCCCGACCTTCGGACCGACCGGACGGTGACTGGCTGTCCCCGTCGGGCCGTTGTCTACTGGCCGTGCACCCCACCCTGCCCGTACACCGGTAACCGCGGCCGGTTCGCGCCGCCCCGCCGACCCCCGCCCGCTGGACCTGGCCGCCGCGACAACCGTCGCTCGGCCAGCGGACGAAGGGACGAAGCGAACAACAGCCGCTTCCCGTGGTAGGACTCAAAGACGGTACGTGGCTCACCCCCGGCCTTGTCAACCCACCCCCGACGAGTCGCCGCACCGGCACGGCGTGTCGCGCTCACCGTCACCGTCCGAAACCGACCCGACACCGGTCACGCCGAGGTCAGCGGCCCCACCAGGGCCCGCGCCGCACCCGGATGCTCCGCCGCCAACAACCCCGCCGCCGCCAACACGTAGTCCGAGTCCACCACCGCCCGCGCCGCCCTCGGCACCGCCCACCCACCCGCGTGATCACCCAACACCGCCCGCCACACCGGCGTCACCTCACCGTCGCGGGCATGCCGCAACACCCCACCCGAACCCACCAGCAGCCGCACGTCCCGCAGATCCCGACCGGCCCGCTCACCGGTCCCCACACCCCGGGCATGCCGCCGCACCGCCACCGTCGCCGCCAACGCCGCCAACCGGCCGTCCCACACCCGCCCCGCCGCGTCCACCGGCAGGAAACCCGGATCGGCGGCCCGCACCGCCGCCGCAGCCACCAACGCGTCCCGCTCACCGTCGGCCACCAGCCGCTCCTCCACGGCGGCCCGCACCACCCCCGGCGCGCTCCACCGCATCCCCAGATCCCCCTCCACCGTCCGCGCCCGCCACAACGCCCCGGCCACCTCCCGACCCGGGCCGTCGGCCCGCTCGTCCGGAGTCAACACCGAGTACACGTCCGTGGTGGCACCCCCCACGTCCACCACCACCAGATCACCACCGGCCGCCTCCGCCAACACCTCCACCCCGGTCAGCACCGCATCCGGCGTCGCCGCCCGCACCAGCCGCGCGAACCGCGACCCCCGCGACAACCGCTTACCGCCGATCACGTGCCGCAGGAACACCTGCCGGATCGCCGACCGCGCCGACACCGGCGACAACACCCCGATCCGCGGCAACACGTTGTCGGCCACCGTCACCGGCACCCCCGCACCGGCCAACACCGCCGCCAACTCCTCACGCACATCGACGTTGCCCGCCAACACCACCGGCACCCGCCACCGCGCCCGCGCCAACCGCGTCGCGTTGTGGGTCAACGTCTCGGCGTCCCCACCGTCGGTGCCACCCACCAGCAACACCACGTCCGGCCGCGCCGCCCGCAACCCGGCCAGCTCCGCCCGCCCCAACCGGCCGGCGGCCACGTGCACCACATCGGCCCCCGCCGACAACCCCACCCGTCGGCCCGCCTGCGCGGTCACCAACGGCTCGTACCCCACCACCGCCAACCGCAGCCCACCACCGGCCGACGAACACACGAACCACGGCACCTCCCGCGCACCCACCCCGGCCGCCGCCACCGCCGCGTCCAGGCCGTGCACCACGTCCGTCCCCACCGTCGTCGGCACCGCCGCCGCCGCGACCAACCCGCCGCCGGCCAGGTCGACCACCGCCACCTTCGTGAACGTCGACCCGACGTCGGCGCAGACCGCGACACTCATACCGGCGCGGGCACGACCACCGTGCCGGTCGCCGACACCGCCACCACCGGCACCTCCAACACCTCCGCCGCCGACTCGCCCCGATCCGGCCGCCCCCGACACACCACCCGCGCCTCGAACTCCAACGTCCGGCTACGGGTACCCATCCGGGTCACCGTCGCCACCACCTCCAGCACGTCACCGGCCTTCATCGGCGCCCGGAACTGCACATCCGAGTACGACGCGAACAACCCCTCGTCCCCGTCCGTGCGGATACACACCTCCGTGGCCACGTCACCGAACAACCCCAACGCGTACGCCCCGTCGACCAGGTTCCCCGCGTAATGCGCGTGCGCGTACGGCACATACCGCCGATGCGTCACCGTCAACCCCACCCGAGGATCCGTCATGCCGCCCCCACCTTCCGACCCGTCACCAACGCGTGCACCAGAAACGACGCCACCTCACCCGGCGTGGTGCCCCGACCGAAGATCCGATCCACCCCCAACTCGGCGGCCTGCGACTCGTCGAACCGCGGCCCACCCACGATCAGCAACGGCCGCCGCCCCGCCGGCATCGCCTCCCGGAACGCCGCCGACATCTCCCGCGTGTTGTGCAGATGCGCGTCCCGCTGCGTCACCACCTGCGACACCAACACCGCATCCGCCCGCGCCGCCCGCGCCGCCTCCACCAACTCCGGCACACTCACCTGCGCACCCAGGTTCGTCACCGACAACTCCCGGTAATACTCCAGGCCCTTCTCCCCCGCGATCCCCTTCACGTTCAGGATCGCGTCGATGCCCACCGTGTGCGCGTCCGTGCCGATACACGCCCCCACCACCGACAACTTCCGCCGCAACCGCCGCTTCACCACCGCGTTGACCTCCTTGGCCGACAGCAGCGGAAAGTCCCGCTCCACCACCTGCACCGCCGACAGGTCCACCAGATGGTTCACCCGCCCGTACACCACGAAGAACGTGAACCCGTCACCCATCTGCTTCGCGTGCACCAACAACGCCGGATCCATCCCCATCCGGTTCGCCAACTGGATCGCCGCACCCTCGGCCCGCTTGTCGTGCGGCACCGGCAACGTGAACGACACCTGCACCATGCCGTCACCCGTGGTGTCCCCGTACGGCCGCACCACCGGACCCTGCGCCGCGCTCACGCCACCGCCTCCAGGATCTCCGTCGCCGGGTTGTAGTAGTCGGCCTCGTGCGCCGCCACCCCGTCGAGCCCCTTGCCCCGATCCGCCGGCCGCTTCATGATCCCGAACGTGCCCTCGGCGATCGCCGTCAACAACGACCGCTCACCGATGCGCTCCAACAACTCCACCGCCTCACCCAGCACGTGGTGCGCCCGCTGCTGGATGAACCCACCCGGCGCCGGCACGAAGTCCTCGTGCAACCCACCGGCGGCACCCAACACGTACCGCACGTTCTGCAGGGCGATGTCCCGGTCCGACAACCACGGCGTCACCACCGCCTCCGTCATCATCCCCACCAGCAGGATCCCCTGCCCCGTCATGGCACCCACCAGATTGAAGAACCCGTCCAGCAGATTGCCCCGGAACACGTCACCGGTCATGTGCTTCGTCGGCGGCATCCACTTCAACGGCGCATCCGGGAACAACTCCCGCGCCAACAACGCGTGCGCCAACTCCAACCGGAACGACTCCGGCACCTCCGGATTGATCTCGAACGCGTGCCCCAGCCCCAACTGCCAGTCCGCCAACCCCGCCTCGTGCGCGAAGTACTCGTTCAGCAACTGCGACACCGTCACCGTGTGCGCCTCGTCCACCGCATCCGCCGTGGTCAGGTAGTTGTCCTCACCGGTGTTGATGATGATCCCCGCCCGCGCGTGCACCTGCCGCGAGAACCGCTGGTCCACGAACGTCCGGATCGGATTGATGTCCCGGAACAGAATCCCGTACATCGAATCGTTGAGCATCATGTCCAGACGCTCCAGACCCGCAAGCGTCGCCATCTCCGGCATGCACAACCCCGACGCGTAATTCGTCAACCGCACATACCGGCCCAACTCCCGCGACGACTCGTCCAACGCCGCCCGCATCAACCGGAAGTTCTCCTGCGTCGCGTACGTCCCCGCGAACCCCTCCCGGGTCGCTCCCTCCGGCACGTAGTCCAACAACGACTGACCCGTCGACCGGATCACCGCGATCACATCCGCACCCGCCCGCGCCGCCGCCTGAGCCTGCGGAATGTCCTCATAGATGTCCCCCGTCGCCACGATCAGATACACCCACGGCCGCCGCACCGGATCCCCGAACCGCCGCACCAACCGATCCCGCTCCGCCCGCCGCCGATCGATCCGCCGCACCCCCGCCGCCACCGCCCGCCGCGCCGACCGCCGCGCCACCGACGCCGACCTCCCCGACGGCACCACGAACCGCACCGCACCCGCCGCCGCCTTCTGCGCCAGCAACGTCACATCCGAGACCTGCTCCCGCGCCAACGCCTCGAACACCGGCACCGCCACCCCGTGCCCCAACCCCACATCCGCCACCACCGCGTCCACCAACCGGTTCACCCACGGAATACCGTCCGGATCGGCACCCGCCACCCCGGCCAACCGCAACACCGCACGCTCCACCGACACCGTGGTGTGCCCCCGCGCCAACTCCACCACCGGCTGCCCGACCCGCCGCGCCAACTCCCGCGCCCGCGCCACCACCACCGGATCCAGATCCAGCTTCCCGCCCGAGAAACCACTCACCTGCGTCACGACGACCCTTCCTCGTAAATCACCTCACCGCGCAACACCGTCGCCCGGCACACCGGCAACGGCGTCGGATCCTGCACCCCCCGCACCTGCGGATCCTCGGCCTCCAACACCGGCAACCCCCGCGCCACCCCCGCCGGCGACGACCACACCGCGAACGTCGCCGGCGCCCCCAACGCCAACACCCCCTCACTGTCCCGATGCACCGCCCGCCAACCACCCCGCGTATGCGCCGCGAACGCCGCCCGCACACTCATCCGCTGCACCGGGTTGTGATGCGCCACCGCCGCCCGCACCGACCCCCACGGATCCAACGGCGTCACCGGCGAATCCGACCCGAACGCCAACGCCACCCCCACCCCGTGCATCGCCCCCATCGGATTCGACGCCAACGACCGCGCCAACCCCAACCGCGCCTCGTACATCCGACCCGCGCCACCCCACAACCGGTCGAACGCCGGCTGCATCGACGCCACCACCCCGAACTCCACGAACCCGGCGATCAACCGCCGATCCACGATCTCCGCGTGCTCGATCCGATGCCGCGCCGCACGCACCCGCTCCGTCCCCAACTTCTCCGCCGCCCCCGCGAACCCCGCCAACACCGTCGAGATCGCCGCATCCCCGATCGCGTGGAACCCGCCCTGCATCCCGTGCGCCGCACAGTCCAACAAATGATCACGAACCTGCTCCGCCGTCAGATACCCGTGACCACACCCCTGCCCGTCCACGTACGCCGCCGACACGTGCGCCGTCCGCGACCCCAACGCCCCGTCCGCGAACAGATCCCCACCCGCGCCCACCGCACCCAACTCCCGCGCCCGCGCCGCACCACCCAACTCACCCCAGTACCCGTACACCTCCGGCACCCCCGCACCCGACAGCGACAACAGGCCCGTGAAGTCCTCCTCGTCCGAGATCTCCGGCCCACCGCACTCGTGCACCGCCGCGATCCCCAACGACGCCGCATGCCGCAACGCCACCCGCTGCGCCGCCACCCGCTGCGCCCGCGACACCGACGCCCGCGCCACCGCCCGCACGACGTGATGCGCGTCCCGCCGCAACCACCCCGACGCGTCGAACCCCGGCGCCGCCACCGCCTCCGGACACGCCGCCAACAACGCCGACGACACCAGCGCCGAATGGATCGACGCCTGCGACAGGTACACCCGCCGCCCACCGGCCGCCCGATCCACCTCCGCCGCCCCCGGCGGCACCGGCACCGACCACGTCGACTCGTCCCACCCGTGCCCCAACACCACCGCGTCCACCGGCAACCCCGCCGCGAACGCCGCCACCGCCGCCAGCAACTCCGCCGCCGAACGCACCCCGGACAGATCCAGCCCCGACAACGCCAACCCGGTGTCACTCACATGCACGTGCGCGTCCACGAACGCCGGCGTCACCAACGCCCCGCCCAGATCCACCACCCGGTCCGCGGCCGGCGCGTCCGCCCCGGCCCCCAACCAGACGATCCGCCCGTCCCGCACCAACAGGGCCGTCGCGGACGGATCCGCCGGGCAGTGCAACACGCCGGCCCGATACAACGTCGAGGGGTTCTTCGTCATGGCCTCAGTCTGCCGCCAGCCGGGCCTCGAAGAGCCCACGCACCCCCGGCACGTCACGCAGCAGCCCCAACGCCAACTCCGCGTGCCCCGGCACGTACCCGTTACCCACCAGCATCGTCACGTCCGCCGCCAGACCCTCCGCACCCAACGCCGCCGCCGCGAAACTCGTCGCCATCGAGAAGAACACCACCGTGCCGCCGTCCGCAGTCGCCAACACCGCACCGTGCTCACACCCCGGCACGTCCACGCAGACCACCGTCACGTCCGCCGGCACCCCCAACGCCGACGTCACCGCCACCGACAACCCCACCGGATCCCGCGCGTCGGCCACCACGACCTCGTCGGCCAGGCCCGCCGCGACCAACGCGTCGCGCTCCGCGACCACCGGCACCACCCCGACCGTACGACCCGCACCCGCCCGCCGCGCCGCCGCCAACGACAACGAACCGCTCTTGCCCGCACCACCGACCACCGCCACCGCGACCGGCCCGAAGCCCGCCGGCCGCTCCGCCACGTACCGCCGCACCACCCGCTCGGTCAACGCCGGCGCCCCACACACGTCCAGCACCGCCAACGACAACTGCGGATCCAGGTCCTCCGGCAGCACCGCCGCGATCGACCGGGCGAACAGGATCGCCCACCCCTCGCACGGCACCTGCTCGCTGAGCCCGTCCCACCGCGCCAACCCGTCGGTGATCACCAGCGGCGTCAGCGTCAACGACACCAGCGTCGCCACCCGCTCACCGGCCTTGAACCCCAACGGCGAACGCCGACCCGCCTCCGCCACCGTGCCGATCAACATCCCGCCCGACCCGGTCACCGGGTTCTGCATCTTGCCCCGCGTCGCGATGATGTCCAGCACCTCGGCGCGTACCGCGTCCCCGTCACCACCGTGCTTGTCCCGCAGCTGGCGGAAACTCGCCGCGTCCAGGTTCAGCCGCTCGACCGAGATCCGCACCTCGTTCGGGCCGATCTCCGGCCGCGCGTCCAACCGCCAGGCCGCCTGCGGCAGCACCCCCGCCGGTTCCACGACCCGGTGCAGACCTACTGGTGACGTCACGCCAACCTCCCTGTCCGACCGCCCGAAGCCCCGACATCAACTCGCATGACGGGAAAACTTCCGGCAGAATAATTCCTGTACCGAATATTTTCCAGTAACCTTCGGTCCGCTGACGAACCCGGATCGACCGACACCCAGGTCGGACGACCACCGACACACCCGCAGGAGGGGCCGTGACCCAGACCCAACCGCCGGTGCACACCACCCCGGCAACACCCGAGCCGGCCCCCACCACCGCACTGACCGGCCAACCGTACGAATACCGCCGCCACCGCCTCGTCGAACCCGACTGGACCCGCTTCCCCGGCTGGCGTCACGTCACCCGCGACCAGTGGGAAAGCGCCCAGTGGCAGCGCGTCAACTGCGTCAAGAACATCAAGCAGCTCCGCACCCTGCTCGGCGACACCGTCGACGAGCACTTCTACGCCGACCTCGACGCCGACCAACGCGCCCTGGCCACCATGTCCATGCTCGTACCACCCCAAATGATCAACACCATGGTGCCGGACGCCCCACCCACCACCGAGACGCTGCTGGCCGACCCGATCCGGCGATACATGATCCCCGTCGCCTCGGACCGCCGCACCGACTGGCCCTCCCACCCGTACGCCACCCGCGACTCACTGCACGAACACGACATGTGGGTCGCCGAGGGGCTCACCCACCGCTATCCCACCAAGGTCCTCGCCGAACTGCTCTCCACCTGTCCCCAGTACTGCGGGCACTGCACGCGCATGGACCTGGTCGGCAACTCCACCCCCGCCGTCGACAAGCTCAAACTCACCCTCAAGCCCGTCGACCGGTACGACGCCCACATCACCTACCTCAAGGCCCACCCCGGCGTACGCGACGTGGTGGTCTCCGGCGGCGACGTGGCCAACGTCCCGTGGCGCAACCTCGAGTCGTACCTGATGCGCCTGCTGGAGATCGAGACCATCCGCGACATCCGGCTCGCCACCAAGGCACTCATGGGCCTGCCGCAGCACTGGTTGCAGCCCGACGTCGTGGAGGGGCTGGAGCGGGTCGCCCGCACCGCCGCCCGACGGGGCGTCAACCTGGCCATCCACACCCACGTCAACCACGCCCAGTCGCTCACCCCACTGGTCGCCAAGGCCACCCAGACCGCCCTCGACGTCGGCGTACGCGACGTGCGCAACCAGGGCGTGCTGATGCGCGGCGTCAACGCCAGCACCACCGACCTGCTCGACCTCTGCTTCGCCCTCCAGGGCGAGGCGGGCATCCTGCCGTACTACTTCTACATGTGCGACATGATCCCCAACGCCGAGCACTGGCGGGTCCCGGTCTGGCACGCCCAGCAGCTCCAGCACGACATCATGGGCTACCTGCCCGGCTACGCCACCCCCCGGATCGTCTGCGACGTGCCCTTCGTCGGCAAGCGCTGGGTGCACATGATCACCGAGTACGACCGCGAACGCGGCATCTCTTACTGGACGAAGAACTACCGCACCTCCATCGAGTCCGCCGACCTGGAGGCCCTCAACAAGCGGTACGCGTACTACGACCCGATCGACACCCTGCCGGAGACCGGCCGGCAGTGGTGGCGGATCCACCGCGACGACTGACCGGACCCGGCGTCGCCCGGTCGGTACCTCCTCCACCGACTGACGCCACGCCGCGAAGCGGGCCACCGGAATGCTCCGGTGGCCCGCTTCTGCGTGCGGTCACTTGGTGAAGGCGTCCTTGGCGTTGCGGCCGGCGTCCTTCACGTTCTCACCGGCCTTACGGGCGCGGGCCTCGGACTGCTCGGTGGCGCCCTCGGCACGCATGCGCTCGTTGTCGGTCATGTCGCCGACGCGCTCCTTGGCGGCGCCGCTCAGTTCCTCGACCTTGTTCTTCGCCTTGTCGGTGAAGCTCATGTCGCCTCCCTGCCTGCCTCGGCGGTCGAGCGCAGCGAATCGCTCCGCTCCTGAGGTCGTGTCCCCTCCTCCGATGATCTGAAACTGTTCTCGGAGCGGTGGTGCCGCGCACACCCGCTAGGGCGTCCTAGGAAGCTAGGTGTAGTGATCGTCGCGACCTGCCGCCGCCCTCAGCGGGCTGTCGAGCTGCCTTATGGCCGCTGTCGAGCTGAACCGTTCCTGCTATCAGAAGTCCCTGCCCTGGTCAGCGGCGACTGGTAGCGCAGTTGACCAGGCGGTGCCCACCGGCCAGCAGGGACGTCGTCTCCTGCCGCGCCCGCGTTCCCACTTCCCCACCCCCTCTACCTCGAGTCGAGCCCGATCTCCGTCGGGCCCCCGACACGCCCACTCCGTCGGGCCCCCGGTCTGCCGACCTCCGTCCGTACGCCAGCCATTCTGAGTGGTGCTGTCTGCTCGGTATCGGCGTCTTGCGGCCGGGACTTGTCGGCATGTGAAGTGCGGACCGAGATGCCCTCGAACGCCTGGACACGCCCGTCGGCCGCCTCCACGCCAATGGCACGGACGCCACCGACCACCCCCAACGGATCCCATCACCGCCTCTCGAACGTGAACCTTGGACAGTTTCCGTTAGCTCGAAACGGGAACTGTCCAAGATCTTGAGCCGATCCGACAGCCAGGCAACCAGCGCCCGAAACACTGGTATCGCCGAAGGCGAGGAAGCGCTGGTGGACCAAGGGCGCTGGTGGACCAAGGGCGCTGGTGGACCAAGGGCGCTGGTGGACCAAGGGCGCTGGTGGACCAAGGGCGCTGGTGGACCAAGGGCGCTGGTGGGC
>NZ_JBSFSO010000039.1:0-50560 GCF_053589795.1 Micromonospora sp. NPDC003241 | reverse complement strand
GCGCTGGTGGACCAAGGGCGCTGGTGGACCAAGGGCGCTGGTGGACCAAGGGCGCTGGTGGACCAAGGGCGCTGGTGGACCAAGGGCGCTGGTGGGCTGTGCGGCTGGAGAGCGCTGGGCATTCACGCGGCTGCGGACGGACAAGTTCTCCAGGCGCAAACCCTCCTGCTCTGCTTCAACCACCGCAACGGTCCGCGCCCAGAAGCAGTGCGGTGGTTGAAGCAGAGCAAAGGCGGTCGAGAGGTCACCCTCGCCAGGCCGAGCGACGCGGCAGGTCGCCTGATCCGTTCGTACGATCAGCTCGACAGTGCCCCTACCCCGAAGCCCCTTCCCCGAAGGATGGGCGGGTCAGGTCGTCGAGCAGCCGGACAGGGAGCGTCCGTCAGGGCGACTCCTCGGCGGCTCGCAGCGACAGGATCGGCCAGTCCGCCAGGTCGGTGAGCATCTGGCGGTCGTGGGTGGCGACCACGACCGCCGCCGGGGTCTCCCGCAGCGCGGCGGTCAACTCGTCCACCAGCAGCGCCGAGAGGTGGTTGGTGGGCTCGTCGAGGATCAGCAGGTCGGGCAGCTCAGCCAGCCGCAGGGCCAGGTTCAACCGCCGCTGCTGCCCCTGCGACATCCGGCCCACCGGCGTACGCAGCGCCTCCCGATCCAGCAGGTGCGTCGCGCCCAACGGCAGGCGGTCGCCCTCGCGGAGCCGCCCTGCGGACTGGAGCCGACCCACGTGCTGGTCGTACAGGTCGCGGGCGAGCGCGCCCGACGGCCAGGCCGGCACCTCCTGCCCCAGGTACGCGACGCAGGCCCGCCCCAGGTGCCGGACGGCGCCGGTGGACGGTTCGAGGTTCTCGGCGAGCACCTCGAGCAGGGTCGACTTGCCGGCCCCGTTCGGCCCGGTCACCAGCAGCCGCTCCCCACCGTCCAGGGTGAGCGTGACCGGCTGGTGCAGCCGCCCGGCCACCGTGACGTCGTCGCAGCGCAGCAACGGCACCCCGGGCCGGGTCCGCAGCTCGGGCCAGCGCAGACGCAGCGGCGGCTCCGGCACGGTGAGCCGATGGGCGTCGAGGTCCTCCTGACGGCGGCGCAACGCCTGCACCACGCCGGGAGCGCGGGACTGGCGCTGATGCTTGCCGTGGCCCTTCTCCGGCCGCCAACCGGTGCTGAGCCGCTGCCGCGCCTCGTTCACCGCGTCGGCCAGCCGCTGATGTTCGGCCTGCTGGGCCTCGAAGTCGTGCAGCCAGCGTTCCCGTTCCCGCCGACGGCCCTCCTGCCAGCCGGCGTACCCACCGGCGAAGACCCGTGGGCGGCCGTCCTCGCTGGGGTCGAGGTCGAGGAACTCCTCGGCCACGTCACCGAGCAGGGCCCGGTCGTGGCTGACCAGCACCACGCCGCCCGCATGCTGACGCAGGCGCAGGGTGAGGAAGGCCAGGCTGTCGGCGTCGAGATGGTTGGTCGGCTCGTCCAGCATGAGCAGGTCGTGCCGCGCCCCCAGCAGGCAGGCCAGACGGACCCGGTAGCGCTGGCCGACCGACAGCGTCGACAGCGGGCGCTGCCGGTCCGGGCAGGCGTCCAGCCCGGCCAGCGCCACGTCCACGCGCCGTTCCGCGTCCCAGGCGTCCAGCCGGGTGGCGGCGTCCAGCGCGACGGCGTACGCGGTGTCCGCGCCGGGGCGGCCCTCGGCCAGCGCCACGGCCGCCTCGTCCAGCGCCCGCACCGCCTCCTGGGACTCCCGGATCGCCGCGGCGACCAGGGTGCCGACCGTCTCGCCGCTGCGCGCCTCCAGCGCCTGTCGGGCCACGCCGATCGTGCCCGTTCGTTCCACCGTGCCCTGGTCCGGGGTGAGTTCCCCGGTCAGTACCCGCAGCAGGGTCGTCTTGCCCCGGCCGTTCTCGCCGACCACGGCCAGCCGCGAACGAGCGGAGACGGTCACGCTGACGTCGGACAGCACCACCCGTCCGCCCAGCACCACGCGTACGCCCTCGGCCCGGACATGCGCCCGGTCACCGGCCGGCAGGCCGGGGGTCGCGTCCTGGGTGGGGTTCAGTTCAAGATTGTTCACTCTGCGCTCTTCGGCTCGTCGTGGAACCGGGCAGCGCGATCAGGCCGCCCGGCGGGAACACCAGGACGGCGACACAGAGCGGAGCTAGAAGAAGCCGGTCAACCCTGCCGCCGTCAGCGGCGGAACCAGGGCTTCATCGTGAAGGCGCGGCAATTCATGCCCCCACCCTAACCCATGCGGCACACCCTGGTTGACTGAGGACATGAGCGAGATCCTGCTCGTCCGGCACGGCGAGACCACCTGGAGCGCGAGTCGCCGGCACACCTCGTACACGGATCTGGAACTGACCCCCGACGGCGAGCGGCAGGCCCGCGCGCTCGGTCCGGCGCTCGCCGGCCGGCGGTTCGTCGCGGTGCTGAGCAGCCCGCGCCGCCGGGCGCTGCTCACCGCGCAACTGGCCGGGCTGACCGTTTCCAGCACCGACGAGGACCTGGCCGAGTGGAACTACGGCGAGTACGAGGGACGGACCACCGCCGAGATCCACGACGAACGGTCCAGTTGGAACGTGTGGACCGACGGGTGCCCCGGCGGGGAGTCGCCGAGCGAGGTGGGCGAACGCCTGGACCGGCTACTCGCCACGGTGCATCCGCTGCTGGAGAGGGGTTCCGTCGCGATCGTCGGGCACGCGCACTCGCTGCGCGTGCTGGGCGCCCGGTGGATCGGCCTGCCGCCGTCGGCCGGTGGGCTGCTCCGGCTGGACACCGCCACCATGAGCGTGCTCGGTCACGAGCACGGCCGGCGGGTCATCCTCCGGTGGAACCAGCCGCCTCCCCCGCCGCCCGCGGCCGAGGGCGACTCGACGGCTCGCCACTGATCTTCGGCGGCCGCCCCTCGTACGGGGTGGAGAGCACCACCGTCGTCCGGGTGGTGACGTTCGCCGCGGTCCGGATCTCCTGGAGTACGCGTTCCAGGTCGACCGGACCGGCCACCCGCACCAGCAGCAGATAGAAGTCCTCCCCCGCCACCGAGTAGCACGAGTCGATCTCGGGCAGGTGGGCGAGCCGCACCGGGGCGTCGTCCGGCTGCGACGGGTCGAACGGCCGGATCGCCACGAACGCGGTCAACGGCAGGTCGAGCGCCTCGAACGAGACCCGCGCCGTGTAGCCCTTGACCACACCGCGCTGCTCCAGCCGGCGTACCCGCTGGTGCACCGCCGAGACGGACAGGCCCACCTTCTCCGCGAGATCCGTGTACGACTGCCGGCCGTCCGTGGTCAGCGCGGCGACGATGGCCCGGTCGATCTCCTCCACGGCGTGCAACCTACCGGGAAAGGCCCGTCGGCGCGACGACTGTCCCGCCGGGCGTCGCGCTCGGTCAGTCCTTGGCCAGGGCGCGAGAGATCACCAGGCGCTGAATCTGGTTGGTGCCTTCCACGATCTGGAGCACCTTGGCCTCCCGCATGTAGCGCTCCACCGGGTGGTCGGCCACGTATCCGGCGCCGCCGAGCACCTGCACCGCGTCGGTGGTCACCCGCATCGCCATGTCGGTGGCGAACAGCTTCGCCTTGGCCGCCTCGATCGAGTACGGCCGACCGGCGTCGCGCAGTCGGGCGGCGGCGAGCGTCAACGCCCGGGCTGCGGAGATCTGGGTGGCCAGGTCGGCGAGGGTGAAGCCGAGGCCCTGGAAGTCGATGATGGAGCGGCCGAACTGGCGGCGTTCCCGGGCGTAACCGACCGCGTAGTCCAGCGCCGCCTGGGCCAGCCCCACCGCGCAGGCGGCGATGCCGAGGCGGCCGGAGTCCAGGGCGGACATCGCGATGGTGAAGCCGGCGCCCTCGCCGCCGATCAGTCGCTCCGCCGGCACCCGGGCGTCGTCGAACACGAGCTGCGCCACCGGTGACGACCGCAGTCCCATGGTGCGTTCGGCGGCCTGCGGGTGGATGCCGGGAGTGGCCCGGTCGAGCAGCAGACAGGAGATGCCCCGGGGACCGGGTACGCCGGTGCGGCAGAAGACGTTGTAGAAGTCGGCCACCTGGGCGTGGGTGATCCACGCCTTGGTGCCGGTGACCACGTACGCGTCGCCGTCGCGGACCGCCTTCGTGGTCAGCGCGGCGGCGTCCGAGCCCCCCTGCGGTTCGGAGAGGCAGTACGCGCCGAGCAGTTCGCCGCCGATCATGTCGGGCAGCAGCTTGCGCTGGGCGTCGTCGCCGAACGTGGCGACCGGGTGGCAGGAGAGCGTGTGCACGCTGACCGCCTCGGCGACCGCCAACCAGCGGCTCGCCAGGATCTCCAGCACCTGGAGGTAGACCTCGTACGGCTGGGCGGCCCCGCCGTACTCCTCCGGGTAGGGCAGACCGAGCAGACCGGCCCGGCCCAGGGTGCGCAGCAGCTCGCGGGGGAACTCGGCACGCTGCTCGAACTCGACGGCCTTCGGGGCCAGCTCGCGGTCGGCGAGTTCGGTGGCCAGCTCCAGCAGGTCGTGGGCCTCGTCGGTGGGCAGGATCCGGTCGACGGTCATAGCGCGGTGGGCTCCGTGGGATGGTGGTGAGCTGTCGTACGCCGTGGCAGCTTCTGGCTCCCACCCGCCCAGCTTAACGTTCGTTCGGGTGACGGGCACGGACGGTGCGGGTCGTGTCGACCTCCGACCGGGTCAGTCCATCAGCCAGAGGCAGAACGGGTGGCCGTCCGGGTCCAGGCAGACCCGCACGTCGTCCTGCGGCTGGAACTCGGCCAGCGTGGCACCGCAGGCCAGCGCGTGCTCCAGGGCGGCGGCCAGGTCCTCGACCCCGATCTCCAGGTGCATCATCATCTGCTGCCGGTCCGCCTCGGCCGGCCAGGTTGGCCGCACGTACGCCCGCTCGCGCTGGAAGGACAGGCCCACCCCGCCCTCGGGCCCGCGCAGGATGACGTCGTCGGTCTCCTCGACCTCCACCGTCCAACCGAGCAGTCGCGCGTAGAAGCGGGACAGCGCCGCCGGGTCGGGCGTGTCCAGGTTGACCGTGGTCAGCGCGAGTCGGGTCCTCGTGGTCATCGCGTCCTCCGGGATTGCGCCGTCGACGTGCCGTCCGCCGCGAACGTCGGTGGGATGTGCCAGGCTGTCGGGCGTGGCACAGCAGACCCCGATCATGCTCGTGGACTCGCCCAGTCTCTACTTCCGGGCCTACTTCGGCATACCCGAGTCCGCCGCGCGGACCGCCGACGGACAGCCGGTCAACGCTGTGCGCGGTTTCCTCGACATGCTCGCCCAACTGGTCCGCACCCGACGGCCGGGGCGGATGGTGTGCGCGATGGACCACGACTGGCGGCCGGACTGGCGGGTCGCGCTGCTGCCGTCGTACAAGGCGCACCGGGTGGCCCCCGAGGGCGGCGAGGTGGTGCCGGACACCCTCAGCCCGCAGGTGCCGATGATCCTGGACGTGCTCGACGCGCTCGGCATCACCGTGGTCGGCGCGACCGGATACGAGGCCGACGACGTGCTGGGCACCCTCTCGGTCACCCAACCCGGCCCGGTCGAGGTGGTCTCCGGCGACCGCGACCTGTTCCAGCTCGTCGACGACGCCCGTGAGGTGCGGCTGCTCTACATCGGCCGGGGCGTGGCCAAGCTGGACGACTGCGACGACACGGCGGTCCGGTCCCGCTACGGGGTGGCCGCCGACCGCTACGCCGACTTCGCCGCGCTGCGCGGCGACCCCAGCGACGGGCTGCCGGGCGTGGCCGGCGTCGGCGAGAAGACCGCCGCCCGACTGATCGAGCGGTACGGCGACATCGCCGGCATCCTGGCCGCGCTGGACGATCCGGCCTCCGGTTTCGCGCCTGGCCTGCGCACCAAGCTCGACGCCGCCCGCGACTACCTGGCGGTGGCGCCGAAGGTGGTCCGGGTCGCCCTGGACGTGCCGCTGCCGTCGCTGCCCACCGAGCTGCCGGCCGCGCCGGCCGACCCGGAGCGCCTGGTCGAGCTGGCCGAGCGGTGGAACCTGGCCGGTTCCACCCGCCGCCTGGTCGACGCCCTCGCCAACCGCACCACGACGGGCTAGCGCTCGGCGCAGCGCCCCGCTACGACGTGCTGTCGACAGTGGTCTGCTCGTACCGCAGTTCGTGCAGGTGACTGCCCTTCACCAGAACCGACACCTCCACGGGACGCCCCGCAGCCGACCGGATCACCCGTAGCTGCCGAAGCACCGGAACGTAACCGGGTAGGTTCAGCGTCTCGATCTCTTCGGTGGTGGGCATCCGGGCCGAGACGCGGTCGCTCAGACGCTGCTGGGCATGGCCGATCTCCGCCAGCACCCTCGGCGCTCCACCGGCGATCTTTCGACGCTCGGCCAGTTCGGTTCCCACCGCGATCGAGGACGGGTAGTACGACCACGACAGCTCGACCGGCTCGCCGCGGTGACGCAGGATGCGGTGCCGGAGCACAGCGCGTTCATCGGCGACGAGTTCCAGTTCCCGCGCCACGTCGGCGGGTGGCACGACCTCCGCGACCCGGAGAAGGTGATAGCTGTAGTCGCCGGTCGACGGCGCGACGTAGGCCATCGCCTCGATCGGGAGTGCTTGCCGATGCCGGACGTAGACTCCCTTGCCCACCTCGCTGTGCAGGAGTCCTTCCGCCTTGAGCGCGGCAAGGGCACGTTGCACCGTCGCGGTGGCGGCATCGAACTGCTGGACCAGCGTCGGGATGGACGGCAGGCGAGAGCCCGCAGGCAGATCACCCGACATGATGCGGGCGCGGAGGTCGGCCGCGATCTGCTCGTGGCGAGGTCGCCCGTCGCGTCCGCCGTTCATATGCCGCATCCCAATCCGCTAGTCGAGTGACATCTGATATCGCAGGCGTCGGCCCGCTGGCGTCATCGCCATGACGCTCACCTCGATCGGTACACCCTCGTGAGTGCTCAGCACACGCGTCAGGCCGAGGACCCACTCTCCGTCGGTAAGGTCGAGTACCTGCCGTTCGGAAGCCTCGGGCTCCCGCGTGTAGACGTCTTCCGTGGCTTGCTTGGGAACATAGCCCAACTCGGCGAGGAGGCGGATCGCGCCTCCCCGGATCTTGCGTGGTTCAGCGAGCGCGGTGTCGCGGGCGATGGTCACCGGATAGTAGGAGTCAGTCAGCTCCACGGGCTGATCATCAAGCAGCATGAGCCGACGACGGACGATCGCCGGAGTGCCTTCCTCCACGCCGAGCGCCGCCGCGATCTCCGCAGCCGGCACCACCTCTCCGACGTGCAGCAGGCGTTGCGTGCCGACGCCACCCTGCTGCGCCGCGTCGGCCGCCCAGGCATCGCCGGGCTGATCGGAGCGTGGTCGGAGATACGGCATCGAGACACTCAGCCAGCCCGCTTCACTCATCTCCCACTCCTACCGCAATCGACCACGCGCCAAGGCTAGAACGTGTCGATCACACCGGCAATCAATCCTTGTCGCCTTATTGAAAAGGCAGTAAGGTCGTCGCTACCGAGGCAGACCGTGTTGGGCGGGCGAGCCGCCGCCGGTCGCAGCCGTGCCCCTGCGACCGGCGGCCCCACCCACCCTTGCCGGACAGGAGTGGACGATGGGTGTGAGCGGTGGAGTTCCGTTCCGGACAGGCGACGTGGTGCAGGTGGCCGAGCAGCACTACTGCTATGGCCTGGGCTGTCTGACCTTCCGGATCCTGGAGGTCGGGCGGCGGGAGCGACACAGCGACGGACTGTGGATCCACCTTCGCGGCGTCGACCTCGGCGACCCGTCCGGTCCTCGGCAGCGCCGGATCCTGGCCCGCCTCGATGCCGTCCAGCCCACGCCTCCGGGCCCGGTCGCACACATCGCCGCCCGACCGGGCTGGGAATGCCTCGGCTGCGGGCAGGACTGGCCGTGCCCGGACCGACGACGCCGACTGCTGCAACGGTACGACCGCGAGCGGATGACCCTCAGCATCTACCTCGGTGCACAACTCGCGGACGCCTCGGCAGACCTTCCCGACGTACCGCCCGGCGTGCTCTACCGGCGTTTCCTCGGCTGGCTACCCGATCGGCACGAAGGCCCCGGAACACTGTGACCGGCATTTCCGGCGGCGGTCCGGGTCGTCAGACCACTTCCCGCAGGTAGCCGTCGATCGCGGCGGCCAGGACGTCCGCGCCGGGCCGTGCCCACACCTGCGCGTTGAAGACCTCCACCTCGATCGGGCCGGTGTAGCCGGCCGCGTCGACCGCCTCGCGCAGCCGGCGCAGCTCGATGCAGCCGTCGCCGGGCAGTGCCCGCCCCAGCAGCACGCCCTCGGGCAGCGGGGTGATCCAGTCGCAGACCTGGAACGAGGCGATCCACTCCCCCGCGCGGGCGATCTGGTCGTGGACGGTGTCGTCCCACCACACGTGGTACGCGTCGACCACCACGCCGACCACGCTCGGGTCGAACCGTTCGGCGATGTCGAGGGCCTGGCCGAGGGTGGAGATGACGCAGCGGTCGGCGCTGAACATCGGGTGCAGCGGCTCGATGGCGAGCGTCACCCCGGCGGTGTCGGCGTACGGGGCCAGCTCGGCGATGGCGTCGGCCACCCGGGCCCGCGCCCCGTCGATGTCCTTGCTGCCCGGGGGCAGGCCGCCGGAGACCAGCACCAGCACCGGCGCACCGAGGGTGGCGGCCTCGTCGACGGCGCGCCGGTTCTCGTCCCACCAGTCGTCGGCGGTGAAGAACCCGCCCCGGCACAGCGTGGTGACCGCCAACCCGGCGTCGCGGACCAGCTTGGCGGCGCGGTCCAGGCCGTACTCGGCGACCGGCTCCCGCCACAGCCCGATGCCGGGCACCCCGGCGTCGACGCACCCGGACACCACGTCGGGCAGCGCCCAGTGCGTGGCGGTGGCCTGGTTGAACGAGAAGCGGGCCAGCTCCGGGCGACCGGTGGTCACTGGGCCACCCCCGCCACCTGGAAGAAGGCCCGGGCCCGGGCGGCGGCCAGCTCGGCGTCGGGCAGCAGACCGGCGGCGTCGGCCAGGGTGAGCAGGGTGGCCAGGTGCGCCGGTGACCGGCCGGACTGGAGGCCGCCGACCATGGTGAAGTGGTCCTGATGGCCGGCCAACCAGGCGAGGAAGACGATGCCGGTCTTGTAATACCAGGTCGGGGCCGCGAACAGGTGCCGGGCCAGCGGCACGGTGGGCGCGAAGATCTCGTCGTACGCGGTCAGGTCGCCCCGGTCGAGGGCGGCGAACGCGGCCGACGCGGCCGGTGCGATGGCCGCGAAGACCCCCAGCAGCGCGTCGGAGTAGCCGTCCGCGTCGCCCCGGATCAGCTCCGGGTAGTGGAAGTCGTCGCCGGTATAGAGGCGTACGCCGGCCGGCAGTCGGCGGCGCAACGCCACCTCGCGTCCGGCGTCGAGCAGCGACACCTTGATCCCGTCCACCCGGGCGGCGTGCGTCTTGAGCAGCTCCACCACGGTGTCGGCGGCCAGGTCCAGGTCGGTCGAGCCCCAGTAGCCGGTCAACGCCGGGTCGAACATCGGGCCGAGCCAGTGCAGCACCACCGGCCGGTCGGCGGCGGTCAGCAGGTCGTCGTACACCCGCAGGTAGTCCTCGGGGCCCCGGGCGGCGGCGGCCAGGTGGCGGCTGCACATCAGCACCGGCACCGCCCCGGCGGCCTGCACGTCGTCGAGCTGCTCGCGGTAGGCGGCGGTGACCTCGGCGAGGGTGACCGGGCCGGCCGGCAACTGGTCGGTGGCGGCACCGGCGACGATCCGGCCGCCGGCCGCCCGGGCCTCGGCCGCGCTGCGCCGGATCAGTTCCCGGGTGGCCGGGTAGTCCAGGCCCATGCCGCGCTGCGCGGTGTCCATCGCCTCGGCCACACCCAGGCCGTACGACCAGAGGTGGTGCCGGAAGGCGAGGGTGCTCTCCCAGTCGACGACAGCCGGCGTACCCGGGGTGTTGTCGGCCTGCGGGTCGGCCACCACGTGCGCGGCGGCGTACGCGATCCGGCTGCGCGGCGGGCCGTCGGGGCGGGGGTGTCCGGCCCCGCCGGCCAGCCGCAGTCGCCGGCCACCAGGCAGGTTCACCTCGGCGGCGCTCACAGCGACAGCTCCGGGATCTCGACGCGACGCCCCTCGCGGGCCGACACCAGGCCCAGCTCGGCCAGTTGCACGCCGCGCGCACCGGCCAGGAAGTCCCACGGGAACGGCTCGTCGACCGCGACGTGCCGCAGGAACGCCTCCCACTGCACCTTGAAGCCGTTGTCGAACTCCTCGTTGTCCGGCACCTCGGTCCACTGCGACCGGAAGTCCTCGGTGGCCGGCAGGTCCGGGTTCCACACCGGCTTCGGGGTGACCGCGCGGTGCTGCACCCGGCAGCGACGCAGTCCGGCCACGGCGCTGCCGTGCGTGCCGTCGACCTGGAACTCGACCAGTTCGTCGCGGTGTACCCGGACGCACCAGGAGGAGTTGAGCTGGGCGATCACGCCGCCGGCCAGCTCGAACACGCCGTACGCGGCGTCGTCGGCGGTGGCGGTGTACGGGCGGCCCCGCTCGTCGACGCGCTGCGGGATGTGCGTGGCGACGGTGGCCGAGACGCTGCGGACCTCGCCGAACAGTTCCGCCAGCACGTAGTGCCAGTGCGGGAACATGTCGACCACGATGCCGCCGCCGTCCTCGGCCCGGTAGTTCCACGAGGGACGCTGGGCGGGTTGCCAGTCGCCCTCGAAGACCCAGTAGCCGAAGTCGCCGCGCACCGACAGCACCTGGCCGAAGAAGCCGCCGTCGAGGAGCCGCTTGAGCTTGCGCAGCCCGGGGAGAAAGAGTTTGTCCTGCACCACGCCGGTGCGGATGCCGGCGGCGTTGGCGGCCCGGGCCAGGTCCAGGGCGGCGGCGGTGTCCTCGGCCAGGGGCTTCTCGGTGTAGATGTGCTTGCCGGCTTCGATGGCCTGCCGGATCGCCTTCTCCCGCTGTTGGGTGACCTGCGCGTCGAAGTAGATCTCGACGTCGTCGCGGGCCAGCGCCGAGGTCAGGTCGGTGGTCCAGTCGGTCAGGCCGTGCCGGTCGGCGATCTCCCGCAGCTTGGTCTCGCTGCGACCGACCAGCACGAGGTGCGGCCAGAGGGTGGTGCCGTCGGGCAGCCGCACGCCGCCGGCGTCGCGGATGGCCAGCAGGGAGCGCACCAGATGCTGCCGGTATCCCATCCGGCCGGTGACGCCGTTCACGATGATGCCGATCGACCTGCGGGTCATGGGGGTCCTTCCGTCGCACACGCACAGGTAAGCGCTTTCCCGCGTAGCCTAGGCCGGGCCGCCGCGCCGAGGCAAGCGCCCTCCCGGCAGCGATATTTCCGGCTCCCACCACCCGGCGACCGCTGCCGGACACCGCCACGGCACCGGGCGCAGCACCCTGAGCAGGGCCGCGACCAGCGGCGTGAGCTGCCGGAACCGACCCCCGAGCGGGAGACCCCGACTGCGGT
The DNA here is from genome assembly GCF_053589795.1 of Micromonospora sp. NPDC003241. NCBI lineage: Bacteria > Bacillati > Actinomycetota > Actinomycetes > Micromonosporales > Micromonosporaceae > Micromonospora > Micromonospora sp. NPDC003241. The sequence continues at coordinate 39,164 of NZ_JBSFSO010000039.1, read as the reverse complement.
ACGGTGACGCTGGCCGCCAGGCGCGCGGTGTGAGCTCAAGGGGGCGGTACGTGGCGACTCTGTCCGATGTGGCCCGGCGGGCCGGCGTCTCCCCCGCCACCGCCTCTCGGGTGATCAACGGCAGCAGCAAGCCGGTCACCGACGAGTTGCGGGAGCGGGTGCTCCAGGCCGTCGCCGAGTTGCAGTACGTGCCGAACGCCCACGCCCAACTACTCGCCCGCTCACACCGGGGCGCCGTCGGCGTGATCGTGCACGACGTCTCCGACCCGTACTTCTCCGAGATCACCCGGGGCCTGCAACGGGTCGCCACCGACCAGGGTCGGCTGCTGATGATCTGCAACAGCTACCGCGACCCGGAGCGCGAGCTGGAGTACGTCGAGCTGCTGCGCGGGCACCAGGTGGCCGCCATCATCCTGGCCGGCTCCGGCTACCACGACGCGGAGTTCACCCGCCTGCTCAACGGCAAGCTGGCCGCGTACGAGGCGACCGGCGGGCGGGTCGCGGTGATCGGCCGGCACGAACACTCCGGCGACGCGGTGATGCCCGACAACCGCAGCGGCGCCCGGCTACTCGGGCAGGAGCTGTGCCAGCTGGGCCACGAACGGATCGGCGTGGTGGCCGGTCCCCAGGTGTTGACCACCACCACCGACCGGTTGACCGGGCTCCGCGAGGGGCTCACCGCGCACGGGCGGGACCTCCCGGAACACCGCATCCGGTACGCCGAGTTCGACCGCGACGGCGGTGCCGCCGCCACCGCCGCCCTGCTCGACGCGGAACCGGAGCTGACCGCGATCGCGGCGCTCAACGACTCGATGGCGATCGGCGCGCTGGCGCTGCTGCGCTCGCGCGGGCTGGCGGTGCCCGACCGGGTCACCGTCGTCGGCTTCGACGACATGCCGATGGCCCGGGACGTCACCCCGACGCTGACCACGATCCGGCTGCCGCTGGTGGAGATGGGCGCGCGGGCGATGGCACTGGCCCTGGACCCGGGCGCGGACCGCCCCCGGGTGGAGTCGCTCGCCGCCGAGCTGGTCCGCCGGGACAGTTCCGCCCCGCCACCGGACTGACCGCCGGGCCGCCGCGATCGGGTTGCGCGGCTGAGATAGACGTAATGACATGCGTAGACTCCTGATCTCCGCCGCGCTCGCCGTGGCGATGGTGGCCGGTGCCACCGGGCCGGCGGTGGCGGCTCCTCCGGGCAGCCCCGCGCCCCGGCCGGCCGCCACCGGCTGGTCGATGGCCGGCGGCGAGCTGACCTGGCGTTCGAGCACCCGGGTGCCGGTCGGTGGTGCTGCGGTCGAGTTCTGGTCCGGTGACCGGCGGCTCGGCTCCGCCCGCCCGCACCCGGACGGACGCACGTTCAGCCTGCCGCTGACCGGGCCGGTCGAACCCGACCAGCTCAGCGTGCGGGCCGGCGGTAGGCGGCTCGACGGAGCGGCTCCGCCGGCCGCCCGCCGGTCGGGTCCGGTCGCCGCCGTGCCGGCGCTTCCGCCCGCCGCCGCCGTCGATCCCGGCGTCCCCGGACCCCACGGTCAGGTCACCGGCGAGTACGACCTGCCCGCCGTCACGCTGCCGGACTTCCCGGAGAAGGTCGAGATGCGCGCGGTGGTGGTCGCGCCGCAGCGGGCCTCCGGTGCCCGACCGCTCGCGGTGTTCCTGCACGGCCGCCACACGACCTGCTACCAGAGCGGTGCCGACGATCTGTTCCTCCAGTGGCCGTGCCCGGACGGCACCGAACCGATCCCGAGCCACCGGGGCTACCTCCAGGCGCAGCGGCTGCTCGCCTCGCAGGGCTACCTGACCGTCTCCATCTCGGCCAACGGGATCAACGGCCAGGACTGGGCCCTCGAGGACGGCGGTGCCCAGGCCCGCTCCTCCCTGATCCGGCTGCACCTGGCCAAGTGGGCCGACTGGGCCGGTGCCGGCCGCGCCACGGCGCCGGACATCGTGCGCGCGGCACCCCGCGCCGACCTGTCCCGGGTGCTCCTGGTGGGTCACTCCCGGGGCGGCGAGGGCGTCAACCGCGCCGCGATGGACTCGCTCACCCCGCCGCCGGCCGCCGTCGACGGCTACTCGGGCCGGGTCCGCTGGACCGTACGCGGTCTGCTGCTGATCGGTCCGACCATGGCCGGGCACAACCCGGTGCCGGACGTCCCGTCGGCGACGATCCTGCCCGGCTGCGACGGTGACGTCCTCGACCTTGAGGGCCAGATGTTCGTCGACGGCACACGCGGCGTCAGCTCCGGCCGCGCCCTGCACAGTGCGCTCTACGTCATCGGCGCCAATCACAACTACTTCAACACGGAATGGACGCCCGGACAGGCGGTGGCCCCGTCGTGGGACGACTTCTTCACCGACGACGGCGGACCGGACCCCGTCTGTGATCCCGGCACCCCGACCCGGCTCACCGCCGCGCAGCAGCAGACCGTCGGCGCGACCTACGTGGCCGCCGCCGCACGGCTCTTCGTCGACGGCGACGACCGGGTCCGGCCACTGCTCGACGGCAGCGGCCGACGCGCCCCCTCGGCCGACCCGGCCCGGGTGCTCAGTCACGCGCTCGGCGGCAACCGCACGCCGGTCCTGACGCCGGACCCGTCGACCACCCTCTCCGGCGGGGCCCGCCTCTGCGACCAGGTCACCGACGACGCGGAGCGGTCCTGCCTCGATCTGGACGACCGCAACGCCCGGTTCGCGCACTTCGCGCCGTTCCGCTGGACCATTCCCGAGGACGGCCGGTACGCGGCCGAGCTGACCTGGTCCCGCGCCGGCACCCCGATCCGGCTGACGCCACCCCGGCCGGTCTCCGTCGCCGGTGCCCGGGACCTGGCGCTGCGCGTCATCGTCCCGCCGAACACCACCGACAACCGGTGGGACGTCTCCGTCGTCGGCACCGACGGACGGCGCACCCGGCTCGGCGAGGTCCGGGTCGACGGCCTGCCCGGCACCGGGTACACGACCTCGCACTGGGCACAGGAGGTGCGGGTGCCGCTGAAGGGCGCCCCCACCCGCCTCGCCGCGATCGAGATCACCCCGCGCAGCACGACCGGCCAAGCCTGGCTGCTCGACGCGTGGGGATGGGCGCCGGGCACGCCCGACCCACGCCCGGCCCGCCTGCCCCGCCTCGACGTCGGCACCCTCCAGGTGTCCGAGGGCGACTCCGGCACCCGGACGCACGAGATCCCGGTGTCGTTGACCGGACGCGGCAGCGGCGCGGTACGGCTGTACCTGCTCGACCCGGTGACCCTCGAAACGCGCGCCTGGACGGCCACCGTGCGGCCGGGCCAGCGCAGCATCCCGGTGCCGGTCGAGGTGCTCGGTGACACGCTGTGGAACTACACCGAGCAGTACACCTTGTCCGTCAAGACGGACCGGGGCGTGGTGGTCGGCGACCACGTCGGTGGACTCGACGTCCGCAACGACGACCCGGTGCCGGTACTCACCGTCGAGTCCCGTGAGGCACGCGTCGCCGAGGGCGAGCTGTTGAGCTGGCGTCTCTCGGCCTCGGAGCCGACCGAGCAGGGGTTGTTCCTGTCGACCTGGCCGCAGGCTCCCAGTGCCGGACCGGAGTTGTCCACCCTGGACGTCGACCCGGACTGGTTCACCGACAACGCGTTCGAGCCGGTGCAGCCGGAACGGTCGCTGTCGCAGACCTGGCTGACGCCGTACCTGGTGATTCCGGCCGAGACCGGCGTCGGTCAGGTCATCGTGCCGACGATCGCCGACTCGGTGACCGAGCCGGACGAGTGGATCGAGCTGACCTTCGCCGAGCCCGAGGACGGGCCGATCGTGGACGTGGTGCTGACCGGAGTGGTGACCGGCGGCTGACCGGTGGGCGGCACCGGACGCATACCCTGGTCCGGTGCCGCCGCTCAGCCCCACCCAGCAGGTCCTCACCGCCGACGACGTGGCCTACTACGTCCGGGCTTCGTTCGGCCCCGACCGGAAGGTCCGCGACTGTGCGCCGCTGACCGGCGGCGGCTTCGCCACCGTGTGGCGGGCCCATCTCGACGACGACCGCGAGGTCGTGCTCAAAGTGGGCCCGCCGCCCACCGCCCGGCTGCTGCGGTACGAGACCGGACTGCTCGCCGCCGAGGCCCGCTACTTCCGGCTGGTCGCCACCGGCGCGCCGACGGTGCCGGTACCGACCGTGCTGCACCACGGGGTGCACCCGCGCCTCGGCGAGTGGCTGGTCACCAGTTTGCTGCCCGGACGCGCCCTGCCCGACCTGGACGTCGACGACGCACCGGCCCGCGCCGACCTGGGCGCGGCGACGGCGGCCGTGCACCGGATCACCGGCGACCGGTTCGGCTACGACGCGGGCCGCAGCGGCGGGACGACCTGGCGGGCGGCGTTCACGGCGATCATCGAGGACCTGCTCGCCGACGCCGCCGACTGGGACATCGCGCTGCCCGCCCCGCCGGAACGGTTCCGTGCGCTGGTCGCCCGGCACGGTGACCTGCTCGACGAGGTACGCCGCCCGGCGCTGCTGCACTTCGACTGCTGGGACGGCAACGTGCTGGCCGCGCCGGACAGCACCGGCGCGTACCGGATGTGCGGGCTGGTCGACGGCGAACGGTTCCTCTACGGCGACCCGCTGCTGGACCTGGTCTCGCCGCTGCTGTTCCGGCGGGCCGAGGACGAGCCGACCCATCCGTTCCTGCGCGGGTACGCCGAGGCCACCGGCACGCAACTGGTCTTCGACGACGGGGCACGCCGCCGGTTGGCGTTGTACCGGATGCACCTGCACCTGCTGATGACCGTGGAGATGCCGAGCCGGGGCATCACGCCCGACAACGACCCGGGGCGACACACGCTCCTGGCCGAGCTGTTGACGCGCGACCTCGCCGACCTGTCCGACGACTGACCCCGCCCCGCCGCTGACCGGCAGGGCGGGGTCACCGGACTCATCGCGCGACGGGCGCGAAGCGGGCCAGGGGGTTGGTCAGGGCGCCGACGAGTTGCAGGGCGGCCGACGGGTCGGAGAGGTCGACCATCTGCTGGTTGTCGCGCAGTTGCAGCCGGTTGAGGCAGGACAGCGCGAACTCCGGGGCGAACAGGTCGTAGCGGGCCAGCCGGTCGGCCAGGTGCGGGACCTGGTCGGCGTACGCGGTGGCGCAGTCGGCGACCGCCCGCCAGAACGTCTCCTCGTCCACCACGCCCTGCGCGACGAGCGTGGCGCTGAGGAAGCGGAAGAAGCAGTCGAAGACGTCGGTGAAGATGGAGAGCAGCTTCATGTCCTCCGGGATGTCGGCCCGGATGCGCTCCACGGTCGCCGGCAGCTCCGCGTCGGCGCTCATCACCACGATCTCCTCGGCGATGTCCTTGAAGATTACCCGTTCGACCGCGCCGTCGCGCAGCACCATGATGACGTTCTCGCCGTGCGGCATGAAGGCCAGGTCGTAGGCGTAGAAGGCGTGCAGCAGCGGGGTCAGGTAGGCGTTCAGGTAGCGGCGCAGCCACTCGGTCGGCGCCAGCTTCGAGGCGGCGACGAGTTCGGCGGCGAACGAGCGGCCGTCGGCGTCCACGTGCAGCAGCGACGCCATGGTGGCCAGCCGTTCGCCGGGGGCGAGGCCGGGCACCGGGCTCTCCCGCCAGAGTGCGGCCAGCATCTTGCGGTACGGCGAGTAGCGGTCGGTGGCCGCCTCGTACTGCCGGTGCCGGTAGCCGACGGCGGCCCGCTCCCGCAGGATGGTCAGGCCGGTGGCGCCGAACACCGCGTCCCCGGCGACCAGCTCCGCGAGCCAGTCGTTGATCGCCGGGGTGGCCTCCATGTACGCGGCCGACAGTCCCCGCATGAAGCCCATGTTCAGCACCGACAGCGCGGTCTTCACGTAGTGCTGCTGCGGCGCGCTGACGTTGAAGAAGGTCCGGATGGACTGCTGGGCGAGGTACTCGTCCGGCCCCTCGCCGAGGTGCACCAGGCGGCGGCGGGCCACCTCACCGGCGAAGGTCACCGACATCTTGTTCCACCACTGCCACGGGTGCACCGGCATGAGCAGGTAGTCGTCCAGGTCCAGACCGAGTTCACGCATCGTGTCGGCGAACCGGGCCAGGGTCGCCTCGCCCAGCTCCGCCCGCAGGAAGCTCGCGTACTCCAGGTCGGCGGCGCTGGTGAAGGTGGCGTGGTCGCGGTGCGCGGCCACCCAGACGAGCCGGACCGGCCGGGCCGCCTCCGGGGCGTACCGGTGGTACTCGTCGACGCCGAAGCCGAGCCGGCCGTTGTTGGCCACGAAGCACGGGTGGCCCTCGGTCATCGACGTCTCGATCACCTGGAAGTCGGCTTCGACCAGCTCGGCGGCGCTCGGCAGCGCGCGGTCCAGCTTGTACGCGGCACCGGCCAGCGTGGAGGTGATCTCCTCCAGATAGACGGGCAGGATCCGGTCGGCGAGCCCCAGCGCGTCACGCAGTTCCAGGCAGAGGTCGACGGCGTCCAACGGCAGCGACTCGTCGCCCCGGTGCCGGGTGATGCTCTCCGGGTCGATGTCCCAGTGCTCCAACGCCAGCACCCGCGCCGCGAAGCGGTACCGCACCGCACCGGAGTCGCCGGTCACCGCGTACCACCGGCGGCCGTGCGCGTCGGCGGGCCCGGCGGTCGGGTCGACCGGCTCGGGGGTCAGCAGCCGCTCGTGGGTGAACTCCGCGAGGGCCTTGCGCACCAGCAGCCGGTTGACCCGCTCCCAGGTCTGCGGACGCAGGTGCGCGACCGGTGCGGACGAGGCGGGCGTGGTCACGATGATGCTCCTTCGCTACGGGTCGCGGCGACGAACCGCTCCCGGGTGCAGATGCTCAACAGCGCCGTCTTCTCCGGCTTGGCGATCGGGCCGACCACCTCGAACCCGACCGCCGCGTTGAGCGCGTGCACGGCGGTGTTGCGCACGTCCGGCTCGACCACGACCCGACGGGTGGCGGGGCCGGTGAAGAGCCAGGCCATCACGGTGGTGATCACGGCGGTGGTGAAGCCGTGCGCGGGGGTGTCGGTGGGCGCGCAGAGGAAGTGCATGCCCACGTCACCGGGCTGCGCGTCATGGAGGCCGACCAGCTCCACCCGGGCCGGGTCGTACCGTTCGGCGAGGAACGCCGGCTCGCCGCGCCACAGCCCGAGGTACGCGTCGTGGTGCGGGTGGGCGGCGATCGCGCCGTACTCGGTCGCGACCCGGTCCACGTCGGCGTCCTGCATCATCCAGAACGCCGCCTTCGGGTGGGTGACCCAGCGGTGCAGCAGCGGCGCGTCGGCGGCCACGTCGAGCGTACGCAGGGCGAACTCGCCCAGCCCCGGATCGTGGCGGGTGAAGACGATCTCGGTCACGCGGGCACCCCGAACTCCTGGAACGTGATCGACTTCTCGATCGGGTACGGCTCCCGGCCGAGCAGCTCCCGGATGATCCAGGCGTTGCGGTACGGGCCCATCCCCAGGTCGGGCGAGGTGATGCTGTGCGTGTGCGTACCGCCGTTCTGAAGGAAGACGCCGTGCCCGGTCTGGTCGATGCTGTAGTTGCGGGCGACGTCGAGCCGGCCGTGCCCGTCGAAGCGCAGCCGGTCCCGGATCGGGTCCAGGTACGCCGGCACCCGGTAGTGGTAGCCGGTGGCCAGCACCAGCCCCTCGCTCTCCAGCGTGAAGTCGCGCTCCTGCTCGACGTGGCGCAGCGCGAGCGTGTGCACCCCGGCGGCCTCGTCGTAGCTCACCTCGGTCAGCTCGGTGTTGGTCAGCAGGTGGGTGTCCACCGGGCCGTGCACGGTGGTGGCGTAGAGCAGGTCGAAGATGCCGTCGATCAGGTCGGCGGAGATCCCCTTGAACAGGCCCTTCTGCTCGGACTCCAACCGGTAGCGGGTCGCCTCGGGCAGCGCGTGGAAGTAGTCCACGTAGTCCGGTGAGGTCATCTCCAGGGTGAGCTTGGTGTACTCCAGCGGGAAGAACCGGGGCGAGCGGGTCACCCAGTTCAGCCGGTAGCCGTACGTGTGGATGTCGCCGAGCAGGTCGTGATAGATCTCGGCGGCGCTCTGCCCACTGCCGACCACGGTGATGCTCCGCTTGGCCCGCAACACGTCCCGGTTGGACAGGTAGCGCGAGTTGTGCACCGCGTCGGAGGTCAGCCCGGCACACGCGGGCGGCAGGTGCGGCGGGGTGCCGGTGCCGAGCACCACGTGCCGGGCCCGGTACGAGACGGTGTCGCCGTCGACGGTGGCGGTCACCACGTACCGGTCGTCGGCCGGGTCGTACTCGACGGCGGTCACCTGGTGGCCGAAGCGCAGGTTGGACAGCTTCCCGGCGGCCCACCGGCAGTACGCGTCGTACTCCACCCGCAGCGGATAGAAGTTCTCCCGGATATAGAAGGGGTAGAGCCGGCCGATCTCCTTGAGATAGCTGAGGAAGGAGTACGGCGAGGTGGGGTCGGCCAGGGTCACCAGGTCGGCCATGAACGGGGTCTGTAGGCGGGAGGACTCCAGGAGCATCCCGGGGTGCCAGGACACGTCGTCGCGGGCCTCCAGGAACAACCCGTCGATCTCGGCGATCGGCGCGGTCAGGCAGGCCAGGCCGAGGTTGTACGGGCCGAGACCGATCCCGATGAAGTCGTAGCTGGACATCCGGCCCTCCAGGCTCGGGTTCTCCGGCGGCATGTCAGCCGACCGGGCAGGTCAGGTCAACGGCGGGCGTGCCGGCGTGGGCGTGCACGTACCGGCCGGCGTGCTCGGCGATCAGGTCCAGCACGTACCCGACATCCTCGCGCGTGGTGTGCGGATTGAGAACGGTGAACTTGAGGTACTGCCGACCGTCCACCTTGGTCCCGGCGACGACGGCCAGGCCGGACGCGGCCAACGCCTCACGGGCCCGCAGGTTGGCCGCGTCGGCCAGGTCTCGCCCCGGCCCGGTGGGCAGCCAGCGGAACACCACGGTGCTCAGCGGTGAGCGGGTCAGCACCTCGAAACGGGGGTCGGCGGCGACCAGGTCCCAGGCGTCGTCGGCCCGGTCGCAGACCTCGTCGAACAGCTCACCGACCGCGTCCGGGCCCATCACCCGCAGGGTCAGCCAGAGCTTGAGGGCGTCGAAGCGCCGGGTGGTCTGCATGCTCTTGTCGACCTGGTTGGGGATGCGCTGGGCGACCATCCGGGCCGGGTTGAGGTAGTCGGCGTGCCAGGTGACGTGCCGCAGCGTCCGCCCGTCACGGACCAGCACCGCGCTGGAGCTGACCGGCTGGAAGAAGGACTTGTGGTAGTCGACGGTCACCGAGTCGGCCCGCTCGATGCCGTCGAGCAGGTGCCGGCGGGTGGGCGAGACCAACAGCCCGCAGCCGTACGCGGCGTCGACGTGCAGCCACACCCCGGCGGTGGCGCACACCTCGGCGATCTCGTCGAGCGGGTCGATGGTGCCGAAGTCGGTGGTGCCGGCGGTGGCCACGACCGCCATCACCGGCAGGCCGTCACGGCGACAGCGGGCGATCTCGTGGCGGACCGCGCCGGACCGCATCCGCCGGTCCGGGCCGGTCTCCACCAGCACGATCGCGTCCGGGGCCAGACCGAGCAGCTTGGCCGCCTTCTGCACGCTGAAGTGACCGGCCGCGGAGGCGATGATCCGCAGCCGGGGCAGCAGGATGCGCCGGTCGGCCGGGGTGGCTCCGGCCAGGGCCTCCTCCCGGGCCAGCAGCAGGGCGTGCAGGTTGGACTGGGTGCCGCCGCTGGTGAACACCCCGTCGGCGGTCGGGCCGAACCCGATCCGGCCGGCCGTCCAGTCGATCAGCCGCCGCTCGATGAGGGTGCCGCCGGCGCTCTGGTCCCAGGTGTCCATCGAGGAGTTCACCGCGCTGAGCACCGCCTCGCCGAGCAGCGCCGGGAGGACCACCGGGCAGTTCAGGTGGGCCAGGTAGCGGGGGTGGTGGAAGTAGACCGCGTCGCGCAGGTAGACCTCCTCCAGCTCGTCCAGGGCGGCGGTGGCGTCACCCAGCGGACGGTCCAGGTCGACCGCGTCGACCAGCGGCGCCAACTCGTCCGGGCGTACGCCGGTGCAGGGTCCGGTCGCCTCGGCCACCCGCCGGGCCACCCGCTCGGTGCCGGCCGCCACGACGCGCCGGTACTCCTCGACTGTGCCGGCGTGGAACAGGTGGGCCCGGGCTGTTGTGGGCCCGTTCGGCGGCCGGGTCGGCGTTGCCTCGGCGGTGTGCACCGGCAGGGTCATGGACGTCCTCCACGCTCGGCGGATCGGGTTTCGGGCAGCCGGAACCCGCCGCTCGTACGTCGAGCGGCGGGCGCTGCGGTCTCGGAGGGTGGTGGGGCGGGCGGGCCGGCGCGATGACGCCGGGCCACCCGGTGGCGTCAGGTGAGCTTCTTCGCGCCCTGGATCGCCGTGGCGAGGTTCTCCAGCAGGGGTGCTGCGCCCGCGTACGAGAAGCGCGGCACCGCGTCCCATCCGACGACCTGTCCGGCCTGCACGGCGGGCAGTTGCTTCCAGGTGGGCTTGGCGGCCAGGTCGGGCGGCTGGAGTGCGGTGGCACGGTTGTCGAGCAGGATCAGGTCGGCCGGGAACTTGTCGGTGTTCTCCCAGCTCAGCGCCTCGAAGTAGTCGCCGGCTTCGAGCTTGGTCGGCACCACGATGTCGACGCCGAGTTCGGCGAAGTACATCAGGTCGGTGCTGACCTTGGGGTTGGAGACGTAGAACAGGTCGGGGCTGCCGGAGGCGGCCATCACCGTGATGCCCGGGTTGGCCTTGACCGCCTGACGGACCGCCTCGGCGGCGGCCTCGAAGCGGGCCTTGGCGTCGACGACCTTCGCCGCCGACAGGTCCGCCCCGAGGGACTCGGCGAGCTGGGCGTAGCGCGCGATCGGCGTGGTCATCGGCACCCGGGCGGTGGTGATGGTGACCACAGGTGCCCGCGGAAGGATCTTGTCCTTGCTCTCGTCTGGGACGTACCAGTAGGCGCCCGGGTCGTACATGTGCGTGACCAGCAGCTCGGGGCGCAGCGCGGCGTACTTCTCGACGCTGAACTCACCCCAGACGTTGCCGAGGATCTCGACGCTGTCCACGTCCACGTCGCCGGCCTGGGGATCGATGCTCCCGTCGGCCTTCTTGGTCTCGCCGAAGACGCCGACGATCTCTCGCGAGAGTCCGAAATCGACCAGGGCGGCGGCGGAGCCGGTGAACGCCACGACCCGGGACGGGCGGCTGTCGGCCTTGACGGTCTCGGGACGGTCGTCGGTGAACGACCACGGTCCGGAAGCGTTGTCCGCGTTGGGTGTCGCGGCGTCCTCCCCGCCGCATCCGGCGAGTACGGCCGCCACGGCGGCGGCGCCACCGGCAGCGAACAGACCCCGGCGGGAGAGGCGACGGATGGAGACGGGATGAGACATGGTGTCGTCTTTCGATCAGGGTCGGAGACCACGAACGGCCGCCGGTTAGGCTAACCTAACCTAACTTCCTGTCAAGTCCCGTTCGGCGTTTTCGCACCACAATGGAGTTCACACTGTCCGTCATCATCTCGCCACCCCCCGAGACGGCGACACCCTCCGGAACACCCCACCGGCACCGCCGGACGGTGCTGCGCGGCGTCGGGCTGGCCGTGGCCGCGCTGACGCTCCTCGCCGTCGCGGTGCTCAGCATCGCCGTCGGCGCGAAGCCCATCCCCGTCTCCGACGTGTGGCCGGCCCTGACCGACCCCGACGCCGCCGACTACGCCGTGGTGCACAGCATGCGGCTGCCGCGTACGCTGCTCGGCCTGCTCGCCGGCACCGCCCTCGGTGTCGCCGGGGCGGCGATGCAGGCACTGACCCGTAATCCGCTCGCCGACCCCGGCCTGCTCGGCATCAACGCCGGGGCGGCCGCCGCGATCGCCACCGCCGCCCTGCTGCTCGGCGTCGGCGGTGGCGCCGGCCAGGTGTGGTTCGCGCTGCTCGGCGCCGCCGTGGTGACCCTCGGCGTGTACGCCGTCGGCGGTGGACGCTCCGCCACCCCGGCCCGGCTGGCGCTGGCCGGGGCGGCCCTCAACGCGGCCCTCTTCTCGTACGTCAGCGCGGTGATGCTGCTCGACTCCGCCGGCCTGGAGCGACTGCGCTTCTGGACCGTCGGCTCGCTGGCCAGCGCCGACACCGACACCGTCCGGCGGGTGCTGCCGTTCATCGCGATCGGGCTGCTGGCCGCGCTGGCCGCCGCCCGGCCGCTCAACGCACTCGCCCTCGGCGACGACACCGCCCAGGCGTTGGGCGCCCGCCCGGCCCTGATCCGGGCCGGGGTGATCGTCGCCATCACCCTGCTCTGCGGCGCCGCCACCGCCGCCTGCGGCCCGATCGTCTTCGTCGGGCTGCTCGTGCCGCACCTGGTACGTGCCGTCACCGGGCCGGACCTGCGCTGGCTGCTCCCCTACTGCGCGTTGCTCGCCCCGGTGCTGCTGCTCGGCTCCGACGTGCTCGGCCGGATCATCGGCCGCCCGGGCGAGCTGCAAGTGGGCATCGTCACCGCCGTGCTCGGCGGTCCCCTCTTCCTCTGGCTCGTGACCCGGACCAGGACGGCCCGCCCATGATCGTGATCCGCACCCCGGGCCGGTTCTCGCTCCGGCTGCACCCCCGCGCCCTCGCGGTAGGCACCACCTGCGTGCTGTTGTCGCTCGCCGTCGGCGTGCTGGCCGTCGCCCACGGCGACTACCCGATGTCCCCCGCCGACGTGCTGCGCACCCTGACCGGCGGCGGCACCTCCGACGAGGTGTTCATCGTCACCGAGCTACGGCTGCCCCGCCTGGTCACCGGGCTGGCCGTCGGCGCCGCGCTCGGCGTGGCCGGCGCGGTCTTCCAGTCACTGGTCCGCAACCCGCTGGGCAGCCCCGACATCCTCGGCTTCACCCAGGGCGCGGCGACCGGCGCGCTGGTCGTGGTGGTCGTCGGCGGTGGCAGCGCCGCCCTCGCCGGGGCCGCCGCGACCGGCGGTGTCCTCACCGGCCTGCTGATCTACCTCATCGCCTGGCGGCGGGGCGTGCACGGCTATCGGCTGGTCCTCGTCGGCATCGGCGTGTCGGCGATCCTCACCGGCGTCAACGGCTACCTGCTGACCCGCGCGCCCCTGATGGAGGCGGCCCGGGCCATGCTCTGGCTCACCGGCAGCCTCGACGGCCGGGACTGGTCCCACGCCACTCCCCTGCTGGCCGCCCTCGCGGTCACGGTGCCGGTGCTGCTGGCCTGCGGCCCGGCGCTGCGGATGACCGAGCTGGGCGACGACGCCGCCAGCGGGCTGGGCGTGCGGGTGCACCGGCTGCGGATGCTGCTGCTGGCCGCCGCCGTCCTGCTGGTCGCCCTCTCGGCGGCCGCCGCCGGCCCGGTGTCGTTCGTCGCGCTCACCGCCCCGCACCTGGCCCGTCGGTTGACCCGGGCACCGGGAGCGAACCTGCTGCCGGCGGCGGCCATCGGTGCGCTGCTGATCGTCACCGCCGACCAGGTGGCGCTGCGCGCCCTGCCCGGTCAGCTCCCGGTCGGCGTGGTGACCGGCGTGCTCGGCGGCGGCTACCTGGTCTGGCTGCTGGCCACCGAACGCCGGGCCGGCCGGCTGTGACCTCCCACGACACGAACGGAGCACCAGGCATGTCCACCTCCCGGCTGGGCGGAAGCGGGCTACGGCTCGCCTACGAACGGCGCGTCGTCGCCGACGACCTGACGGTCGCCGTACCCGACCGGTCCTTCACGGTCATCATCGGCCCGAACGCCTGCGGCAAGTCGACGCTGCTGCGCGCCCTGTCCCGGCTGCTGAAGCCGGCCGCCGGGTCGGTGCTGCTCGACGGGGAGGACATCCACCGACGTCCAGCCCGCCAGGTGGCCCGGACGCTCGGGCTGCTGCCGCAGTCGCCGATCGCCCCGGACGGCATCGGCGTGGCCGAGCTGGTGGCCCGGGGCCGCTACCCGCACCAGGGCCTGCTGCGGCAGTGGTCCCGCGAGGACGAGCGGATCGTGGCCGAGTCGATGCGGGCCACCGGCGTCTCCGACCTGGCCGACCGGATGGTCGACGAACTCTCCGGCGGCCAGCGGCAACGGGTCTGGCTGGCCATGGCGCTGGCCCAGCAGACCCCGCTGCTGCTGCTCGACGAGCCCACCACCTACCTGGACATCGCCCACCAGATCGAGGTCCTCGACCTCTGCGCCCGACTGCACGAGGAGCAGGGCCGCACCCTGGTCGCGGTGCTGCACGACCTCAACCACGCGGCCCGCTACGCCACCCACCTGATCGCGATGCGCGCCGGTCGGGTGGTGGCCACCGGTGAACCCGGCGAGATCGTCACCGCCGACCTCGTCGAGGACGTCTTCGGCCTGCCCTGCCGGGTCATCGACGACCCGGAGACCGGTACGCCGTTGGTGGTACCCGCCGCCCGCACCCGCACCGGTACGGTGACCACGTGAGCGAACCGACCGAGACGCCGCAGCACAGTGGACGGCGATACCGGGACCGGTACGGCATCCCGCACCTGCGCGCCGACGACCCCGGCTCGCTGGCGTACGCGCAGGGTCGGGTCACCGCCCTGGACCGGGCCTGGCAGATCGAGGTGGAACGCCACCGCTCCCAGGGCACCAGCGCCGCCTTCCTCGGCCCGGACGCGCTCGCCTGGGACCGGTTCGCGCGGCAGGTGCGGCTCGCCGACACCGCGCGCCGCTGTCACGCGGCACTCGACCCGGCCACCGCCGAATGGGTCGGCCGGTACGTCGACGGCGTCAACAGCGGCCTCGCCGAGGGCGCGGCACGGGCTCCCGAGTTCGCCGCCACCGGCCTGTCCCCCGGCACCTGGCAGCCGTGGACACCGCTGGCCGTCTGGCTCGGCCACCACGTGCTCTTCGCCGGGCTGCCCACCAAGCTGTGGCGCGAACACGTGGCGCGGCGGCTTGGTGCGTCGGCGGCCCGCCTGTTCGCCGTCGACGGGCAGGTGACCTCCGGCAGCAACGGCTGGCTGGTCACCGGGGACCGCACCGCCACCGGCGCGCCCCTGATCGCCGGGGACCCGCACCGGTTCATCGAGGCGCCCGGCATCTACCAGCAGATCCGCCTGGCCTGCCCGGAGTACGACGTGCTCGGGTTCGCCGTGCCCGGCGTGCCGGGCCTGCCGCACTTCGGGCACGCCGGTGCGGTGGCCTGGGCCATCACCAACGCGATGTCCGACTACCAGGACCTGTACGCCGAGCGGCTGCGCCGCCGAGGTGACGCGGTCGAGGCGTACGGGCCGGACGGGTGGCGGCCGACGTACCGGCAGGTCGAGACCATCGAGGTGGCCGGCGCCGACCCGGTCGAGGTCGAGGTGATCGAGACCGAGCGGGGGCCGGTGGTCTCCGGCGGACCCGACGACGATCCCGAGCTGACCGTCAGCCTGCGTCACCCGCCCCGGGTCACCGCCGACCTCGGCTTCGCCGTGCTGCCCGCGCTGCTGCGCGCGCGTACCGTCGGCGACCTGGACACCGCCCTGGACGGCTGGGTCGAGCCGGTCAACGTGGTGCTCGCCGCCGACACCGACGGTGGGCTGCTGCACCGGGTCGCCGGGCGGGTGCCACGACGGCACCCGGACAACGGGCTGCGGGTGGTGCCCGGCTGGTCGGCCGAGCACACCTGGCAGGGCTGGCACGACACACTGGAGTCCCCGGTCGACGGGGTCGCGGTGATGGCCAACGAGCGGGGCATCTCCGCCGGTCTCGGCGTGGAGTTCGCCCCGCCGTACCGGGCCGACCGGATCCGTACGCTGCTCACCGCCGATACCGGTTGGCGCGCGGCGCAGATGGCCGCCGTACACACCGACACCCACCTGGCCGGCGCCGAGCCGCTGCTCGCGGTGCTGGCCGGCCTGGACGGACTCAGCGCCGACGCCGACGCCCTGCGGACCCGGCTGCTGGCCTGGGACCGCCGGATGGCCGCCGACAGCGTCGACGCGGCGACCTTCGCCGACCTGCGCTCGGCGGTGGCCCGGCGACTCGCCGCCCATCCGGCGCTGGCCGCGCTGACGGAGCCGCCGGCCCACCCGGAGGTCTTCCACCCCTGGCTGGCGCTGGTGCCCCGGGTCGGGTACGCGGTGGTCCCGCTACTGCACGCCGACCTGCCCGGCGTGGACCGCGACGCGCTGGTGCGGGCGGCGGCCGAGGAGGTCGCCGCCACCGGCGACACCCGCCGGTGGGGTGAGCGGCACCGACTGCTGGCGTGGCAGGCCCTGCCCGACCCGGCCGCTCCGCCCGGTCCGGAACTCTCCGGCGACAGCGACTGCGTGCTGGCCACCTCCAGCGTCCCCGGCGTCACCGACCTGTGCCTGCGCGGGCCGGCCGCGCGGTACGTGTGGGACCTGGCCCGCCGCGAGGACAGCCGCTGGGTGGTGCCGCTCGGCGCCACCGGCACCGGAGAGCACCGCGACGACCAGCTCGCCCACTGGTTGCGCGGCGAACTCGTCGAGGTGACCTGCGACTGGGACCGCCTCACCGAGGAGCACGATGACTGACCCGCACCACCGCCAGCGACACGTCCCCGGTTTCGGCACCGTCACCTTCCGGCCGGTCGACCCGGAGGCCGACGCGGACGTCGTCCACGGCTGGGTCAGCCAGGACCGGGCCCGCTTCTGGGGCATGCGCGACGCCGACCGGGACCGGGTCGTGGAGGTCTACCGGTACGTCGACTCGCTGCCCAGCCATCACGCGTACCTCACCCTGCGCGACGGGCAGCCGGTGGCGCTGTTCCAGGGCTACCAGCCCGAGCACGACCCGGTCGGCGAGTGCTACCCGGTACGCCCCGGCGACTACGGCGGCCACCTGCTGATCGGCACCCCGGTACGCCCCGAGCCCGGCTTCACCGGCACGCTGCTCGCCGAGTTCGTCGCGTTCGTCTTCACCGACCCCACCCGACGGCGACTGATCATGGAACCGGACGCCCGCAACGAAAAGGCGATCGCCCGACTCCGGCGGGCCGGTTTCGTCGAGGGCCCACTGATCGACCTGCCGCACAAGCAGGCCCGCCTGATGTTCCTGGACCGCCCCGATGACCTGGACGGCGAGCCGGACGGGTAAGCCCGCCCGAACACGACGTCCGATCACCGCCAGATGTCCGGCCTTCCGTCGACCAGGCTGTGGGTCATGAACAACGCACTTGACGGCAAGGTGGCTCTCGTCACCGGTGGAAGTCGTGGCATCGGCGCTGCCGTGGCGCTACGCCTGGCCAGGGAGGGCGCCGACGTGGCACTGACCTTCCAGCAGAACCAGCAACGCGCCGACGACGTGGTGGACCAGATCGAGGCCGCCGGACGGCGGGCCGTCGCCGTACGCGCGGACAGCGCCGACCCGGCGGCCGTGACCGCCACCGTCGACCGGGTCGCCGGTGAGCTGGGACGACTGGACATCCTGGTCAACAACGCCGGTGTGTTCCTGCTCGGACCACTGGAGCAGCTGAGCCTGGAGGAGTTCGAACAGACCGTCGCGGTCAACGTCCGGGCGCCGTTCGTCGCCGCGCAGGCGGCGATCCGCCACATGCCGGCCGGCGGGCGGATCATCAACATCGGCAGCAACGTGGCCGAGCGGGCCGTCTTCCCGGGCTTCTCCCTGTACGCGATGAGCAAGACCGCCCTGATCGGCCTGACCAAGTCACTCGGACGCGAACTCGGCGGCAGAGCCATCACCGTGAACCTGGTGAACCCCGGGGCCACGAACACCGAACTGAACCCCGCCGACGGCCCGAACGCCGACACCATCAACGGATTCACCGCCCTCGGCCACTACGCGGACCCGGCCGATGTGGCTGCCGCGGTGGCGTTCCTCGCCGGCCCGGACGGGCGTTACCTCACCGGGACGACGGTCAACGTCGACGGCGGCTTCACCATCTGACCCGCACCGCCGGTGACCAGAAGTCGGCCCCGGGCGGCAACCCGGATCGACCCGTCTGCGCTATCAGCTCGACAGGGGCCGATTACCCCTGCACGGCCCCTGTCGCTCAGCGGATGTCAGGCCAGGACGCCAGACCGACGGCGATGAGTGACAGCAATCAGCATCCGGTCGCGGCGCGCTGCCGGGCGGTGATCGGTGGGATCCTGGAGAAGGCTGAGCCTCATTCCACGGCGGGATCGCAGGAGGGGCGGGACACGCTCGCGCTCGGCGCGTCGGTGGTGATGTCGCAGGCGTCGAACGTCGATCGAAAGGAGTGGAGTGGTGGACGTCTTCGGGTCGGTGGCCGACCTGTACGAGACCGCCCGGCCGGGCTATCCGCCCGAGATCGCCGAGGAGATCGTCGCCTACCACGGCGGCACGCCGACGTCCGTGGTCGAGATCGGCGCCGGAACCGGCAAGGGAACCGAGGTGCTCGCCCGCATCGGCGCACCCCTGACCTGCATCGAGCCCGATCCGCGGATGGCGGCGCTGCTGGCCACGCGTCATCCCGACGTCCGCGTCCACGTCAGCACCTTTGACCAGTGGTCGCCACCCACCGGCGGGGTCGACGTGCTGGCCTGCGCCATGGCCTGGCACTGGTTGGATCCGGCCACCCGTAACGCACACGCACGGCGAGCACTCGCGCCCGGCGGCACGCTGGCCATGACCCGGCACGGCCTGGGTCGGCAGGGCGGGGCGCAGCAGACTCACGCCGGCTGGCAACGCTCCGACAGGGCGTAGCGGGTGAGCACCACGTCCCCGATCTGACGCGCCTCCACCACCTGGGCCCGCCGGCCCGGATGCCAGGGGAACCGGCCCTCACCGACGAACCGGGGTGCCCGCCGGTCCCCCACGAAGAACGGCGCGACCACCAGGTGCAGTTCGTCGGCGAGCCCGGCGGCGAGGAACTGACCGTGCACCACCGCCCCGCCCTCCACCAGGAGCCGCTGTATCCCCCGGTCGGCGAGGTCGGCCAGGGCCCGCGACAGGTCGACCGGGTCACCGGCGTCGACGACGGTGGCCAGGTCACCGAGGCGGTGCCGGGTCTTCTCCAGCGCGCCGCTGGCGCTGTAGACGATCCGGTCGGTGTCGCCGACGGTGAAGAACCGGGCGGTCGGATCCAGGTCGCCGCAGCCGGTCAGGGTCACCCGGGTCGGTGACTCGGGCAGGCCACGGGCCACCCGCTCGGCCCGGCGCCGGTCGCAGCGGACCAGCAGCCGGGGATCGTCCCGGCGGACCGTACCTGCGCCGACCAGGATCGCGTCGCAGTCGGCACGGACCGCGTCGACACGGTCGAGGTCCGCGTCGTTGGAGAGCAGCAGTCGCTCCTCGGTGGCGTCGTCGATGTAACCGTCGATCGAGGTCGCGCAGCTGAGCAGCACGTACGGGCGCTGCGCCGTCGCCGGGCCGGTCACCGGACGAAGGGAAGATCGACGGTGCGGGCGGCGCGGCTGGCCTTGGCCGCGAGGTAGTCGGCGTTGGCCGGGGAGAGGAAGACACCGGTGGGTACCTGCTCGGTGACCGTGACCCCGAGGCGCCCCAACTGCTCGGTCTTCTCCGGGTTGTTGCTGAGCACCGCGATCGGCCCGACACCGAGCGCGACGAGCATCTGCGCGGCCACGGTGTAGTCGCGCTCGTCCTCCTCGTGCCCCAGCGCCACGTTGGCCTCGAAGGTGTCCAGCCCGGCGTCCTGCAACGCGTACGCGTCGAGCTTGGCGTACAGACCGATCCCCCGGCCCTCCTGCCGCAGGTAGAGCAGGTACCCGCCGACCTCGGCGATCCGCTGCACCGCCTCCCGCAACTGGGGGCCGCAGTCGCAGCGCTGACTGCCGAAGACGTCGCCGGTCAGGCATTCGCTGTGCGGACGGACCAGCGGCACGGCCCCACCCTGCTCGGCGTCGCCGAGGGCGAAGGCGAGATGTTCCCGGCCGTCGACCAGGCCGTCGAAGGTGAACAACCGGGCGGTGGTGGCGTAGCCGTCGGGGAACCGCAGCGGCACGGTGACCTGCGTCCGGATGGAGGCGAGAGGCAGTGAGTCGGACATGGGTCTCCTCGTCATACGGTGGCGGGTACACGGACACGTCGAGCCAGCAGCACGGCCGCTCCGGGCAGGCTCGCGACGAGCACGAGAGCCCCGTACACGGTCGCCGCGGCCACCCCCTCGGCGGCGGTCAGGCCGGCGGCGGCGAACGCCCACGCGGCCACCCCCTCGCGCGGGCCGAAACCGGCAACGTTCGCCGGCACGGCCATCGCGAGCAGGGCAAGCAGGGTCAGCGGCAGCAGCAGGGTCAGCGGCGCGGTGGAGCCCGCCGTCCGCGCCGCCACCAGGAACGTCGCCAGGTGCCCGCCGATCGCGAGCGCGGAGGCGAGCAGCACACCCAGCCAGGTGCGGCGGCCCAGCAGACCGTGGCGCACGTCGGAGACGGCCGTACCGATCGCGCGGGTGACCCGGGTGGCGCCCGACTGCGGCAGCATCCGGGCCGTCAGCACCACGCCGGCCAGCACCACGACCGCGACGGCGGTCGCCGCCGGCAGGTACGGCCGCACCGGCGAGGGGAACACGAACAGCAGCACCACCGCGACCGCGACCAGCACCACCTGACCGGCGACACGCTCCCAGACCACCGCCCGGATGCCGCGGCCCACGTCACCGACGTCACGGCCGTGGCGTACCGCCCGGTGCACGTCGCCGAGGATCCCGCCGGGCAGGGTGGCGTTCAGGAAGATCGCCCGGTAGCAGTGCGCGACCGCCTCCCGCAGCGGCAGCCCGACGCCGAGACCACCGGCGACCAGGCTCCACCGCCAGGCGACACAGACCGTCGTGAACAGGCCGATGGCGAGCGCGGCACCCAGCGCGGGTGCGTCGATCAGCCGCAGCCCGGCCAGGAACGGTCCCGTTCCCAACCAGAAGATCAGGCCGACGATCACGGCGAGCCCCAGCGCCAGTCGTGCCCATCCCCAGAACGACCGACCCGCCGGGGCGACCGTGGAGACGGCGCCACCAGCTAACTCCCCCACGCGTGCCTCCCCGGCATGGCGATCTTCCCTGACTGTACGCACGTAGCCGGCCGGCCACCGGTTCAATGGCACAGCGCCAACAGGTCGACGTGATCGACCTGTACCCCGAGACGACCGGTTCTAGCCTCTTCGTGCCGACGACGCTCGTACTCGGCGGTGCGGTCGACCAGCTCGGGACGCTGCTCGCGGGCGGCCTCCAGCCAGCCGGCGAACCACTGCCCGGCGAGGTCGGCCTGCTCCGGCCCGAGCCGCCACGGGCTGGGCTGCACCCGCACCGGCACCCCGTGCCGGGCGAAGGCGGCGGTGCAGGCCTCGACCGCGTCCGGGCCGAGCAGGTGCCGGCCCGCCACGGCCCGCCGCTGGTGGGCGTTGAACGCCTCCGCCACCTCGTCGTCCAGCGGATCGGACGGGGTCAGACGCACCCCGCCGGTCACCGAGATAAGGAACAGCGTCCGGGTGCCGGCCTCGACACAGGCCGCCACGATGCGGTCGATCTCCTCGGCGGTCAGCATGTCGAGCAGCGCCGACGCGGTGACCAGGGCGGTGCCGCCCAGGTCGTCGGCGGTCAGCCGGGTCAGGTCCCCCGCCTCGGCGCGAACCGTGACCGCGCTGCCGTCGGCCGCGGTGGTGGGCATGTCCGCGCAGGCCCGGGCGAGCAGGTCCGGATCCTGGTCGTGCAGCACCCACTGCTGGGGGCCGGGCAGCAGCGGGGCCAGCCAGCGGCCCAGCGAGCCGGTGCCGGCGCCGAGGTCGCGCACGACGTACGGGCCGTCGTCGGTCAGGGTGGCCCGGACCGCGTCGACCAACTCCGTCGACCGGGCCGCCACGTCGGCGGGTTCGCGCAGCGAGAGCCACTGCGCGAAGTCCGGCGGAAGCGAATAGGGCTGACGCTCGTTCATGACGCCAATGCCTCCTTGAGGGCGGTGGTGATCCGGGTGGTGGTGGCCGTCCAGTCGTCGAGCGTGTCCCGACGCCGCAGGGCGGCCTCACGCAGGCGTGCCCGCAGGGCCGCGTCGTCCAGCCAGTGCCGCAGCGCCTCGGCCAGCGCCGGCGGGTCCTCCGACGGCACCAGCAGCCCCGGCCGTACGCCGTCAGGGGCGTGACCGAGGGCGTCGGGTAGCCCGCCGACGGCCGAGGCCAGCACCGGCACGCCCCGGGCCAGCGCCTCGGTCACCACCATCCCGTACGTCTCGCCTCGGGACGGGTGCACCAGCAGATCAGCGGCGGCGTACGCGGCGGCGAGCCGGTCGCCGGTCAGCGGTCCGGTCAGGCGTACCCGGTCGACGAGGCGGTGCTCGGCGAGCCGGGCCCGCAGCCGGTCGACGAAGGGTGGATCCCGGTGCAGCGGTCCGGCGCAGGTCAGCGTCCAACTCCGGTCGGCGACCGCCGCGAGCGCCTCGACCAGCACGTCGTGGCCCTTGTGCGCGGCGACGGCCGCGACACAGAGCAGCGCCGAGCCCGCCGGCGAGCCGGGCACGGGCGGAGCCGGATCGACCCCGGGCACGGCCACGTGCACCCGGTCGGCGGGCAACGCGTACCGGTCCAGCAGCCGGTCGCGGGTCCAGGCGCTGGTGGCGACGACGGTGGTGGCCGCCGCGAGCGCCCGGGCCTCGGCGTCGTCGTCGCGGGGCAGGTGCACCAGCGGGACCAGCCGCAGTCGCCGGGCGTGTGCCGCGAGCGCGTCCGGGACCACCGAGGCGACGAGTCCGTCGATCAGCACGGGCGCACCGTCGGGCAGCCCGGCCAGCACCTCGGCCAGCGCGGCGTGCTCGGCCGGCGACGGCTGCGGCCATCCCCCGGGCACGGCGTGTTCGCGGACCGGCCAGCCGGCGGCGGCCAGACCGGCGCAGACGCGCCGGTCGTAGCCGTTGCCGCCGCTGGGTGAGGCCGGGTCGTCGATGTCGCCGGGCAGGATCACGTGCAGGAGCGGCACGTGATCCTGGTTCCCCGACGAGACCGTATGCGGTACGAGCACGTCAGGCGGCGCCGCCGCCCGGCAACGACCGCTCGTAGGCGGCCCACGCCACGTGCGACTCGTGCAGGGTGACGGTGATCCCGGTCAGCCCGTGCGCGCCCGCGCCGAGCGCGCCGGAGGCCACCCCGTCGGCGAGCCGGTCGGCGATGGTCTTGGCCAGCACCTCGGTGGTGGTGTTCGTGCCGGCGAAGGCCGGCTCGTCGTCGAGGTTGCGGTAGTTCAGCTCGCCGAGTACGGCCTTGAGCTGGTCGGTGGCGAGTCCGATGTCGACCACGATGCCGTCGGCGTCGAGGTCGGGGCGGCGGAAGGTGGCGTCGACCACGAACGTCGCGCCGTGCAGCCGTTGGG
This sequence comes from Micromonospora sp. NPDC003241, assembly GCF_053589795.1. Classification (NCBI taxonomy): domain Bacteria; kingdom Bacillati; phylum Actinomycetota; class Actinomycetes; order Micromonosporales; family Micromonosporaceae; genus Micromonospora; species Micromonospora sp. NPDC003241. The sequence continues at coordinate 15,985 of NZ_JBSFSO010000039.1, read as the reverse complement.
CGGGCCCGAAGACCTCGCCCCGGAAACTGTGGGCGACCATGATGTGGTCACGGACGGTCACGCTGAACACGGTTCACTCCCCGTCGTAGGTGATGAGATGACAGAGCGCGGGCAGGCTGCCCTCGCTCAGGCGGTGCAGGACGTCGGGCAGTTCCGGGAACGGCGACCGACCGGTGATCAACGCGTCGAACGCCGGGTCGGCGAGCAGGTCGAGCGCGAGGGCCATCCGGTCGGCGTAGCCGCGACTGCTGCGCCGGGCGGGGGCGACCATGCCGACCTGACTGCTGCGGACGGTGAGTCGTCCCGAGTGGAACGCACCACCGAGCGAGAGCTGCACCTCGCGGTCGCCGTACCAGCTCAGTTCGAGCACCGTGCCCTCGGGCGCGAGCAGGTCCAGGCCGCGTTGCAGCCCGGCGGCGGTGGCGCTGGCGTGCACCACGAGGTCACGTCCCCCGGTGGCGGTCTCCGGCGTGGCGAAGTCCACACCCAGCGCGGCGGCCACCTCGGCCCGGCTCGGGTCGGTGTCGACGAGTTCCACCCGTACCCCGGGGAAGCGGGCCAGCAGGGCGGTCACCGCGCAGCCGACCATCCCGCCGCCGATCACGGTGACCCGGTCGCCGACCAGCGGCGGCGCGTCCCAGAGCGCGTTGACCGCGGTCTCCACCGTGCCGGCCAGCACCGCACGGGCCGCCGGCACGTCCGGCGGTACGACGGTGACCGCCCCGGCCGGCACGACGTACGCGCTCTGGTGCGGGTGCAGGCAGAACACCGTCCGTCCGCGCAGATCCTCCGGCCCCTGCTCGACGGTGCCGACGCTCAGGTAGCCGTACTTGACCGGGGCCGGAAAGTCGCCTTCCTGGAACGGGGCGCGCATGGTGTCGTACTGGCTCTCGGGTACCGCGCCGGTGAACACGAGCGTCTCGGTACCCCGGCTCACACCCGAGAAAAGTGCCCGGACCAGCACCTCTTCGGGGCCGGGTGGCGGGAGCGTCACCGAGCGGATCTCACCCTGGCCTGGCAGGGTGAGCCAGAAGGCGCGAGCCGTTCGGGTCACCGAGTTCTCCTTTGCCTGGGTCCGGACCGAACCGATCCGTCATGTTTTCCGTACATCTCTGACAGGGGTCGTCGATCATAAACACGGAGGCACGGTGTCCACAGTTCGAACCGGTCCGCAAATCGGGCTGATCGTCCAGATCGTCCTGCTGGCGGGGCTGGCCGCGACCGTCGGTCTGGGGGTCGCCGGCTGGGTGGCCGGGCTCGCGTACGGCACGGTGACCTGTGCGGTTCTCGTTCATGGCCTGCGCCGATGCGGCTCGGACCGGCTCGGACCGGCCGACTGGGTGACCATGGGCCGGGGGCTGCTGGTCGGCGGGGTGACCGCGCTGATCGCCGACGCGCTGATCGCCGGCCGCCCGGCACCGGTGGTGGTGCTTGTCACGATGACCGTGGTGGCGCTGGCCCTGGACGCCGTCGACGGCAAGGTGGCCCGCCGCACCGGCACGGCCAGCGCGCTCGGCGCCCGCTTCGACATGGAGGTCGACTCGTTCCTGGTGCTGATGCTGAGCTTCTACGTCGCCCCGTCGGTCGGGGTGTGGGTGCTCGCCATCGGCCTGATGCGGTACGCCTTCCTGGTCGCGAGCTGGGCACTGCCCTGGATGGACCGGCAACTGCCGCCGCGGTACTGGCGTAAGGTGGTCGCCGCGGTCCAAGGGATCATGCTCGCCGTCGCCGCGTCCCAGGTGCTGCCCGGGCCGTTGACCGCCCTCGTGCTGGTCGCGGCGCTCGGCATGCTGGTCGAGTCGTTCGGGCGGGACGTCGGGTGGCTGTGGCGGCAACGCGCGCCTCGGGTCGTACCCGCGGTGGTGGTCCTGCCGGCACCGGTCGTCGCCCGCCGGGTCGACCGGATCGAGGACCGCGACATGCCGCCCGCGCCTGTCCTGTCGCTGCGCTGACCCGGGAGAAGCAGTTGTCGATCTCCGACCCGGCCCCCACGCCGGGCACCGACCGCACCCGCACCACCGAGCCCACCGAGCGACCGGACGACACGACAGCGACCCCACCCGCACTTCAGGTCGCCGGGACGGCCGGCGACTCCGCGGCGGTGAGCGGGTCCGGGACGGCCACCGTGCCCGAGAAGGCGGACGAGCCCGTGGCCGACGCCGGGGCGGAGACGGTCGACGGGCCGGCAGCGGCGCCCAGCCGGCGGCGGGCGGTGCTGGCCCGGGTGGTGACCGTGCTGGCCGCCGCGCTGGTGCTGGCCACGCTGACGCTGCCGAACCGGCCGTGGCAGTTGGAGCCGGGCACGTTCCTGCGGATCCCGCTGGAGGCGCTGCTGCTGGCCGCGCTGCTGCTGGCGCTGCCCGGCCGACCCCGCCGGGTGGTGGCCGCCGTCTCCGGTGTGCTGCTCGGCCTCGTCGCCATGGTGAAGGTCGGTGACATCGGCTTCTACTCGTCGCTGGGGCGCCCCTTCGACCTGGTGCTGGACTGGTCCCTGCTCGGCCCGGCGTTCGCGTTCGTGGCCGAGTCGATCGGTCGGCCGGGTGCCATCGCGATCGCCGCCGGGGTCGGGCTGCTGCTGCTGGGCATCCCCGTGCTCACCGCGCTGTCCTCGGTCCGGCTGGCGGGAGTGCTGGCCCGCCACCGCACCCGCAGCACCCGGGCCGTCGTGTCGCTGGTGGTGGTCTGGGTGGTGCTCGCGGCCTTCGGGGCCCGGATCGTGCCGGGCGTGTACGTCGCCGATTCCAACGCGACCACCCTGGTCCAGGAGCACGCCGTCGAGGTGTACGCGCGGCTGCACGACCGGGCCGCGTTCACCGAAGAGATCAACGTGGACCCGTTCCGCGACCTGCCCGGCGACCAGCTGCTGACCGGGTTGCGCGGCAAGGACGTGCTGATCACCTTCGTGGAGAGCTACGGCCGGGACGCGGTCGCCGACCCCGACTTCGCCTCGATCCGACGGGTGCTCGACGAGGGGGCCGGGCGGCTGTCGGCGGCCGGCTACACGTCCCGCAGCGGCTTCCTCACCTCGCCGACCATCGGCGGGGCGAGCTGGCTGGCGCACGCCACCCTGCTCTCCGGGCTCTGGATCGACAACAACCAGCGGCACCGCAACCTGCTCGCCACCGACCGGTTCACCCTGGGTGACGCGTTCCAGCGCGCGCAGTGGCGTACGGTCGGCGTGATGCCGGCGGTCAACCAGGCCTGGCCGGAGGGCGCGTTCTACGGGTACGAGAAGTTCTACGGCGGGCCCGACCTCGACTACCAGGGCCCGAAGTTCGCCTTCGCCCCGATGCCCGACCAGTTCGCCATCCACCAGTTCCACCAGCGGGAGATGGCCACTCCCCGGGACCGCCCGGTGATGGCCGAGTTGGCGTTGGTCTCCAGCCACTCCCCCTGGACCAAGGTGCCGTCGGTGGTGGACTGGGACGACATCGACGACGGCGAGGTGTTCCAGCGGGGCATCATCGGCACCCCGGCCGCGCAGGCCCGCACCGGTTACCGGCACTCGATCAACTACACACTGCGTACCCTGATCTCCTACCTGGAGCGGTACGGCAACGATGACACGGTGATGGTCATCGTCGGTGACCACCAGCCGGCGCCGGTGGTGACCGGGGAGAACCCCAGCCCGGACGTACCGATCCACATCGTGGCCAAGGACCCGGCGGTGTTCGCGCAGATCGAGGACTGGAAGTGGCAGGAGGGCCTGACCCCGGACGCCGACGCCCCGGTCTGGCGGATGGACACCTTCCGCGACCGGTTCCTGACCACCTTCGGCCCGGGCAACTCCCGCTCCCAGGCGCAGGGCCGCTGACCTGACCGGGTTCCCGCACCGACCGCCGACGGCCGGTGCGGGAACGCGGATCAGCCGGGTTTGCGGGCGACCAGGACGTCGCGGACGATCGCCTGGTCGACCCGGTGGGACAGCGCCCGCCAGGGGCCCTCGTCGAGCACGTCGAGACCGGCTGCGGCCAGCCGCTCGGCGGCGGCCTCCCGCCGGGCCACGTTGGTGTTCCAGGAGATGCCGAGGGCGCCGCCGGGGCGCAGCAGCCGCGCCCAGCCGGGCACGGCGGCGGTGAGCAGCGCGAGCGGATCGCGGGCCAGCCCGGTCTCGGCGGTACGGCTGCCGTGCTGCACCCCGTACGGGGCGTCGGCCACCACCACGTCGACGCTCTCCGGACGGAAGAACTCCCCGACCCGGGTGGTGTCGGCACTGACCACGTCCACGGTCTGCACGTCGCCGGCCTTCTGCGCCTCCTTCGAAGCGGCCACCTCCACCCGCAGCCGTTTGCCGACCACCTTGCGTTCCCGGCGGACCGGCCCGGACTCCAGCACCCGGTGCTTGACCCGCTTGCGCTTGAGCCAGGTGCTGAGGAACGTCTGGTACGCCTCGAAGTCCTTGCTGTCGCGGTCCAGGCCGGCGGCGTCGAAGCCGTACATCATCGCCTGGTTGACCGTGGTGCCCCGGCCGCAGAGCGGGTCGAGCACCCGGAACCGCCGGGTGAGCAGGTCGTCGGCCCAGGCCGAGGCGAGCAGGGTGACGTTGAGCAGCAGCTTGGTGAACTGCTCGTTGGTCTTGCCCGGGTACTTCAGGATGGTGACCAGGTCGTCGTCGAAGCGGTCCAGAGGCGTCAACGGCACCGGCCGCAGCAGGTCACCGACGAACTCGAACATCGCGTACGCGCTGGACAGGTTCGCCAGCAGCGCGGCGTCCCGCTCGCTCAGCCCGCCCTCGACCTCGAAGGTGACGTACGGGACGCCGCCGACGGCGACCGTCTCCACCGCCCCGATCCGTCCACCGAGCACGCTGCCGCCGAAGATCTCCAGCTCGGCCCGCGTCAGCTCCACCGCCGCCCCCGAGTACACCCGGTTGCTCGACGGCAGGATCAACACCCCATAACGCTCCACAACCAGGCACTATCCCACGCCCCCGCCCAGCCGGTCCCGCCCCCGGTCCCCCTTACGCGATCATGGAGTTGTGGTACCACGGACGCCGCACCTCGCGGCCTTCCGGGCACCACAACTCCATGATCGCGGAGCTCGTCAGACCGGCAGGCCGCCGACCTGGGTGTTGATCCAGGAGCGGATGGAGGGCAGGTCACCGTAGATGGAGGGGGCGGTGGCGCAGGTGGAGCTGTTGTTGCCGGCCCGACTGGTCGCGCCGATCACCTGCCACACGCCGTTGACCCGACGCACCTGCGGGCCGCCCGAGTCGCCGTAGCAGGCCCCGGCGTTGCCGTTGGTGTTGTTGGTGCAGATCTCGTACGGACCGTTGATGCCGCTGCACCGGCTGTCGGCCACGATCGAGGTGTCCAACTCGTTCGCCGTCACCGGCGCGGAGCCGCAGCCACGGGGTGCGCAGGTCTGGCCCCAGCCGATGATGCGGGTGGCGGTGCCGACCGCGCCCGAGGTGGACGGGATCACCGCCGGTGCGTAGCTGACCGAGCTGGCGAGCTGGAACAGCTTCACGTCGATGGTGGGGTTGTTGACGGCCCGGCTCACGCCGACCACGACGCCGCCGCTGCTGCGGTTGACGCTGCCCACCCGCACCGACGACGGGGTCGGGCAGTGCTTGGCGGTGACCACCCAGTTCGCCTTGATCAGCGTGCCGGTGCAGCCGGAGGTATAGACCAGCCACGGGTAGTTCTCGGTGGCCGGCCGACCGCCGACCACGAACGTGCCGAAGTCCCCGTCCTCGGTCCAGGTGTACGACTGCGCCACGCCGGCCGTGCTGAGGCTGCCCGCGAAGAGCTGGTTGACCCGGCTGGCCTCGGCCGCGCTGGGGTTGGCGTTGGTGCAGGAGACCGGTGCGCTGCTGCCGGACATCAGGTCCGAACAGAGCCCGGTACGCCGGTCGGGCAGCCCGAGGATGTGGCCGAACTCGTGGGTGGCGATGCGGGTGCGGTTGTAGCCCTGGTCGACGGCCTGCCACCCCATCCAGATCCGACCGGAGCCCAGCCCGGTGACCTGCGCCCGGGGCCAGCCGGTGTCGACCAGGATGGTGACGTTGGCCGGCGTACCGGGGACCAGCCGGACGTTGCTGACCCGGCTGTTCCAGATCTGCGCGGCCTGGTCGAAGTTGGTCCGGAACTCGCCGGCCCGGCTGGCGTCGTAGTACACGGTCCGGGCCGCGGCGGCGCCGGTGGCGGTGACCACCTGCACGCCGGTCGCCGCCAGCACCGCCGCGAGCGCGGCGGTGGCCGCGCGCAGCAGTTGTCGTCGGATCATCAGGTACTCCCCTGCGGACTGCGCGGCGCGCCGATACGCCGCGATCGATGTGCGTGAATATTAATGGCCACCTCCCATCCGATGTCATCGCGAAAGCGTCATACCGCCCGACAGCTGTTACCCGGGTGTTACGTAACAGTGAAAGCGCGGTGGCAGACCGTCACGACCGTGGACGCACGAGGTCAGGCCCGCGCCCGACCGGCGCCGGGTGGACGGATGGGAGACGACGATGAGGATCAGAACGACCCTGACCGCACTGGTCGTGGCGGTCGCCGCGCTGCTCGCCACCGCCGCGACCGGTACGCCCGGCGCGGCCGCGACCGGTACGCCGTACTGCGGGATCACCTGGGGCAGCGGGGACCGGACCGCCGGCGCGCTGAGCGACGCCCCGTTGGTGGAGGTACGCACCGGCCGGCACGAGTGCCACGACCGGGTGGTGTTCGAGTTCGACGGCTCGGTCAACGGCTACTCGGTCGGGTACGGCGAGACGTACACCGAGGGTGAGGGGCTGGCGCTGTCGCCGTACACGGCGGGTGGCGCGCTGCTGCGGGTGTCGCTGCGGGCGCCCGCGTACGACGACGCGCACCTGGCCACGGTGCCGTACCGGGTCGGCGACCACGTCGCCACCGTGCTGCGCTACACCACGCTGCGGGACGTGGTCTTCGGCGGCAGCTTCGAGGGCTACACCACCTTCGCCGTCGGCGTACGCGCCCGACTGCCGTTCCGGGTCACCGTCCTCGCCGGCCCCGGCACGCACACCCGCATCGTGCTCGACGTCGCCCATCAGTGGCAGGAGTGACCCTCCGTGGCGGTCTGGATGTAAGGAGGGGTCCCCTACTATGCACCAGGCGATAGCAGGGGTCCCCTCCTTACATCAGCGGCAGGGCGGGATTACGCTGGGTGCATCATGGACGGCCACGTGCTGGTGGTCGAGGACGATGCCTCCATCCGGGAGGTCGCCGCCCTCGGACTGCGCCGCGCCGGGTTCCGGGTGGAGACCGCCGTCGACGGGCGGCAGGGACTGGCCGCCTGGCGGGCCCGGCCGGTGGACCTGATCGTGCTGGACGTGATGCTGCCGGGGCTGGACGGCCTCGAGGTGTGCCGTGAGGTCCGGCGGTCCAGTGCGGTGCCGATCCTCATGTTGACCGCCCGTACGGACACCATCGACGTGGTGGTCGGCCTGGAGTGCGGCGCCGACGACTACCTGCGCAAGCCCTTCGACCTGCCGGAACTGGTGGCCCGGGTGCGGTCGGTGCTGCGTCGCGCGGTCGCCCCGCCCGAGCCGGGGCCGCTGCGGGTGGGCGGTCTGGAGATCGATCCGGGCGCGTTCGTGGCCCGCCGGGACGGCGTCGACCTGCCGTTGACCATCACCGAGTTCCGTCTGCTGCTGGAGCTGGCCCGCCGCCCCGGGCAGGTCTTCACCCGTGAGCTGCTGCTCGACCGGGTCTGGGACCACCGCTACCTCGGCGACAGTCGTCTGGTCGACGTGGCCGTGCAGCGGCTCCGCGCCAAGATCGAACCCGATCCGGCCCACCCCCGGCTGATCCGGACCGTACGCGGCGCCGGCTACAAGTTCACCGCCGGCTGACCGGGCCACCGCGATGGGCACCGACAGCGTGCGCCCGGGCCGGCTCAGACGCCGGTTGACCATCGCGTTCGTCCTGGTCGCCGGGGTCTCCGCCGGAGTGCTCGCCGGTGGGTCGTACCTACTGCTGCGGCAGGCCCGCTACGACGCCTCGCTGCACGCCGCCGCGGCCGACGCCCGCTACCGTCTGGTGCTCGCCGGTCAGTTCCTGCCGTTGACCGAGCCTCGCCGGGCCGAGTTGCTCACCAGCTTCGAGAGCAGCGGACGGCACGTGGTGCTCGTCGACGGCGACACCTGGCCGTCGCACCCGGCGTACGCGCCGCCGCTGGGCACGCGGCTGCGGGCCAGCGTGGCCGCCGGGCAGCTCGGCTACGAACGCCCCGCCGGACGCGACGAGCTGCTGGTGGTGGGTGGTCGGATCCCCGGTTCCACCGCCGAGCTGTACGTCGTCACCGGAGAGGCCGGTCTCGCCGCCGACCTGGACCAACTCCGCACCGCCCTGACGGCGGGCTGGGTGTCGGTGGTGCTGCTCGCCGCAGCCGTCGGTCACACGCTGGCGCGGCGCACCCTGGAGCCGGTGGGCCGCGCCGGCCGGGCCGCCCGGGCGATCACCGAGGGACTGCTGGCCACCCGGCTGCCGGTGCGGGGGCGCGACGAGTTCAGTGCCTGGGCGGTGGCGTTCAACGAGATGGCCGAGGCGCTGGAGGCGAGGATCGCCGACCTGCACCGGGCCCGGGAACGGGAGCGGCGGTTCACCGCCGACGTGGCGCACGAGCTGCGTACCCCGGTGACCGCCCTGGTGGCCGCGGCCTCGCTGCTGCGCGACCACCTCGACCACCTGCCCGGCGACGCCCGGCGCGCCGGTGAGCTGCTGGTCGGTGACGTGGTGCGGCTACGCCGGCTGGTCGAGGACCTGATGGAGATCTCCCGACTGGACGCCGGTCAGGAGGTCGTCACCGTCACCGACGTCGACGCCCCGGCCCTGTTGCGCGCGATCGTCAGGGACCGGGGCTGGCGGGACCGGGTCGAGGTCGACGCGGATCCGGTCCGGGTCCGCACCGACCCGCGCCGCCTGGAACGGGTGCTGGGCAACCTGGTCGCCAACGCGGTGCAGCACGGCGGCGGCGCGATCCGGGCCCGGGTGGTACGCGCCGGTGACCGGGTGCTGTTCGACGTCGACGACGAGGGGCCGGGCATCCCGGCCGCGCACCTCCCCCGACTGTTCGACCGGTTCCACAAGGTCGATCCGGCCCGCTCCGGCGGCGGCAGCGGACTCGGTCTGGCCATCGCCCGGGAGAACGCCCGGCTGCTCGGCGGCCGGCTCACCGTGCACAGCGCCCCGGGCAGCGGCACCCGCTTCCGCCTCGACCTGCCCGATCACGGCGAGGTGGCCGGAGAGTCGTCCGAGGGCGGTGCCGGGTGAGCCCGCGTCGGGGCCGCGTGGCCGCAGCGACCGCCGCCCTGCTGCTCCTGACCGCCGCCGGCTGCGCGCCGTCGCGATCCGGCTCGCTCGGTCCGGCCCCCACCGTCGCCTCGGCGGCGACCTCAGGCGCGGCGAGCACCGGGCCGACCACCACGGCCCCACCGGCGGAGACCACGCCGCCGACCGCCTCCGGCCCCGGATCCGCGCCGCCGCGCGCCGGACCGTCGCCGACCGCCCGACCCGCGACGCTCACCCTCCAGCTGTGGTACGTCCGGGACGGGCGGCTCGCCCCGACCCGGCGTACCCGGCCCACCACCCCGGCCACCTCCCGCCTGGCACTGGCCGAACTGGCCGCCGGACCGACCCGGACGGAGGCCGACGCCGGTCTGGTCACGTTGCTGCCCGACGGGGCACAGGTGAGCCGGATCGCCGCCGGGACGGCCACGGTACGCCTGCCCGACGCGTCCGATCCGGCCACCGCACGGTTGCGCGAGGCACAGGTGGTCTACACGCTCACCCAGTTCGCCACCGTCCTGCGCGTCGACTTCGGCACCGCCGCACCGGCAGGCCGCGCCGAGTACGCCGACCTGCTGCCCCCGGTGGTGATCGCCGAACCGGTCATCGGCGCGCGGGTGAGCAGCCCGATCACCGTCTCCGGCAGCGCCGACGTGTTCGAGGCGACGGTCAACGTCCGGCTGCTCGACGCCGCCGGTCGCCCACTCGCCACCGGCTTCACCACCGCCACCTGCGGCACCGGCTGCCGGGGCGGCTACCGGCTCACCCTGTCCTACGCCTCGGCGCGGGAGCAGCCCGGCACCGTCGAGGCGTACGAGGTGTCCGCCGCCGACGGGTCACGGACGAAGCTGGTCGCCGTACCGGTGACGGTGGCCGCGACCCGGTGACCGTCAGTCGAGGAGCCCCTCGTGCAGGGCGCGCAGCACCGCGTTCGTCCGGTCCCGCGCGCCGAGCTTGGTGAGGATGGTGGAGACGTGGTTCTTGACGGTCCCCTCCGCCAGGAACAGCACCTCGGCGATCTCCCGGTTGCTGTAGCCCTGCGCGACGAGCCGCAGCACCTCCTGCTCGCGTTCGGTGAGGCCGGGCACGGGACCCGCGTGCGGCCCGGCCGGTGACGGCCCCGAACGGATCGCCCGCAGCATCCGGTCGGTGATCGACGGGGCGATCAGCGTCCCGCCGTCGGCGAGCGTGCGGATGGCCCGGGTGAGCTGGTCCAGCGTCACGTCCTTGAGCAGGTAGCCACGGGCACCCGCGCGCAGCGCCGCCAACACCAGCTCGTCGTCGTCGAACGTGGTCAGCACCAGCACCGGAATCTCGACCTCGGTCGCGCGGAGTCGTTCGAGCGTCCAGATGCCGTCGAAGCGGGGCATCCGCAGGTCGAGCAGGATCACGTCCGGCGTGGTCTCGGCGACGATCGCCAGCGCAGCCCGCCCGTCGTCGGCCTCGCCGACCACGTCGATGTCGGCGACCTCCAGCAGCCCCCGGATGCCCTGCCGGATGAGCGTCTGGTCGTCGACCACCACCACCCGGGTCATGCCGCCGGCACCCGCGCGGTCACCCGGAACCCGGTCCGCCCGTCGACCGCGAGGTCGCCGCCGAGCGCCTGGAAACGTTCGCGCAGCCCCCGCAGCCCGTTGCCGAGCACCAGGTCCGGTGCACCGCACCCGTCGTCGCGGGCCTCCAGCACGGTGCCCCGGGCGTCCGCGCTCACCGAGATCCACAACTCCCGCGCCCCGGCGTGCCGGATGGTGTTCGTGACGATCTCCTGGGTGGCCCGGACGAACGCCGCGCTCTCCTCCTCGTCCACCCGTACGGTCGGCGAGACGTCCACCGACACGTCGAGCCCCGGCAGGTCGCGGGCCATCCGCCGCAACGCCTGCTCCAGGTCGGGCGGCTCGGTGCGCAGCCGACCGACGGTGGCGCGGACGTCGCCGAGCAGCTCACGGGCGACCCGGTTGGCCCGTTCCACGTGGGTACGCGACGCCTCGCCGTCGAGGTGCCGGGCGGTCTCCAACTCCAGCGTCAGGACGGTCAACTGGTGACCGATCTGGTCGTGCAGCTCGCGGGAGATCCGCAGGCGTTCGGCCGTCCGGGCGGACTCGGAGAGCAGCACGCTCGCGGCCTGCAACTCCACGTGCGCCTCGGCCAGCTCGCGGCGCATCCGCTGCTCCCGGACCAGGGTGCTGGAACTGAGCATGCTGGCCAACTGGATGAGCAGGTAGAAGCCGATCACCACGACCGCCTCCGGCGACCGGAACGCGACCGGCGGCAGGCTCACGGCGATCACCACGGTGTTGAGGGCGACGAGGACCAGGCCCACCCGCAGTGGCGCGAGATACACACTGATCGCTGCGGTGAGCACCAGCAGCACCGGCAGCAGCCCGGTGTTGGGCAGTGTGAGGAGTACCGCCCAGGAGGCCAGCACGGCCACCGCGAACGACCCGGTCCGCAGCGGGCCGGCCCGCTCGACGGCGACCGAGGTGAGCAGCGCGACGAGGTAGAGGACGAACAGCGCGATCCACAGGACCAGGGGGATCTCGGTGCCGACGGCCCCGAACAGCACGGGCGCGGCGACGGCGATCGCGACCACGAGCATCGCGATGCCGGACCACTCCTCCGTCCCGACGCGTCGCACGCTCCCACTCTAGGTCGGCCCGCGTCGGGCGTACCCGTGCCGAAAGTCATGCCCCCGGGAGGTGACTTCTGGGACAGGTGGCCAGGTCGGGGCGTCCGTAGCGTCGAGGCATGACCAACGTCGAACCGGCGATCCTCGCCGAGAACCTCGCCAAGAGTTACGGATCGACCCGAGCGGTGGTCGATGTGAGTCTCCGGGTCGACGTCGGGGAGGCGGTCGGCGTCCTCGGCACCAACGGAGCCGGGAAGACGACGGCGGTCGAGATGATCGCCGGGCTACGCGTACCCGAACGGGGGCGGGTACGCGTACTCGGACTCGATCCGCAGGCCGACCGGCGGCGCGTACGGCAGGTGCTCGGCGTACAGCTCCAGCACGCCTACCTGCATGGTGCGCTGCGGGTGACCGAACTGGTCGACCTGTACCGCAGCTTCTATCCCGACCCTCGCCCGACCGACGAGTTGCTGGACATGGTCGACCTGACCGGGCACCGGAAGGCGACGTTCGAGAAGCTCTCCGGCGGCCAGCAGCAGCGGCTCTCGATCGCCCTCGCGCTGACCGGCCGCCCGCGCGTGGTGATCCTCGACGAGCTGACCACCGGCCTGGACCCGAAGGCCCGTCGCCGCATGTGGGCGACGATCGAGCAGCTCCGCGCCGAGGGGGTGAGCGTGCTGCTGGTCAGCCACGCCATGGAGGAGGTGGAGCGGCTATGCGACCGGGTCGCCGTCCTCGACGCCGGCCGCGTCATCGCCACCGACACTCCCGCCGGGCTGATCGCACAGACCGGCGCCGCCAACCTGGACGACGCGTTCGTCGCGCTCACCGGCAAGGAACTCGACCTGGAGGAGGCCGCATGACCACCGTCGTCGCCCATCGACCGGGGATGCGCTCGCTGCTGACGTTGATCCGCTGCGAGGCGAAGATGGTCGTGCGGGACACCCCCGGGCTGGTCGTCCCGCTGTGCCTGCCGCTGCTGATCATGCTGACCAGCGCCGGCTCGGCGAACGAACAGGAGGTCTCGGGCGGGCTGACCGCGCTGGACCTGTTCGTCCTCCCGCTCGTGCTCACCATGGTCATCGCGCTGATCGGCATCATCAACATGCCGAGCTTCCTGGCCTACTACCGGCGTTCCGGCATCCTGCGCCGCCTCGGCGTGACCCCCGCCTCGCCGGCCATGGTGCTGGCCGCGCAGGTGATCGTCAGCCTGCTCCAGGCGGTCGTCGGCATCGCCGCCGCCGTCGCGCTCGCCTTCCTGGTGTTCGGCGCGAACGCCCCGGTCAACCTCGGCGCGGCGCTCGGCGTGACGGCGCTGGCGATGGCCGCCATGTACAGCGCCGGCATGATCGTCGCGGCGATCGCGCCCACCCCGAACTCCGCCGTCGCCATCGGCCTGGTCGCGTTCTTCCTCCTCGGCGCCATGGGCGGGATGTTCGGCGGACCCGACGCGCTGCCGGGCCCGCTCGCCGACATCGGTCGCCTGCTGCCGTTCGGCGCCTCGGTGGAAGCCCTCGGCGCCGCCTGGGAGGGCACGCCGATCGGGGTCGGGCAACTGGTCGGCCTGGGCGTGACGGTGGTGCTCGGCGCGACCGTGGCGGGCCTGCTGTTCCGCTGGGAATGACCCGCGCAGCCGCATGGCCTCGGCCGTCCCGGAGCAGCCGTTGCGACGGAGTGCCCCGGGACGGCCGGTGCGGCGGGCGGTGCGGTCAGCGCCGTTTGCGGCGGTGCAGTCAGCGCCGTTTGCGGCGGTGCAGTCAGCGCCGTTTGCGGCGGTGCAGTCAGCGCCGTTTGCGGCGATTCCTGGTCCGGGACCGCTGCTGGTCACGAACGGTGCCCGGCGGCACGGAGACGGCCCCGGTGGCGTCGGCCTCCCGGGCCCGCCGTGGGACCGGCGGCAGGACGAGCGTCCCGGCCTCCGACGCGACCTCGACGCGCGCGGCGGTCTGCGGACCGACCGGGACCGGTTCCGGCAGCCGCCGCTCCAGGTCCGTGATGATCGCCTGTACGCGGGCCAACTGCTCCCGCACCGACGGCTCGTCCTCGGCGTGCCCGCCGGTGGGCCGACCGGCCCGCTGCGCGGCGACCTGCTCGTCCTGGTGCGCCTCCTGCAACGCGGTCAGCACCAGGCCGACCAGCAGATTCGTCAACAGATAGCAGGCGGCCACCATGTAGGAGACGTAGTAGAGCACCGCCCACTCGGTGACGTCGCGGCCCGCCTGGAGCGTGTCGGTGATGCCGTCCAGAGACAGCAGCAGGAACAACGTGAGCATGGCCTGCCCGGCCGTGCCGTACTCCTCCGGGTAGGCGGTGCCGAACAGCATCCAGCCGAGCATCGCGTACCCGTACAGCAGCAGCGCGGTGACCAGCAGGAAACTCGCCAGGCCGGGCAGGCTGCGCCGGATGCCCACCAGGATCACCCGCAGGCTCGGGAAGAGCCGGAACGCGCGCACGATCCGGGCCAGCCGCAGCAGCCGGAGCAGGGTCACGTTCTCCCGCACCCCGGGCAGCAGTGGCGCGGCCACGATCACCAGGTCGAACACGTTCCACCGGTCCCGGAAGAAGCCGGCCGGGGCGGTGGCGTGCGCGCCGAAGCGCATCAGCAGTTCCAGCACGAACAACGCGATGCAGACGTACTCGACGGCGCGCAGCGCCACGCCCACGGAGGCCACCACGTTCCCGTACGTCTCCAGGCCCAACGCCACCGCGTTGACGATGACCACGGCGAAGCTGGCCAGGTTGAACCAGGGCGCGCCGACGACGACCCCGCAGCGTACGGCGAGCCGGTGCAACGGACCACGGACAGTACGCGTCATGCTACTCCTCGACCGGCTCACGACCGGACGGCAGCCTATGACATCCCGGGACAGGCCGGGCACCCGGACCGCCCACATAGGACGGATGCCTGGTCACCCCGGCGCGCCGCCGGTGACGGCCACGCGGGCGGCTCGTGCGGTCCCGGCCGACACACGGCGGTGCTCCCGGCCTCGCGACGGGCATGGCCACGCGGCGGACACGCCCAGGCGGCGGGCACGGCCACCCGGCGGTGCTCGACCTCGCGGCCGCACTCGCTGCCTTACGGCAGTGCACGCCCTCCTGGCGGCGCGGCCACGCGGCGGGCGGTCTGGACGGTCGCCCTTACGATCTTCGTCGTGTCTACCTCTGCCGCCACCGAGTTCGCGGGCGCCTGGACCGTCGGCCGGTCGGTCCGCCGCACCGCACTGCTGGTCCTGTTCGGCCTCCTCGCCGTCGTGCTGAACACCGGCATCGGGTACGCCAGCGCGGGCACCCGGGCGATCCCGATCGTCACCGGGATACTGGTCTGTCTGGCCTTCGCGACCGGCGTACATCTCCTGCACCGGGCGACCTGGCTGGCCCTGCTCTCCCTGCTGCCGGCGCTGTTCGTCCTCGTCGGCTCGGTGCAGCTCGCCCCCGACCTGGCCCTTGAGCAGCGCGGCGTCCGCCAGCAGGTGACGATCGTGAACGCCGAGGTCAACGGCAAGCGGCACACCTTCACCCTGCGCGGCACGACCGGCCCGCTCGACGAACCGCTCGTGTACCAGGGCAGCGCCCCCGGCTACCGGGTCGGCGACACGCTCACCGTGCTGACCGACCCGGACGGACGGATCGCCCTGCGGGACGCCGACCGGGTCGACTCCGCCGGCAAGGTGACCGGCCTCGTCCTCGGCACCCTCGGCTGGACCGCGATCGCCCTGCTCGCCGGTGTACGCGGACACGTCCGCCGACGCACCGGCCGCCACGCCGGCCTGATCCTCTAGCCCCCGACCGTCCTCGGCGTCACTAGGCGACGCGGCCACGGAGCCGACCGCCACGACGTCGACCTCGGTCCCGCTCAGGAACAGCCGGGTATGCGGCGCGACGTGTCCGCCCGGGATCGCCGAACGCCGCACCGGCCGCACCGATCGCGAGCTCGATCGGCCCGGACGCGCCGCAAGCGCGGACGTGCCGCAAGCGCGGACGTGCCGCAAGCGCGGACGTGCCGCAAGCGCAGACGCGCGGCCCGGACGCGCCGCAAGCGCAGACGCGCCGCAAGCGCAGACGCGCCGCAAGCGCAGACGCGCCGCAAGCGCAGACGCGCCGCAAGCGC
>NZ_JBSFSO010000038.1:0-68638 GCF_053589795.1 Micromonospora sp. NPDC003241 | reverse complement strand
GACAAGCGTGGTGTGTGGGCGTTTTACCGTCTGGTGCCGTCTGCGATCGCTGCGGTCGCTGACCTGTTGACCCCGCCCCGCAAACGCGCAACGAAAAAGACCCGCTGACCCCGTCTCTGATCATGACGGTGACGGCATCGATCGACATGATCTGCGGCTCGGACGTCCCCGCCGCCTCGCGCGGTACGCGGGTCGGTCCGGGTACCGGTGTCGTACCCGAACCGACCCGCACCGCCCCAGATCGTCGTTCGGGCCCGCCACCGCCCGGTCGCTTCTCGTGGGACAGGCCTCAGGCGGTCCGGCGACCCCTGGACACGCCCACATCATTTGGTTAGGAGCTCTTAGGCCAGGGAGAACCGCACTGCCGTCCACGACACCGGCGGTAGCACGATCTCGGCACTGCCGGCGTCGATCGAGACCTGTCCGGTGGGCCGCAGCGTGATCCGGTCCTGGTGGGCTGCGGTGTTGGTGGCGCGCAGGTCGTCGTCGGCGAGGGTCGACGCCTCGACGCGCGACACCCCTGCTTCGAAACGGCTCAGGTCGACGGCGAAGCGCACCGGTCGAGTGTCGTCACGATTCACGACGAAGATCGCCACTGCTGCCGCCCGCGCGTCGTACGTGGCGACCGCGTCGACCACCGCCGCCTCACCGTGGCGTGCCGTCAGGTAGGTCGGACCGTCGACAGCCGCACGCAGGACGTCACCCCGGGCCAGCGCGGCCGTACGGGCGAACGGATGGAAGATGGTCTGCCGCCAGGCGGGCCCACCGGGCTCGGTCCGGATCGGAGCGATGACGTTCACCAGTTGGGCCTGACACGCGGCGGTGACCCGGTCACTGTGCCGGAGCAGGGAGATGAGCAGACTGCCGACGACGACGGCGTCGGCGACGTTGTACTCGTCCTCGATGACCCGGGGCGCGACCCGCCACTCGTCCGCAGGCGGCTGGTTCTGGAAGCGGGAGAGGTACCAGACGTTCCACTCGTCGAAGGACACCTGGATCTTCTTCTTGCTCCGCAGTCGGGCACCGATGCTGTCGGCGGTGGCGACGACGCTGTCGATGAAGTGGTCCATGTCCGTCGCGCTTGCCAGGAAGGAGCCGAGGTCGCCGTCGTGTTCCTCGTAGTAGGCATGGCAGGAGACGTAGTCCACCAGGTCGTAGGTGTGTTCCAGGACGGTGGCCTCCCAGGCTCCGAAGGTCGGCATGCCGGAGCTGGAACTGCCACAGACGACGAGCTCCAGGCCCGGTTCCGCCGCGCGCAGACCCCGCGCGGTGGCGGCGGCGAGCCGACCGTACGCGTCGGCGTCCTTGTGCCCCAGCTGCCATGGCCCGTCGAGTTCGTTGCCGAGGCAGAACATCCGGATCCCGTGGGGCTCCTCGGCGCCGTTGGCCCGGCGCAGGTCCGACAGGTGGGTGCCGGCCGGATGGTTGAGGTACTCGTGAACGTCGAGGGACTCCTGTACGCCCCGGGTACCCAGGTTCAGCGCGTACATGATCTCGACGTCGGCCTTGGCCGCCCACCGCGCGAACTCGTCGATGCCGACCTCGTTGGTCTCGATGCTGTGCCAGGCGAGGTCACGGCGCCGTGGACGCTGGTCCCTCGGGCCGACTCCGTCCTCCCAGCGGTACCCGGAGACGAAGTTGCCACCCGGGTAGCGGACCGTCGTCACGCCGAGTTCGCGGGTCAGGTCCAGGACGTCGGTGCGGAAGCCGTCGACGTCGGCGGACGGATGACCGGGCTCGTAGAGGCCGGTGTAGACGCAGCGCCCCATGTGCTCCACGAACGTGCCGAAGGTGCGCCGGTTGACCGGGGCCACCACAGCCGTGGGATCAAGCGTGATGCGCGCGATGTGCACAGCCGTTCTCCTGTCTCTGGTCGGTGGAGGTGCGTCGACGGCCCCGGCCAGTCGGTCCGACTACGGGGGAGCGCCGCTGGTCGGCTCCCGCGCCAGTGCCGTCGGCACAGCGGGATCGCCGCGATCAACGGGCTGGTCGCGACCAGCCCGCCGGTGCCCGCAACTCGTGCTGCACACCACCAACGGCAGAGCTGTACCCGCCGCCCTCGCCACCGCCGGTCGGCGTGCGTCCGGCACTGGAACTCCTGGCTGTGCGGCGCTGCGAACAGCATGCCCGGCGCACCGATTGGCGGCAATAGTTCGATGTCGTCGACGGGTACGCCGACGCCACCGACCACACCCGCGCCCGCGTCACGCGGGCAGTGGCCCGTTGCGCCAGCGGTCGCGGCGACCCGGATCCTCGTAGCGGGCGGTGCGTGGGTCGAGGCTCAGGTCGCGGGTCCGGTGAGGACGACGACTTTGCCTTTGGCGCGGCGGGTCTCGACGCGGGCGAGTGCCTCCACTGCCTGGTCGAAGCGGTAGGCGCTGTCGATTTTCACCTGCAGGATGCCGCTGTCGATGAGTGCGCCGAGTTCGCGTAGGTCCTGTCCGTTCGGGCGCATGGACAGGAAACGGTAGGTGAAGCCTCCGGCGCGTGCGCGTCGCCGAGGCCCGAGTGTGGCGAGCCACAAGGCCGTGTCGAGGGCTACGGCACGCCAGACCGGCATCGGGTAGTCGTGCCGGATCGATCCGGGCGTCGGGGTCGCGGTGATCGTCACGAGCCGGCCGCCCGGGGCCACGACCCCCAGCAATGCGGTCAGCTGTGGACCGCCGACGAGATCGAGGATCTTGGTGAACTGCCCCGGGACTGCTTCGATTCGCCGGGATCGGTAGTCGATGACCTCGGCGGCGCCGAGGCCGTGCAGGAGCGGCTCAGAAGCGGCGGAGGCGGTGGTCACCACGTGGGCACCGACGCGGGCGGCGAGGGTGGTCGCGAACATGCCGACCATGCTGGAGCCGCCGGTGATGAGCAGCCGGTCGTCGGCCTGGACCGCGAGAGCGTCGCGGACGGCCTGGAGGGCGGTCGTACCGGCCAGCGGGACGGCCGCAGCGGCGGCGAAGTCGAGCGTGCGCGGCATCGGCGCGACCAGGTCTGCTTCGATGGCGACCTTCTCCGCCAGCGCACCGAGGCGTGCTTTGTCGGTACGGCCGAAGACGGCGTCGCCGACGGCCACGGTCTTCACTCGGGAGCCGATGGCAGACACGACGCCAGAGAACTCGTTTCCGGGCACGACGGGAAAACGGACGGGGTTGGCGAACCGGAAGGTGCCGGAGCGTTGCAGGATGTCGATCGGGTTGAGGCCGACCGCGCAGGTGTCGACGACCACGTCGTGGGCTCCCGGGACCGGGTCGCTGCGGTCACCGAGGCGGAGAACCTCCGGGCCGCCGAATCCGGTCAACTCATACGCGCGCAATGAAGGTCTCCACATCCATCGATGCCTGCCTGGTCGGGGCAGACGGCGTGCTGTCCCAGGCGGGGTCGGGCGGGCGGATCGGCGGCATGCCAGGCGCCTTTCGCGGAGCGGACACGACGGTCAGGTGCATGGACACCGACCGCCCGACTTCAGCGCCGTCGTTGCACGCCGGGCAGCCATTGCCGCAACAGCGCGTCGACATCGGCGCCGGTCGTCGGCGTGCCCAGATCGCTCGCCTCCGGCGAGGCGCGCAGGCCGTCGATGAGCAGCCGCAGATAGCGGGTGTAGGTCTCGGGACAGCTCTGTCGGCTGTGGTGCGCGACCTCGCTGATCATGGTCAGCAGCACGGGGATGTCCTCGGCGGTGACGTCCGGACGCAACGTGCCCTCGGCGCGGGCACGCGCGACCAACTGCCGGATGATCGGCATGATCCGGTCACGGATCTGCGCCAGGTACCGCTCGTCGAAACCCGCCCCCAACTCGACGTCGCGGACGCCGCGGTCGGCGGCGTGCAACTGCGCAGCACGGCACAGGAAACGCACCAGGCCGTCCCAGCCGGTCGGCGCGTGCAGTGCCGCCTCGATCGCCGCCGCATGCCGTTCCAAGCGCTCCTCAAGAGCGGCCGCGAGCAGCGACTCCTTGGTCGGGAAGCGTCGATGTACGGTGCCGACACCGACGCCGGCCTGCTGGGCCACGTCGTCGTAGGTCGCGGACACCCCGCGCGTGGCGAACGTCTGGCGGGCGGCCTCGATGATGCGTTGCCGGTTTGCCTGCGCATCACGCCGCAGCGCCCGGCCCGATCCCACGGACTCCTGCATGAACCTCACCGTATCAAGTGGAACGAGATATTCCACTTCTCGGGTACGCGCCGCAGCGTGACGCCGCGGGTGCGGTGGCGGCGTTTCCAGCCGGGGACCGGGCGCCAAGCCTGACCTGGTCGCACCGGGCGCCCGGATCAGGTCGGCGTTGCCAGGCGGCGGGTACGGCGAGATGTCCGGCACGTCGATGGCGGCGCCGCAGGTGGCGGGGGTGGTGGCGCTGATGTGGTCGGCGGCCCCGGCGACCTGCCCCGGACCCGGGCGCTGTTGAACTCCACGGCGACGCCCGTAACCCCGGCGGCGGTCCGCGCCGCCTTGCTTCTGTCCTAGCGGGAGCTAGAGCATTGACGCGCCCTTGCCTACCTGCTCAGGCCCCTCGGCCACGACGAGACCGGCTCAGTGTGGATGGTACGCCGCAGCTAGCCGCACGAAGCCTTCATCCAGCGTCACCTGCGGTGACCAGCGCAGTGCCTCTCGGGTCCGGCGTTGGTCGAACCAGTGTGCGGTGGACAACTGCTCGGCCAGAAACCGGGTCATGGGCGGTTCGTCGGTCTGCCGAAGCGTCGACCACAGCCACTCCACTGCGGTGCCGCCGGCCTTCGCTGCGGCCACCGGCACCCGAAGTCTCGGCGGCGCCGTCCCGGCGGCGACGCAGATACGCTCGATGAGTTCGAACACCGTCCGTGGCTCGCCGTTGGTGACGACGAAGGCCTGCCCGTGTACGTCCGCCTCGGGCACCCGGTCGAGCGCGGCGACGAGGGCGTCGACGGCGTTATCGACGTACGTCGTGTCGATCAGGGCGGTTCCCTGGCCGACCAGTGCCAGCCGGCCGGCCTGCGCCCGCTCGACGATCCGGCCCACCAACTGGGTGTCACCCGGTCCCCAGACCAGGTGGGGGCGGATCGCCACCACGGCGAAGTCGGGCGAGTCGGCGGCCAGTGCGAGCGACTCAGCCGAGGCCTTGCTGCGGGCGTAGTTTCCCCGGGCCCGCTCGGGGTCGGCTGCGCCGGCTCCGGCGCCGACCAGGCCGGTGCCATGATGAGCGACCGACGGCGAGGACACGTGCACGAATCGCGTCACGCCGGCTGCCCGGGCGGCGGCGAGCACGGTGGCCGTACCACCGATGTTGATGTGCTCGAACTGTCGCCACGGGCCGGTCATCGAGACTTTCGCGGCCAGGTGGACCACGGCGTCGACCCCCGCCGTGGCCGCCCGTACGGCTTGCGGATCGGTGATGTCGCCGCGGCGCTCGTCGACCCCGACCAGGCCGCTGGATCGACGTTGCAGGACGCGGACCTCGTCGCCACGCATCCGCAACGCGGTGGCGGTGGCGCCGCCGAGCATGCCGCTGGCACCGGTGACCAGGATTCTCACAGTCCGTTGACCCTCCCGCCGGCGAGCACTCGTTCCGCCCAGAGACGTAGCCGGGTACGGTCGATCTTCGAGTTGTGGCGGATGTCAGTGGGCAGGGCCGGGACCACCAACACAGCCGCGACCGGTGGCACGGCCGCGTCACGTACCGCGTCGGTCAGTTCCCGGCTCGCCAGTCGTGCATGGCGGGTACCGGGCAGGGTCTCGGCGATCACCACGACCTTCGCCACACCGGGCGGTCCCACACCGACCACTGCGGCCCGCGCGATCTGCGGCACCGATTCGACCTGCTGCTCGATGCCGACCGGGGCGAGCACGCCGTCGGAGGTGAGCAGGATATGGGCCAGTCGACCCTGCACCCAGAGCCGGCCTTCGGGATCCAGGTAGCCCACGTCGCCGGTGCGGTGCCATCCGGGAGTGCGGGAGCTGTCCCGTTCGGTCAGCCAGAGGCCGTCGTACCGATCCTTTACATGCCCGGCCCTGACCAGGATCTCGCCGGTCAGCCCAGGAGCGCAACCGGCGTGCTCGGAAGGCGTACCGGTCGAGTCCAGGGCCGCGATCGCCACCTGAACGCCGGGCAACGGCCGGCCGACGCAGACACCGTCGCCCGGCTCGGCTTCGACGATCTCGTCGAGGGTGATGTCGGTGACCGGGAGGACCTCGGTCATCCCGTAGGGCGTGTGCGGCTGCGCCTTGGGCATCAAGGCTCGCGTCTGTGTGAGCAGCGCGGCGGGCACCGGCGCGCCCGCGCTCAGCAGCAACGTCACGTCCTCCAACGCGGTGCGCTGGCGATCGTCCACCACGTCGCCGGTGTCGACCACGTTGCGGAGCGCGGCCGGTGAGGCGAACACCGCCGAAGCGTCGACTGCGGCCACCGCCTCGGCGAGAGCGGCGGCGGTCAACGTCCGTGGGGCGGTGACCCGCATGTCCGGGATCGCCGACGGGGCGCCGAGAGCCGGTCCGAAGAGTGCGAACGGCGCGAAGGCCGCCACGATTCCGGCGTCGGCGTTCACTCCGAGGCCGAACAGCGCGTCCCGCATCGCGGCGAGCTGGCGGTGGGTGTAGACCACACCCTTCGCCGGCCCGGTGGAACCGGACGTGAACAGCACGGCCGCGTCGTCGTCCGGGTCTGGCGGGGCCGGAAGGTCCCGGACGTCGGCACCGAGGCGGGCCAGCTTGCCCAGGGTGAGCGCGCCCAGCACGGCGGCGCCAGGTCCGGCCCCGAGCGGCCTTCCGGGCCAGCGCAGGGCGCGGGCGAGAGCGAGTCCCGGGCCGATGGCGACGAGGTGCGAGGGGTCGGCGCTGCGGAGCGCTCGGCTCATGCCGCCCAGTCCCAGCCCGGGATCGGCTACCACGATCACCGCACCGATACGAAGGCACGCGTAGACGGCGGCGGTCAGATCGGCGCCGGGCGGTACGAGCAGTGCCACCCGATCGCCGCGACGCACTCCGGAGGCCGACAACCCGGCCCCGATCTCCTGAATGCGTCGCCACAGCAACGACCAGCTGATCTGCCGACCGTTGTTCGCCAGCTCCACCAGAGCGACCGACCGGTCCTCGGCACGCTCCGCCAACGCCGCCCACAGCGGACGCCACGGCGCCGCCGGTTCCGGCGTCGCGATCGGCTCGGCGGGCCGGCGGTCCAGGTCGACCAGCCACTGGGCGACCGCACCGGCGACATCAGCGTCCTCGGCGAGCAGGTGACCCGCGCCTTCGAACCGGTGCACCTGTGCATGCGGCAGCCGGTTCCGCAGGTCGCGCAGGTGCACCTCGCCGAAAACCGGGTCGCGTGGCCCCCACAGCAGCAGTGTCGGAATCCCCGCCAGCATGTGCAGACGCTGCGAGACCTCTTGCAGCGCCCGCCAGCTCGGGTGCTCGGGACCGAGCGGGATGTCCGCGACGAAGCCGCCGATCGCCGCCCGTCGCTCCACACCGTGGTACGGAGCGAGATAGCCCTCACGGACAGGCTTCGGCAGCCACGGGTTCGCCAATGCGAGGGTGGCCTGCAGGAACGTCTGCGTCCGCACCGTCACCGCCGGCAACACGCCAGGCAGTCGGGCCAGGCGGATCAGTGCGGGCGCCGGCGACCCACTCGGCTGGTGCACGGCAGTGTTGGTCAGCACGACACCACGGAGCTGATCGCGGTGACGCAGCGCCCAACCCAGGGAGATGGATCCGCCCCAGTCGTGCCCGACGGTGACGACCGGCCCGGTGATGCCGAGCGCGTCGGTGACTGTGGTGAGGTCGTCGATCCGCTGCGCCAGCCCGCGTACGGTGCCGGTGCGCTCCGAGAACCCCATGTCCAGATGGTCCACGGCGACCACCCGCCACGGCGGAGCGTCAGCCCGCTGGAACCGGGCCAGCAGGTGCCGCCACAGATACGACCAGGTGGGATTGCCGTGCACGCACAGGAGCGTTCCCACGGGCTGGATCGCGCTGTCCGAGTCCGCAGCGGCGGTGTCCAGGACATGCCAGGTGCGCTCCACGCCCTGACTGTCCGTCGCCGTGACCCACCGGGACCAGGCGCTGTCCAGACCGGGTAACCCGAGCGGCGACGCTGCCTGTCGACTGCTCACCACACGATCTCCAGCGCGCACGTGTTCAGGCCGGAGCCGACCCCCATGCACAGCACCCGGTCACCGGAGTGCAGCGATCCCGCGTGGTGGGCCAGGGTCATCGGTAGCGACGCCGGGCCGACGTTTCCCCACAGCGGGAACGTCGCCGGGACCCTCCGATGGTCGAGGCCGAGCCGCCTGACGACGCCGTGGGTGTGGGCCGCCGAGACCTGATGCATGACGTAGAGATCCATGTCCTGCCAGTCCCACGACCCGGCATGCGCCCAGGTCGCCTCCGCGAGGTCCACACCCGCGTCGAGGAGACCCTTCGCGTCGGTACGCATTCGCGTGTTGTCCCCGACGCACAGCTCGTGATGTTGGGTGGCCGCCCTGCTCACGCCGCCGATCAGCCGGTGCTCCTGGTGGTGGCTGCCGGCGGCGGCCAACACCATCGCGGCCGCGCCGGAACCGAGGGTCAACGTGGCGAACTGCTCGCGGACGTCGTCCCGGGTCGCGTCGGACCTCCGCAACCGCTCGATGGTCACCTGTTGGGCCTCGCGGGAACTCTCGCCCGCCACGACCAGCGCGTACCGGATCTGCCCGGCGTCGATCATGTTGGCAGCGACCTGGATCCCGTTGACGAATCCGAGGCAGGCGTTGGCGATGTCGAAGTTCAAGGCCGACGGCGGCAGGTCCAGAGCGTGATGGATCGCGACTGCCGTCGAGGGCTCCAGATGCGCGCGGGACACCGACGTGTTGATCAATAGGCCGACGTCACGCGCGTCGACACCCGCCTCCGACAGTGCCTTGGCCCCGGCCGTCGCCGCCGCCTCGGCGAACCCGAAGCCCTCCGGCCACCAGCGCCGCTCCTGAACTCCGGCGATCCGCTGGAGCATCCCTGGGCGCAGTCTCAGCCGTCGGAAGGTCTCGCTCAGCTGCTCATCGAACTGATCAGAGGTGACGATGACCGGCGCCTCCAAAGCCGTAACCGACAGTATCGCCGTGTTTGCGTAGCGATACTCAGCGTTGCCATGCGTCATCCAGCCTCCGCCCGTCGCTCACCCTGAGGGCTCGAAGTTATCCACTCGGCCCCCCGCGCACCAACGGTCAGTCGGCATCGCGGCGAACGTCACTCAGCCGCGCACACCCGTCGACATGACGTGGTCCGCCGGTTCACCCGCGAGTGGCGACTGTGACCCGCAGTTGGGCCTGCCGCCTCGAACGCGGACGGGTCAGGCTCTGCGCGCGAGTTCCGCCTGGTAGGCCGCCTCCAACTGGGCGGCGACCGAGGTGGCGCCGGCTGGCCGGGGCTGGCCCAGGTGCGTCTCCCGCAACTCGTCCATGAACTGGTGCCACAGGTGCGGGCCGCCCTCGTCGAGTATCCGGGCTCGGATACTGAGCTCGGGGCTAACCGGTAGGTGCTGTCGCCCCCATGCGCCAAGCGTCGCGAGCACCGGGACGAGCTGGATGGATCGCTCGGTGAGGTGATAGATGCGTCGTTGTTTGTGCCTGGGGTCCGGGGCTTGCGAGAGAAGTTCGTTGGCGAGGAGGCGGCGCAGCCGGTCGGCGAGGATGTTGGAGGCGATCCCTTCGTCGGAGCGTGTGAGCAGTTCGCGGAAGTGGCGGCGATTGCCGAACATGATGTCGCGGATCACCAGCAACGACCAGGTGTCCCCGATCACTTCCAAGGCGAGGTTGATCGGACAGTCCGAACGATGCTCACTCATGAACCCTCCCGATGCCCCGCGAACTGATTGCAGACTACTCCCGGTTCCCCTACGCTGGTCGGACCGATTGCATGTCGCAATCGGATTCATGGTCGAGTACCCAGGGAGAGCCCATGTCAGATCGCCCGGCAGGGAAAGTGCTGTGGCACGC
Organism: Micromonospora sp. NPDC003241; assembly: GCF_053589795.1. Lineage (NCBI taxonomy): Bacteria > Bacillati > Actinomycetota > Actinomycetes > Micromonosporales > Micromonosporaceae > Micromonospora > Micromonospora sp. NPDC003241. The sequence continues at coordinate 58,709 of NZ_JBSFSO010000038.1, read as the reverse complement.
GACCGTCTCGCTCGACGGCTACATCGCCGCCTCAGGAGACGACGTCACCTGGGTCTTCGACCACTTCGACCCGGAGGAGCCGACAGCGGCCGCCGTGGTGGAGCGCACCGGAGCCGTGATCGCCGGACGACGCAGCTACGAGGCGGGCGAACGAGACGGCAGGAAAGTGTTCGACGGCGCCTGGTCCGGCCCGCAGTACCTGCTCACCCACCGCCCCACCGAGCAACCGCTCCAGGGCGTGGCAGTCCGCGCCGGCGACGTCACACCTGTCGTCGACGAAGCCCGGATCGCCGCGACAGGACGGGATGTGCTCATCATCGGCGCGGACGTCGCCAGCCAGTGCCTGGCCGCCGGCCTGGTGGACGAGGTCATCGTGCACATCGCCCCGATCCTGCTCGGCAACGGCGTACGCTTCCGCGGCCCCGATGAGCACACCCATCTCACACTCATGGACGTCAGCCGCCACAAGGAGATCGTCACTCTGCACTACCACACCGGCGTGGACGGACCGTCCCGTGCGACGAGAGCGAGCCTGGCCTGACCAGTCCAAGATCCATGGCAGACTCGGGTCGCATGCGGCGCTTCTGCTCCTGGGACGGCACCGCTCGGCCCCGTGCCGGCAGCCCGTGCCCGGATCGTGTGGCCTTGCGGACAGGTTGTCCAGAACGACGGGGGATCGGTGCCCGTCCGGACAGGCGGCGCGGATCGACGTCAGTGCGCTGAGGGTGTTCGCGGCGCGCTGACGCCGCCCGACGACGTTCCAGAGTGAGAGTGCGTCAGAAGCTGCTGACCAGCTTCACGAACGCCTCGTCGATCGTGGCGGGATCGGTGGCGTCGTAGGCCTTGCCCGACGACGCTTTGGCGATCTTGTCCAGGGTGGCGAAGTCCGACTCCCGGTCGAAGGCGATGCAGAACACCTTCACCGGACGCTGCGGATCCAGGGCGACCTCGTCGAGCAGGCGGGTGAGGTCGTTGTCCTTGGTGTACTCGTTCTTGCCGTCGGTCAACACGACGATCGCGTTGATCCGCTGCGGGTCGTACCGGTCGAGCAGCTCCCGGTGTGCGGCCCGGACCGTCGCGTAGAGCGCGGTGCCGCCCTCGACGTGCAGGCCGTCGATCTTGCGGGTGATCCGCTTCTGATCGAACGCGCCGAGAGGAACCTCCTCGCGGTAGGGGCTCTTCGGCCGCTTCGAAGTCTCCGAGGAGAAGGACCAGAGCCCCACCCGGTCCTCGGAGTTGAGCAACGCGAGGCCCTTGCCCGCTGCCACCGAGGCGACCTGGAAACGGGTACGGGTGCCGATCATCGCCTGCATCGATCCGGACGTGTCCAGGGCGATCAGAATGTTGGCCTTCTTACGGAGGGTGCGCCAGCCGTCCAACATCGCACCGACCACCTGCGGGTCCGGGGGCTCGAAGTAGGTCAGCCCGCCGGCGGGCTCGTCACCGACGCTGGCGAGCAGCTCCGCCGACGCGCGGCGTTCGTGGTCCCGGAAACCCAGGCGGGTGAAGCTCTCCTGCTGGGCGTCCTCGGTCAGGAAAGCCTGGAAGTCGGCCGCTGCCGCGCGCTGCCGCTCGTCGGCGGCGGGCAGCACCACGAACGGATGGTCCAGGTTGAACGTGCCCTCCTTGGGGTGGACGGCGACCAGCGGGACGTTCGGCCGGCGGCCCCGCTCCTGCCCCTCCTGCCGAGGGCTCAACGCACCCGTGTTGTAGAGGTCCACCAGTTCCTCCTGCAGGACGATGGCACTCATGTCGTCCGTACGGCCCGCCAGGTCCGCCTCGGCGAGGCTACGCAGCAGGTCCACCGAGTCGTCGCTGTAGTGCGCCACGTTGGCCTCGATCCGGCGCACGAACTGGGTGACCGCGGGTTTGGCCAGGTCGGACCGGGTCAGGTCACTGGACCGTTGCACCGCCGCGTAGTAGGTGGCGATGGTCGCGGCCAGCCCGGAGGTGGACAGGTTCGGGTTGTCCTTGCCGAAGGTGAACCTGCCCCATTCCGGCTTGCCGAAGCCCGCCCACCCGTCCCGCCCGGACAGGCCCAGGATCTCCCCCCAACCCAGCGGCCCGCGCTGGCGTACCAGCTCGGCCTTGGGCTGCGGCATCGCGATCACCAGCGGGCTGTTGGCGATCGACGGGTAGCGGTCCGGCGTCTGCGGCGCCCGCCCGGCGGCCTCGTCGAGCAGCCGCAACTGGCCGGTCCACAGGCTCGACGTCGGCAGCCAGACCTGGGGTTGCGGCAGGCCGGTGTGGGTCCATCCGGTGGCCAGCGCCTCGGTGGCCTTGCCCGAGTTCAACGCGCTGACGTGCACCTGGGCGCAGCCGCCACCGTCGATCGACCGGGTGCTGCTGTTGTAGCGCTCGGCCAGGTCGACCAGCAGCTCCGCCTTCTCCGTGGAGGAGTTGACATGGAGGGTGACGGCGCAGTCGGTGCGGGGCCCCTCGCTGCCCGCTTCGCGCTGTTGGACGAACACGAACGCTCCGACGATGACCACCAGCCCGGCGGTGACGGCGGCGGTGTAGGGCAACCACTGCCGTGTACGCGTAGCGGGTGGGGTCATCGGGACGTCCTCCTCGGCAGACGGCTGGTGGCAGTCAACCTATCGATCCGGCGCCAGCCGGCGCCCCAGACCTCCACCGTACCGAGTCATCCGTGGTCGGAGCGTCCCCCGACCGCCGTCGCGACGAGCAGCCGAACCAGGTAGACCACGACGAAGGTGACCGCCCCGACCGCAGCGGCCGGGCCGGTCGCGCTCGACGCGACGTAGCCGCCGGCGGCGCCCACCGAACCGAGGAAGAGTGCGGTCGAGATGCCCCAGGCGTCCAGGGACTCACGCCGCAAGCGTCGCAGCGCGCCGTCGGGCTCGGCACCGACGGCGGGCTCCGTCACGGGCACGTGTTCCGGCCGTGTCGGCCGGGCCTGGGTCGGCACCGTCGGCGGGGCCGGAGTCTGCGGCAGCGTCGGGTGCGGCTGCGGTGCCGTCGGCGTGATCTGGGGGAGCGGGTGGTTCGGTGTCGGCGCGCCCGCTGTCTCGTTGCCGACTTCGAGCAGGTTCTCCCGATGTAGCGGCGTGGTGAGCGTGGCGTCCTGTCGGAGCAGCCGTACCAGTACACGTTCGGCATCCGGCCGGTCCACCGGATCCTTGGCCAGGCACTGCCGAATGAGCTCGTCCAGTGCGGCAGGCAACGCGGGCAGCTCGGGTGGATCGTGCAGCACCCGGTGCATCACGGCGAAGAGTGAGTCGTTGCCGAACGGCGGTTGACCGCCGGCAGCGAAGGCGATCGTGGCCGCCCAGGCGAAGACGTCGCAGGGTGGACCGACCGCGTCGTTGCGGAACCGCTCGGGCGCCATGTAGGCGGTGGTCCCCATGACTCGGCTGGACGCCGTCTCGGTGACTCCCAACGCGCGTGCGATACCGAAGTCGATCACCCGAGGGCCGTCCTTGCCGAGTACGACATTGTCCGGCTTCAGGTCGCAGTGCACCACGCCGGCACCATGGATCGCGGCGAGTGCGGTGACGGTGCCGACCGCGAGCCGGTGTAGGGAGTTGCCGGTCACCGGGCCGTGCTCGCGGACGTGTCGGTGCAGGGTCGGGCCCTCGATGAATTCACTGACCACATAGGGCTGCTCGCCGTCCACCTCGGCGAAGAGCACCTGCGCGGTGCAGAACGGAGCGACCCGGCGTGCGGCGGCGATCTCCTTCACGAACTGCGACCGGGCCCGTGGATCAGTCAGATCGGCGTTGATCATCTTGACCGCGACCCGGTCACCGGCGTCGTCCTCGCCGAGATAGACGACCCCCTGTCCACCCGCGCCCAGTCGGCCGACCAGCCGATACCGGCCGGCGGTGACCGGATCGTGCGTCCACAGTTTCGTCAATCCTGGCACCGGTGTGCCGGCCAGTTCTGACATCCCGACTCCATCAGCGTCGTGCCCGGCCACCGGCGGCGCAGGACACGGCCATCGTGCCATGTCCGCCGCTGGTGACCGAGAACTCCGAGCACGGGCTGAGGTCGAACAACGCCCATCCGCAGGGGACGAGACGCTCGCGTCGTCGGCGGCGCTCGCGTGCGACTACCAGCACGCATCGACCGGCTGCTTTCCGACGGCGGATCCCTGGTGCACGCCATCGGTAAAGGCCGCCTCACCACGATTGGCATAATGCCTCGACAAGCACGGCGACCAGCGACGCTCGTGCACGCTCATGCCGCATCGAGCGTGTGGAAGCCGGTACGCCCGTCGCCGTTGGTAGCCGAGTCTGTGGCCCAGAACGCAACGCCGCCGAGCCAAGCCATCGGCGGTGCCTTCCCTGCCTGCCATACGACTCGCCACGATCAGGGTCAGGCGACGCTGAACAGCAGGGCGGCACCGATGGTCTCGATCCAGAAATACCACCAGATCGGATAGAACGCTGTGGCCTTGTCGGCGATCCGGGAGATCAACCGGCCGAGGGCCATTCCGGCAAGGGCCGCTGCGACGGTGATGACCGCGCCGGTCCGGATATCGCCGATGTCGAGCGCCGCCGCAGCCAGTACGGCGGCGGTCGCCAGGCCGAACCCGCCGTAGACCGCACGGATCTCGGATCGGCTTTCGGCTGATTCGATGACGATGCGGAAGGGGCGGGCAAGTGCCGCAGGCGCGGCCAGCGCGTAGACGCCCATGCCGAGGAAGAACGTCCCGACGAGGATGATGACCGTGGTCGTCATTCGCGCTCTCGAACCGGCGTCGTGCGGTGCCCGCAGGGGCTGGACGCGAGCAGGGCGGTCCCCGCCGACAGGACGAGCAACGCGACGGCGTCGACCTGCGCCACCCGGACTACCTGCTGGTTCAGCGATGGGGTGGTCAGTACGAGAAGCAGGAAGGTGCCGAAGCTGGCCGCGTTGATGGCCACCGCGGCGGGGCGCAGGTGCGGGCGGAACGCCGAAACGATGATGGTGCCGCCGACCAGAGCGAGCAGGAACGCCCGATGCCGCATGAGCGTCTCCAGGTCCGCGCCCGTGACGTCCACGCCATAGGCCGAACGGGCCCAGGCCGGCGACACGGCACCAGCGCCGGGCAGCACGTTGAGCAATCCGGCCGCCACAAGGAGCCCCTGCCCCAGTCGCCGCCTGATTCGTCCTGGTGGGCGCAGCACGCGTGTTGGTCGTTCCTCTGCGGTTATGAGCACACGTGCGATCATCGGCCACGTGGTCGATGTCCCGCTTCCAGAAACGTGTCGGGCTGAGCCGGCGAGGATCTGGATCTGGCTCGGACAGGCGGCCTATCTGGGGCCCTCACTGAGGTTGGATGTGCACTCCGGTTCGGTGCACTGTTTCGCGTTGGGCGTCGATGCACCGTTCACGCTACAAGCCGACGGCATCGGCGAACGGCGCACCCGCAGCGCCCTCATTCCGGCGCGGACACGACACCGGGTCATCGCGGACGACGGCCGGATGCTGTTCTTCTACCTCGACCCTGGCTCGGGCCTGGCGGAGGGTGTTCGCGCGCGGATGACCGAACGCACCTCCTCGGTCGGGCTCGACTATCAGCACGAGTCGTCGCTGATTGGTCACGTACAGGAGACCTCGTTCCCCGATCCGGCCCGACTGCGGGAATTCGTCGACCCTCCGAACCTTGGCGCGATGGACGAGCGGATCCGCACCGCGATCGGCATCATGCGTGCTCACCCTGACCGGAAGATGAGCGCGGCGCAGCTCGCTGCCGAGGTGCACCTGTCGACGTCACGGTTTCTGCACCTGTTCTCGGCGAACGCCCACACCAGCTTCCGCCGGTACCGGTTGTGGACACGCATGCTGCACGTCGCGCTCGCGGTCGGCGAAGGTACGGACCTGACCCGGGCGTCCATCGAGGCCGGGTTCGCCTCGCCGGGGCACTTCAGCGACAGCTTCCACGCCATGTTCGGACTGACCGCGAGCAGGCTACTTTCCGAACACACCCGCCTCGTCGTGCTCGACACGCGATGACATTCACCTGGTGTCTGTACGCCAGTTGAAGAAATATGACACAAGGTGTCAGGTTTTGGATGGAGCATGGGTTCGTCGGTCGGCGCCGGTGATGGGCGCGGACCAGGGCACAGATAGATGCGGAGAGACAGGACCTCCATGCGCGAAACCCCAGAAGATCTCGAAAAGCTCCAAGCCCTCCTTGACACCTCCCTCGCCGGCTCCACCTCCCACCTCCGCTCGATCATCAACACCGCACGCACACTGAACGCGGAGCAGCTGACCCAGGTCCTCACCGGCATGTGCACCCTCGCTCTGTCGAGCGTGACGGCGAAGGGCGAGCCGCGCATCAGCGGTGTGGACGGGCACTTCCTGCGAGGCAAGTGGTACTTCGGCACGGCGCGCGACGCCGCCAAGGCGCGCCATCTCGCGGCGCGACCCGCCGCCAGCGCCGCACATATGCGCGGTGAGGACCTCGGCGTCTTCACGCACGGCACGGTGGAGATCCTCAACCCCCGCAACGGCGACCAGGCCGCAGACTGGCCGGACGTGCTCGCGTACTTGAAGGACTTCTACGGCGTCGACCCCTTCGACTGGGACAACGACGTGGTCTACTACCGGCTGCATCCGCACTGGATGACCGTCTATGCCCCGGACATCGCAAAGCTCACCCCGGCGTCCCAGCCCTGATCCACAGCACGGGCCAACCGATACACGTCCAGGACCCGCTTCGTCAGAGGTCTCGTTACCGCCTCGCCAAGGGCGAACCGTTCAGGCCGGGAGGACGGCCTGTTCGCTTCGGACAGGCCATAGCGTCCGCGATGTCCTGGACGAGCTACAGCTCGTCGGGAACGTCGGTCGGTCACGGCCGGCGGCCCGGCCAGGATCCCCGGGCGGACGAGTCGATCAAGGAGGTCGAGCAGTTTCACCTCGCCTCGAAACAGCCGCTCACGCTCGGATGCTGGCATCTCGGCGAGCAGGTCCGGGCCACGTTCGTCCTGCGGTACAAATTCCATCGTCCCGAAGTACTCACGGCAGCCGCGCACCACGCCAAGCGGACACAGCGCTCGTAGAGATTGTCAGAGGGTGCGTAACAGCGGTACCTGTAGGAGTAGATCTCACCGGCACACGCATCGGCGCTCCCAGCACGAGCCCCATGAATCGTGCTGACCTTCGATCGTGCTCACCTGGCAGCTCGACGTCCCATGAATCTGATCTTTCCCGGGCTACCAAGCGGGCTGCCATCCGTATCTGCCGCGCAGTGCACGGCGTGGGGCCACCTACTCCTGCGGGCCAACCACGTCGTTGGGGCAGGGCGGATCGAATGTCAAGGTCAACGAGCTGTGGTAGGCGATGGAGCTGCGCTGGGTTCGCGGCTGATCGGCCGGCTCTTCGTCACCCGTCCAGACCTTGACGGCTCGATAGGCGAAACCGTCCTGGCTCGCCACCTTGGTGCGGAAGAGAACGTGCTGCCCGCAGGCCAACTTCCGGTATCCATCCAACGAAAATGGCCGAGAGGTGGACCCAGCACCCGCCCGGCACATCCGGACCGTCGATGACACCCCAACCTGCTTCGGCGTCGAAGGTGCGTACTGAACCAACACTCGCCATCGGTCCAGTCTGCACGACACCCGTTGACGTGGTCTGCCAAGTCCGCGTCCGCATCTGGCCGATGTGAGTACGTCGTGCTCTCCGTGCCAAGGTCACGCTTGATCCGGGATCGAGTGGCATCCCCGCGCTTCCGTAACCACTCGATCCCGGATCGAGCACGACCTTGAGGCTGGCGAGCGAGTGCGCCGGCGGGACGTTGATCCGATGCCCGGATCTGCCGCCGACCGCGTGCCACGGACGGTGACTGCTCCCGAGCCACCCAGCGTCCGGACGTAGCCGAGATGAGGGGCGTTTCGTCTGATGAGTCATCGCCGCGCTGCTGCGAGGTCGGCGGCGTTGTCGAACGCGGGTGCGGCCCTTTCGGATTCGTCTTCCGTGAGCGTGACGGACTGGGCGCGGGCCAGCATCTCGGCCGCGGTCTGTGGATCGTGCAGCACCATCGCGAGTTCGGCGCGGTAGACCAGGACCTCCACCTGCTCGACCGGGTCGTCGTCGGCTTGGGGGCGGGCTAACGCGCTGTCGAGGATCCGAACGGCCTGTCCGGCGTTTCCCCGGGAATCGGCCTGGACGACAGCATTCGCCAGGGCCTTGGCGAGCCGCCCGGCAGGCGTGGCGGCCGGCATGGGCGCGGTGGCGTCCCGGAAGACGCGGATCCAGTTGCCGCCTGGGTCGATGACGCTAAATCCGCCGACCCCGTCGGCGTTCTTCCGCGCCCTGGGCCGGGTCATCCGCGGTGTTCCGGACACCAGTACCTTGCCGTAGGTGGCGCGCATGCCGGCGGCGAATGCCCGGTGTAGTCCCTCGATGTCTGTGGTGAGTACGAGACAGGAGCCATAGGACTGCTCTGGGTCGAAGCCGGGGATCTCGAAGAACTGTAGATGCAGGTCTTCCCGTTGCACCGCCACGCACGGGTTGGGCTTGCGCTGCTTGTAGGTGGTGCGGAAGCCGAGAACTCCGTAGAAGGTTTCGATGTCGTCGATGGATGCGCACGGCAGCAGGGGAATGGTCCGCTCGTTGGTCATGCCTCCTTTCTAGGCGTCGCGGGGTGTCCGTCGCCCATGGAAATAGCCGATCATCGCCGTCGGCCATCCGATCGGCTGATGGCCCAGAAACGCAGCGCCGCCGAGCCGAGCCATCGGCGCTGCCTTCCTGCCTGCCATACGACTCGCCAAGATCAGGCGCCCGGATCTGCCGCACCGTGGGTCAGGGAACTCGGCTGGCGGCCTGATGCGGCTCTCGGTCGGAGATCGCGTGCTCGATACGCTGCGCGTCATGCCCTACGTGCCGGATCTTAATGCGGTGTTGACCGCCGGGTATCGCGTCGAGAGCGATGGGATCACGTACCGTGTCGAGCCGCACGAGCTCGGGCCGGTGCTACTGCCGTCCGGCAAGGTCGTGGGGTGCGATCCGCTGGTGGCGCACACCACGCCGTTCGTTGACTCGGTGGCGCCCGGCCGGTATCCGTTACGGGCTTGGGTGGCGCTGTTGCGTGCCGACGGCGGCGAGTGGCAGCGACGGATCACCGCCCTGCAGTTGACGGTGGTGGACGAGCCGATCGCGGCGTGGAGCATGGCGCTGCTCCCAGGTCAGGACGTCGCCTCACTCGGTGACGAGGACTTCTTCGGCTACGCGGTCGACGCGGGTACCGGGACGCTCGCCGACCAGGTCGCCATCGAGGCACTGCGCGGGTGGGACTTCGAGAGGGTCGACGAGGTCTTTATTCCGGCGCAAGTTCCGGACGACCCGATCGACGCCGTCGTTTCCGCAGTGGTGGAGGAACGGACTGGAGCCAACGTGTATGTCGTCGGCTCGGGATGGGGCGACGGTGTGTACGCAACGTACGTAGGTCACACCGCGGACGGGCGTATCGCCAGCTTCGTCACTGATTTCCGCGTTGTGCCCCTCACGGCGGTCGTGTCGAGGACGATGTGATCGGCTCAGCTACCGGACGGCGACCTGAAGATCCACCAGGGTTCACCGACTGGAGTTGCCTCCGGATGTCCCGTAACGATGAGTGATCGTTGGTCGGTCGTCGCTAACAGGAGTGTGCCGTCGTCCGTCACATGTGCCCCTGCGATCGTGGCGCCGTGCAGGATGAGCGCAGCTGTGAGCCAGCTGGCATCGTCGGCAGCGGTGCCTTGAGTCCGGCTGGCGGCCTCGATACACCAATCCGTGTCCAGGTAGAGCCGGCTCTCTTGCGGCGGCGTCGGGCGGTTGTCACAGAAGCCGAGAAACAGCCATGCCTGGCGGACGCCAACCTCCACGACGAAGCAGCCTACGAGTTGGTCGGGATCCACTTGTCCTCGCATTCGTCGCAACGCAACCATTGTGCGAGCTCACCCCACGGAGGCTGTCCGGGCACAAGAACCAGGAGCCGCCACGGATGGTCGCACAGGGCGTTGTCGTTACCACGTACCTACAGGTGGCTGTCGGCTTCTCCGCGTCGACCTCGTAGCGCAGCCGTGGCTGCACCTCTCCAAAGAAGATCGTGAGGGCATGCCAACGCCGAAGTGATGACCGCCCGAGGCCCTCGGTGGCGACGAGGTACGGCATGTTCGCATTCTCGCGGGGCGGTCCGCAGACTTACTCTTCTGCCGCTGGCCGCGCCCGGCGCTCGGGAAATCGCGGCGCCGCAAAAGGGCCTGCGCGGTGGGTATATGGCGCTCGGAGTCAGCGGCCTGGTAGCGGAGCGGGCCGGCTGCTGCCGGGTCGTTGAGGAGTTTGACGAGTAGGGCGCCATGCGGGAGTTGTCGTGCCTGGGCGGTGATCTCGGGGCAGCGGTACCGAAGGTGGCTGGGTCCGAGGGTGGCCGTGCTCCGGCCTGCGACCTGAGCGGTACAAGCAGCGCCACGCTGTGGAGCGCGGCGTCAACCGGCTCGAACGCAGCCGTGCGGTGGGCCACTCGCTTCGACGCGCTGGCCGTCGGCAACGAGGCCACTGTTCACCTCGCCGCTACCAGAAAGAAATGAATGTGGTCGATGCCTATGTGCGCCCTAGGGTGAAGTCACTCGATATTCCGCCACCGTTCTCGCTGCTCCGGGCAGTGCCAGATGGGCGGGGACGACTACGAGACAGGGAGTGGCAGATGAAAGTCACCACAGCCGCACGCCTGACCGCGTGCGCCGTGGCCCTCGGCCTGCCGGTCGTGGCCGCCGGCCCGGCGATCGCGCAGACCGCCCCGCAGGCCTCGAATGAATCGACCACGGCGATGGCGCCGCGTTGTGGTTGGCTGCCCGGCGCCAACGAACCGTACAGCGTCGGCTTCTCGGGCGCCGGTATCCGCCTGCGGACCGGTCCGTCGACGACCTGCACCGTGCTGGGCCTGGGCTACGCGGGCCAGAGCGCGACCCTGCGGTGCGGCGCGGTGGGTGACGACGGGTGGGGCTGGTACTACGTCAGGAACAACAGCACCGGCGTCACCGGCTTCGTCCGCGGTGACGGCCTGACGGGCGTACCGATCTCCACCCTGGCCTGCTGACGCCCGGTGTCGGTCGGCATCGATCTCCGGGCCGCGTCGGGCACCTGTCCGGCGCGGCCCGCCGCCACCCGCCCGATCCGACGGCTCCGGCCTGGTCGGCAACAGCCAGTCCCGGGTGGTGAGGCCGGTCAGAGGATTAAGGCCTAGGTGGCCGGCCGCCGGGTTCGGCGATCGTGACGCCGTGCTGGACGCGTCCGGTGGTGCGTAGATCATCATGCGAGATACGGCAGAAGCGGCGGGGCTCCCACCCGATCTCTGGGTGATCCTGCCCTCGTTCACCAGCGGATTGATGGGTTTTCCTGCAACGATGCGGGGTGTGGCAACTGTGAAGAGTGTGGCGCCCGTTGTTTCGCCTTTGGCTGGTGAGCCGTTTGAGCGTGCTGATGCGGAGCGGCTGGCGGGGGTGTTGAAGGCGTTCGCTGATCCGGCTCGGCTGCGTTTGCTCAGCTTGATTCAGTCGGCTCCGGAGGGGGAGGCGTCGGTTAGTGATTTGACTGAGCCGTTGGGGTTGTCTCAGCCGACGGTGAGTCATCATCTGCGGATTCTTACTGAGGCTGGTCTGCTTGAGCGTGACAAGCGTGGTGTGTGGGCGTTTTACCGTCTGGTGCCGTCTGCGATCGCTGCGGTCGCTGACCTGTTGACCCCGCCCCGCAAACGCGCAACGAAGAAGACCCGCTGACCGACGCCATCTCAGACGCCTCCTGAGGCCGATAAGGAATTGCCGGCCCCGGACGGGGGCGCCGCGCTGGATCGGCGCGGTGGTGACGTCGCGCGCCGGTCGCCGACGTGACGGCGCCTGGGACGGCACCGACGCGTGCGCAGGTGCCAGGGCCCAAGGTGTCGATCAAGGGGTGCGGCCACCGGCGGTCTGCCGTGTGTGTTCCCTTCGATCGAGCCGCCTCGTCTCCACCGGCCCGGCGGATCGGCGGCCACGGACCGCAAGTCGCTTCCATTCCAGGGATCTGCCGTCCGCGCATCGGGATGCAGTCTGCAGGACTGGCCATTCGGCTCGGCTGGGGCCGAGAGTCGAACGCCCTCCGAAGCGCTCGTCGACAACCGTGATTGGACGTCGGCAAAAGTAGACCAGGGCGGGTGGCAGGTTGGTCCACACCGTTCGGCTGATGACGACCTCCTCGAACCGCGATCGGAGAGACGCCAGCAATCGCTGGGCCGATGGGGCCCACCGGGCGTGAACGTAGGCGAATGTGGTGAAGACGCCGGCCGGCTGCAGCACGGTTACCACCTCAGACAGTACGTTCCGTTGCAGTTCTTCGTCGAAAGCCGCCCATGGCAGGCCACTGACCACGACGTCGACCCGGTCGACGCCGCGTTGCACGAGTACCTCGCGGAGGGACGCGGCGTCCGCGACCGCGATTTCGACAGCGGGATGAAGCATGGCCAGTCGCTCGGCGAAGCGAGGATTGATCTCGATCGCGAGGTGTCGGCCCGATCCGGCCAGGCGCTGCTGGATGGGCGCGGTGAAGGCGCCGGTTCCAGGGCCGAGCTCTAGGACGACCGGACAGCCCGTCGCCGGCACCGAGGCTGTGGCCAGCTCGGCCAGTGCCGAACCGCTCGGCCGGATCGCTCCGACAGTCAGAGGGCTGCGCAGGAACTCGAGAAGAAATGACACAGGTAATGACACAGGTATAGCCCACTATCGCTCGGGAGCTGAACCGGCTGGAGGCGTCGCCATTCACTGGGTCATGGATCGCCGCCGGTCAGGGTCTCGGGTCTTTCGTTGCGATCGAGGCTGGACCATCGTGGAGGGGACAACAATGGTCTGCCGATCCCAGGATCGGGAGACCTCCGAGCCGCAGGAGGAGCGTGAGGTCGCCGGAGCCCCGCGGTCTGTCCCGCGACGACCAGCGTCGGAGCAGGAGAACGGCGGCAATGGGTGCGGCGGCAGGGCGGTAACGGATCACCAGGCGCAGGGCGCGTAGTCCTTGAGGAAGCAGCCGTACAGGTCTTCGCCCTGTTCGCCACGGACGATCGGATCGTAGACCCGGGCCGCGCCGTCGACCAGGTCCAGCGGGGCGTGGAAGCCGTCCTCCGCCAGCCGCATCTTCGTCGGGTGGGGCCGCTCGTCGGTGATCCAGCCGGTGTCGACGCTGGTCATGAGGATGCCGTCGGTAAGCATCTCCTGGGCGCTGGTCCGGGTCAGCATGTTGAGCGCGGCCTTGGCCATGTTGGTGTGCGGGTGCCCTGGCCCCTTGTAGCCACGGCCGAACTGGCCCTCCATCGCCGACACGTTCACTACGTACTTGCGGCGGGCGGTCGCTGCGGCCATCGCCGGTCGCAGTCGGCTGACCAGCACGAACGGCGCGGTCACGTTGCACAGTTGCACTTCGAGCAGCTCGACCGGGTTCACCTCGTGCACCCGCTGCACCCAACTGTTGACCGGGTCGAGGTCCGGCACCAGACCGCCGGCGTCGATGGCGCTGGCTGTCGCGATCCGTTCCGGCGAGGCGGAGCCACTGGTGAGCGCCAGTGCGGTGAGGGCGTGCGGGGTGATGGTGGGCGAGTTCGGTGGGGCGATCAGACTGCCCGCCGGGTCGCCCCGGCCGGCCGGTTTGGCGAACGTGATCATCTCCGGGAGTGGGCCGTCCGGCAGGGCCGCCGACTCCGCCGCGACGAGGTGCGCGTACGCGGCAGGCGTGCGGCGGACGGTCTGCGCCGCGTTGTTGATCAGGATGTCGAGTGGTCCCTGGTCGCTGACCGAATCGGCGAGGGCGATCACCTGGGCGGGGTCGCGCAGGTCGATCCCGACGATCCGCAGGCGGTGGAGCCACTCCCCGCTGTCGGGCATCGCGGCGAATCGACGGACCGCGTCGTGGGGAAACCGTGTGGTCACCGTGGTGTGCGCGCCGTCGCGCAGCAGCCGCAGCGCGATGTACATGCCGATCTTCGCCCGGCCGCCGGTGAGCAGCGCGCGTCGACCGGTCAGGTCGGTACGGGCGTCCCGGCGCTCCCGGTTCAGCGCGGCGCAGGGCGGGCAGAGCTGGTGGTAGAAGGCATCCACATCGCGGTAGCGCTGCTTGCAGATGTAGCAGCCGCGCGGATTGTGCAGCACGCCGGCCGTGGCACCCGCGGTGGGGGAGACGAGCGGGTTGCCCTGGGTCTCATCGTCGATCCGGCCCGGGGCGCCGGTGGCGGTGGCCGCCGTCACCGCGCGGTCGGCCGCCGCGATGGCATCCCGCCGTTCCTCGCGCCGCCGCTGCTTGATCGTCTTGTAGAGCCTCGCGGTGGCCCGCTGCACCCGCACCACGTCGGGGTGATCGGGAGGCAGGTCCTCCAACGCCTCGAAGACGCTGAGACAGGTCTCCAGCCGGGACGGGTCAATGCGGTACTGACCGTTTTCCGTATCTTTGTCTGCCGTCATGCCGTCGCTGCTCGTCCCGTTCCCTGCGCCGGATCCATCCGGCCCACCCCAAGTCCGACCCGGAACTGTACGCACCGCGCGGCCTCCGACGCATCCCCGCGCCTGTCCACCAGCCCGGAGACCGTCGAAATCACATCTCGACGAGGTGTCCTCGCCTTCGAGGAGCCGTTCACCCCGCACGGCCCGCGCTACCGGTGACCTGGCGGCGATGGACTCCGTGTGACTCAGTGCGCGCGGCGGTAGTGCATGGCCACCACGCCGCTGCGGAGCGGCTGCGCCGAGAGCAACTCGAGCCGGCGGGGGCCGGGCAGCCCGCCCTCGTACAGCGTCGGGCCGTGACCGGCGATCCTGGGATGGATGAGCAGCTTGTACTCGTCGATCAGGTCCAGCCGGTCGAGTTCGGTCGCGAGCTTTCCGCTCCCGAGCAGGACCCCGGCCGGGGTCGTGTCCTTGAGCCTCTGCACGCCCTCACGCAGATCGCCGTCGATGTGGTGGCTGTTGGCCCACGGGAAGTCGTTGCGAGTCGACGACACCACGTACTTGGGTTTGGCCTCCAGCTTGACCGCCCACTCACGCAGGGCCGACGGCGCCTGTTCGTCGCCGCGGGCGACGGCCGGCCAGGCGCTCTCCATCATCTCGTAGGTGACGCGACCCCACAGCATGGCTCCGGCATCGTCCATGAGACGGGTGAAGAAGGCGTGCGTCTCATCGTCGGCGATCCCCTCCCGATGGTCGACGCAACCGTCCAGGGTGAGGTTGAGGCTGAAGACGAGCAGTCCCATGGCCGGCGAGTCTAACGCCGGACCGCGCCCAACTCCGGGAACTCCGGTCCGTCGGCGCGCATGAGGCGAGTCGCGAGCAGGACCGACCGATTGACCGGCCGATCCGGCGCGGGCCGCAGCGTCCGACACTCGTGACGTGGGCCTACCCGAGCGACGGTCCGCCGGTACGACCGATGACCAGGAAGGACCCCATGACCGCGACGGCGATCGAGAAGCCCGACTTCACCGGGCTGCGCGCGATGTACATCAACTGCACCCTCAACCGTTCCCCCGGCCGTAGCCACACCCAGGGAGTGGTCGACCGCAGCGTGGCGATCATGGAAGCGAACGGGGTCGGCGTGGACCAGATTCGCGCCGTCGACCACGACATCGCCACCGGCGTGCGACCCGACATGACCGAGCACGGGTGGGACACCGACGAGTGGCCCGCGTTGCTGACCCGGGTGCTGGCAGCCGACATCCTGGTCATCGCGGGACCGATCTGGCTCGGCGACAACAGTTCGGTGACCCGCCGGGTGATCGAGCGGCTCTACGGCTACTCGGGCGTCCTCAACGACCAGGGCCAGTACGCCTACTACGGGCGGGTCGGTGGCTGCCTGCTCACCGGCAACGAGGACGGCCTGAAGCACTGTGCGATGAGCATCCTCTACAGCTTGCAGCACATCGGCTTCACTGTCCCGCCACAGGCCGATGCGGGTTGGCTCGGTGAGGTCGGCCCCGGGCCGTCCTACCTCGACGAGGGATCCGGCGGGCCGGAGAACGACTTCACCAACCGCAACACCGCGTTCATGACCTACAACCTGCTGCACCTCGCGTCGATGATCCGTCGTGCCGGCGGCTTCCCGGCCTACGGCAACCAGCGCACCGCCTGGGACGCAGGAGTTCATCCGGACGCCGCCAACCCCGAGTACCGCTGACGCGACGGCCGGCCACCGGGACAGACCGGGCTCTCGCGTCCGTCACACCACGAACAGGATGGGGATCGACGATGGCCACGATCAGTGACACCTTCGACCACGGCGTCCCGTGGGAGGCCGCCTACGGCTACCGCCAGGCGCTCCGGGTCGGCGACACGGTCTACGTCTCCGGCCAGCTCTCGCACGACGACCAGGGCATCGTGGGCGCCAACGACATCCACACGCAGTGCGAGGTGACGTTCGCCCACCTCGACCGCGTGCTGGAGCACTTCGGCGCGACTCGCCGTCAGATCATCGAGACCACCGTGATCCTCACCGACCTGCGGGAGAACTTCGGCCCGGCCGCTGCCGCGCACCGCGCCTACTTCGGCGACCACCGCCCGACGAGCACGACCTTCGGGGTCGTGGAACTGGCGCTCCCGGGCCAGGTCGTGGAGATCGGCGCGGTCGTTCTGCTCGACCTGCCGCGCTAGTGCGACCGTGCACCTGGTTCGACCGGGTATCCGGAGCAGGCCGCAGCGTTCGCCACGTGGAACCCACCGGACACGCCTACGCTCGGGGTGCGCTCGACGGGCGCGGCCGGCCGAACCGAGGACCCGACCACGACGACCGTCACCTCTCGTGACAGCGCCAAGGATGTGAGTAGCGATGACAAGCCCGCACACGACGAGCTGGCCGAGCCTGCGGGTCTCGGACTGGACCGCCACCCGCGACACCCTGCACATGTGGACCCAGATCGTGGGAAAGATCCGCATGGCGCACGCGCCGTTGCTGAATCACTGGTGGCAGGTGACGCTGTACGTGAGCCCGCGCGGGTTGACGACGTCCGCCATCCCGTACGGGACGGGAGCCTTCGAGATCGAGTTCGACTTCATCGGCCACCGGCTCGACGTTCGCAGCAGCGACGGCGGCACGCGGAGCCTTCCGCTCCGGCCGATGCCGGTCGCCGAGTTCTACTCGCGGGTCATGGCCATGCTCGACGAGCTCGGGATCGAGGCACCGATCCGACCGCGCCCCAACGAGGTCGACCCGGCGATCCCGTTCGCCGAGGACCACCAGCACGCCTCCTACGAGGGGGAGGCGGCGGCCCTGTTCTGGCGACAGCTGGTGCAGGCGAACCGGGTGATCGGCGAGTTCCGGTCGCACTTCGTGGGCAAGGTCAGTCCGGTGCACTTCTTCTGGGGCGGGATGGATCTCGCCTGCACCCGCTTCTCCGGCCGCTCGGCCCCGCCGCACCCCGGGGGAGTGCCCAACTGCGGGGACTGGGTCATGGTCGAGGGCTACTCCCGCGAGCTGTCCAGCTGCGGGTTCTGGCCCGGCGGCGGTGTGGAAGGCGCCTTCTACTCGTACGCCTATCCCGCGCCCGACGGGTTCGCCGAGCAGCCGGTCGGCCCCGACGGCGCCTACTTCAGCACCGAGTTCCAGCAGTTCCTGCTGCCCTACGAGGTCGCCCGCGCCGCACCGGACCCCGACCGCGCGGTCGCCGAGTTCCTCCGCACCACCTACGAGGCCGCCGCAGACCTCGGGCACTGGGACCGCGCCGCGCTGGAGGACGACCCGCTGCGCTGGCACCGCACCGGCGCACCGTGACACCCCCACTCGTGCCGGAATCGATCGCCCACGGCGCACGGTCGGGCTAGCTGAGCCGCAGGTCCCCGTCGAAGTCGATCCTGGCCAGCTCGGTCCGGGAGGTGATGCCCAACTTGGGATAGACGTTGGCCAGGTGGTGACCGACCGTACGGGGACTGATCAACAGCTGCGCCGCGATCTCCCGGTTGGTCAGACGGTCCGCAGCCAACTGCGCCACCCGCAACTCCTGCGCGGTCAGCCCGGCTGCGGTCGAAGGATCGGCCCCGCGCCGGTCGGTCAGCGCCTGCTCGCGCAGCGCCCGCACCCGCAGCGGGCCCGCGCCCAGGCGGTCGAAGGTCTCGGCTGCTGCGGCGAGCTGAGTACGGGCGTCGGCCCGGCGGCGTGCCCGCCGCAGCCACTCCCCGTACAGCAGCCGGGTGCGGGCGTACTCGAACGGCTGCGCCCCCGCCCCCGCGACGTCCAGGGCGGCTCGGAACGAGACCTCGGCCGCCGCACCATCCTGGACGAGGGCCCGCAGACGATGACCGGCCGTGCGGGCCCAGGTCGCGCCCGTTCGCTGCGCCCACTCCTGCACCATGGCGACCTGGGACTCGGCGACGTCGCTGCTGCCGACCTGCACCGCCGCTTCGACGGTGTCCGGGGCCGCGAGCAGCGCGAAGGTGGCATGGGATGCCTCGTGGCCGGACTCGACGAGGCACAACAGGTCGGTCAGCGCCTCCTGCGGACGACCCTCGAACAGCGCCGCCCGTCCCCGAAGCCAGTACGCCGATGCGCTGAGTGCCCGGACCCCGCGCGGAACCGAGACCCGCAGGATATCGCTGGTGTGCTCGTCGACGGCGCGGTAGTCGCCGCGGGCGGCAGCCAGTACGCCGAGGCAGCTGCGGCTCTGCGTGGCGAGGTGATCCGCCCCGACCTCCTCGGCCAGCCGCAGGCCCTCGGTCGCCGACACCGCGGCGGCGTCCCACCGACCCGCAGCGGTGTCGAGGACCGCGATCTGCGCCAGCACCAGCGCCAACGCCGTGAGCTCGTGCCGACGCCGCAGCTGTGCGGCCTGCACGCGCAACACGTCGAGCAGTCGAGCCTCGACGCCCCAGGCCTGGGCCAACGGCACGGGCGGGAGTAGCTCCCACGCGACCGTACCGAGCCGACCGACGGCGTCGCTGGCCAGGTCCGGGGTCGGCGGGGGGAACTCGCCGGTCAGGTCGTAGCAGGACCACCAGTTCCGCAGTACGGGCATCAGCCCCGACACCGCCGAGTCACCGTCGGTGTCCACGGCCCGCAGCCGGTGCAGCGCCTCCTGTTGCAGGTCGGAGCGGCCCGCCGACCAGGCGGCGCGGACCGCGACCGTGCCCAGCTCCACCGCGCGTCGGGTCTCGGCAACCACGGCCATGTCGGATGCCAGGTAATGGTGGGCACGCTCGGGCATGCCGTACGCGAACTCGAGGATCCCGCGCAGCCCGCCGCTGAGCCGGACGATGGGATGCACACCGCCCAGGCGTTCAGCGTCTTCGAGCACCTGCCGTGCCGTGTCGGCCTGGCCGGCGTGCCACGCGGCGCGGGCGGCCACAGCCAGCCGGCGAGCGGCGTCCGCCGGCTCCGGCGACAGCTCGGCGGCCCGACACAGCGTCCGCGCCGCCATCGAACCCGCACTGCGTAGCAGACACTCCTCGGCGGCGTGTTGCAGCAGCGCGGCGACATCCTCGTCCGGCCCGTCCGCAGCGGCCGCCAGGTGCCAGGCCCGCTCCATGGTGGCGTCAGCTGGGAGGGCCTCCGCCAGCGCCCGATGCACCGCCTGCCGTTCCGCGAAGGGGGAACCGTCGTAGACGGCTGCCGGGATCAGTGGGTGCCGGAACTCCAGGCGGGCGCCCGAGGCGCGGAGCAGACCCGACCGCAGGGCCGCGTCCCAGGTAGCGGTGTCGACGCCCCAACCGGCCCCCGCGCGGTGCACGACGTGCCGGTCGCCCCGGCCCTCGGCGGCGGCCAGCAGCAGTAACGCCCGGGTCGACGGTTTCAGGGCCTCGAACCGTGCGCAGAACGCCCGTCGCAACCGTGGCCCCACCGGCACCGGGTTCCCGGACAGCGAGAGCGGCGCCTCGCCGTCGGTCTCGTGATCGAGGGCGGGCAGCTCGTGCAGCGCCAACGGGTTGCCCCCCGCCGCCTGCACCGTCCGATCGACAAGCGTCGCGTCGGCCCCCGGCACGACGGCGGTCACGAGTTGGCGCGCGTCCTCGTCGGCCAGACCGGCGACCTCCAAGGCCGGCAACCCCTCCCACGGCCCCGAGGCGGGATCCTCGTGTACGGTCAGCAGCACCGCTACCGGCTCCGTCGCCACTCGACGAGCGACGAACCCCAGGCAATGCGCACTCGCCTCATCGACCCACTGAGCGTCGTCCACCACGATCAGCACCGGTCGCTCCCGCGCGAGACCGGAGAGCAGCGACAGCACGGCCGCGCCGATGAGGAAGCGGTTGGCCGGGTCCCGACTGATTCCCAACGCACCCCGCAACGCCGCAGCCTGCGGGGCGGCGAGCGTCTCCAGCCGATCCAACACCGGCCACAGCAACTCGTGCAGCGCCGCGAACGCGAGCCCTGCCTCCATCCGCGTGCCCCGGCACCGCAACACCGTCGCGTCGGAGGCCGCCCCGACGGCGTAGTCGAGCAGGGCGGTCTTGCCGATGCCCGGCTCGCCCCACAGCACGAGCCCGGCACCCGCGCGATCCGTCGCCCGATCCAGGAGCCGGTCCAGCGCTGCGGTCTCGGCGCGCCGTCCGAACAGTTCCATGTCCCACCCCAGAGTGTCGCGCCTGGCCGTGATGGCACCGCCGTTTTCAAGGCTATAGCCCGGTCTGCCCCATCGTGAGACGACCGATTGACCGACCGATCCGCTTCGGCCACGCTGCCGCACACTCGATCCGTGACCACGACGAGCGCGTCGCCCATGACAGCTCGGCCGCGTCCGAGCCGTCAGTGGCGCGGTGTCACGATCGCTGGTGACGTGGTGGCACTGTTCGTGGCCGGGGAGCACCGAATACTGGACTCCGGGAGTCGCAGATGCCCGCCGGGCACGTCGGAAGAGACCGTTGGCCGGATCGCCGCGTCGGTCGGTCCGTGTCGGAGATGAGATCTGATGGAGGGCGCATGGTCGTGAATGTGAAGGATGTCCCGGAAGCCAGCCGGTACGAGGCTCGGATCGAGAGGGAGTCCACGGTTGCGGGGATCGCGCAGTACATCCGCACCACGGAACTCATCGCGTTCGTACACACCGAGGTCTCGCGGGAGTACGAGGGCAGGGGAGTGGGGGCGGCCCTGGCCCGCGCCGGCCTCGACGAGGCCCGCGCCGCAGGTCTGCTGGTGCTGCCCACCTGCCCGTTCTTCGCCGGGTGGATCGCCCGGCACCCCGAGTACCAGGACCTGGTGTATCAGTCCCGCAGCAGAGTCAGCGACTGAACAGCCGGGCACGACAGCGACGGACACCGGCAGAGGCAGCCGGTGATGCCGGCGGCATCAGCACGAGGTGCCGGGTAGCGTGGCGACGGCCTGATCTCGCCGCCAAGCCGGCAACCGGCTCCCGCCGGGCGTGTGGGCCGGTGTGACGGCTGGCCCGGCAGGAGGGGGAACGGCGGTGTTCGTGCGGGGCGCCTACGTGCCGTCCGGCGTGTTCGCGTCGGCGGATCGTGGCCGGTGGCCGTACACCATGGCGGCCGTGGGCGCGCTTGCCGATCCGGGCGTCGAGTTCACCACGCCGGTGACGCTGCTGACCGGTGACAACGGCACCGGCAAGTCGACCCTGGTCGAGGCGGTCGCGGTCGCGGCCGGGTTCAATCCGGAGGGCGGTAGTACGTCCTTCCGGTTCGCCACCCGCGCCAGCGAGTCCCCGCTCGGTGAGCATCTGGTGCTGCGACGCGTCGCCGGCCGCAAACCCCGCACCGGGTTCTTCCTGCGCGCCGAGTCGTACTACAACGTCGCCACCGAGATCGAACGTCTCGACGCCGACCCGCACTCCCCACCTCTGCTGGGTGCCTACGGCGGCGTCTCCCCACACCACCGCTCGCACGGCGAGTCGTTCCTGGACCTGGTCAACCACCGGTTCGGTGCGCAGGGCCTGTACCTGCTCGACGAGCCGGAGGCGGCCCTGTCCGTACACGGCTGCCTGGCGCTGCTGCTGCGGATCGCCGATCTGGTCGCCGACGGCTGTCAGTTCCTCGTCGCCACCCACTCACCGATCCTGCTCGCCTGCCCCGACGCGACGATCCTGCACATCGACGCCGACGGCACCATCGCACCGGTCGACTACGACCAGGCCGAGCCGGTCGCCCTGACCCGGGCGTTCCTGGCCGATCCGGGACGGTTCCTGCACCACCTGCTCACCGAACGCTGACCAGGTCCGCAGCGCGCCGGGCCACCGCCTCCATGCCACCGGTGGGGCGGTCACCGTTCGGTTCCCACGACACCGCCTCGGCCGTGGTCGCGGTGCCCGCCGACGGCGAACACTTCGCCTACATCTCCTGCGGCACCTGGTCGCTGGTCGGCGTCGAGCTGGACCGACCCGTGCTCACCGAGGCCAGCCGCCGGGCCAACTTCACCAACGAGGGTGGGGTCGACGGCACCATCTGCTACCTGCGCAACGTCATAGGGCTGTGGCCGTTGCAGGAATGCCTCCGCAGTTGGGGTGACCCCGACCTGCCCGACCTGCTCACCGTCGCCGCGCGCGAACCCGGATTCCGTCGGTACGGTCGGTGGTGACCTGGCGGCACTGCGGCGATTGGTGCGGCAGACTCAACCGATCGTGCGCTATCAGCCCGAGGGTGGCACTGTGGCGGCACGGACGATCGCAGGGCGGGCGGAGGTGTGACGTGCGGATCGCGGTGTTCGTGACCTGCCTGGCCGACACGATGTTCCCCGAGGCGGCGAAGGCGACGGTGCGGCTGCTGGAGCGCCTGGGACACGAGGTCGTCTTTCCCGAGGGGCAGACGTGTTGCGGGCAGATGCACGTCAACACCGGCTACCAGCGGCAGGCGTTGCCGTTGGTGCGCCGGTACGCGCGGGTCTTCGATCCGTACGACGTGATCGTGGCGCCGTCGGGGTCGTGTGTCGGATCGGTGCGGCACCAGCACGCGGTGGTGGCCCGGCGGGCCGGTGACGAGCGGTTGGCCTCCCGGGCCGAGTCGGTGGCCGGGCGCACGTTCGAGCTGTCGGAGCTGTTGGTGGACGTGCTCGGGGTGACCGATGTCGGTGCCTTCTATCCGCATCGGGTTACCTACCACCCGACGTGTCACTCGTTGCGGGTGCTGCGGGTGGGGGACCGGCCGCTGCGGCTGTTGCGCGAGGTGCGGGGTCTGGACCTGGTCGAGTTGCCGGCGGCGGAGCAGTGCTGCGGATTCGGCGGCACGTTCGCGGTGAAGAACGCGGACACCTCGACGGCGATGCTGGCGGACAAGATGCGGCACGTGCTGTCCACCGGTGCGGACGTCTGCACGGCGGGGGACGCGTCGTGCCTGATGCACATCGGTGGTGGGCTGTCCCGGCTGCGGACCGGGGTGCGCACGGTGCACCTGGCGGAGATCCTGGCGTCGACCGAGCGGGACGGCGCCGTCGACGAGCGGAGTGATGCGGTGGTGCGGTCGTGACCCGGACCTTCCTCGGTATGCCGGCCACCGCTCCGGCGGGCGTCGGACACCTGCGCGGCGACGAGACCTTCCCGGCCGCCGCGCGGCGGGCCCTGGCCGATCCGCAGCTGCGCCGCAACCTCGGGCACGCCACGGCGACGATCCGCGCGAAGTCCGGTGCGGTGATCGCCGAGGTGCCGGACTGGGAGCACCTGCGGTCGGCCGGTTCGGCGATCAAGGCCGACGTGCTGGCCCGCCTGCCGGAGCTGTTGGAGCAGTTGGAGTCGCGGGTCACGGCCGCCGGGGGAGTGGTGCACTGGGCCGCCGACGCGGCCGAGGCCAACCGGATCGTCACCGAGCTGGTCGCGGCCACCGGCAGCGACCGGGTGATCAAGGTCAAGTCGATGGCGACCCAGGAGATCGGCCTCAACGAGGCCCTGGTCTCCGCCGGGATCATGCCGGTGGAGACCGACCTGGCCGAGCTGATCGTGCAGCTCGGCGACGACCGACCCAGCCACATCCTGGTACCAGCCATCCACCGCAACCGGGCCGAGATCCGGGAGATCTTCCTGCGGGCGATGCCGGGGGTGGACCCGGCCCTGACCGACGAACCGACGGTCCTGGCGGCGGCGGCCCGGCGCTACCTGCGGCAGACGTTCCTCTCCACACCGGTGGCGGTGTCCGGGGCGAACTTCGCCGTCGCGGAGACCGGCACCCTCGCCGTGGTCGAGTCCGAGGGCAACGGGCGGATGTGTCTGACCCTGCCGGACACGCTGATCACCGTGATGGGTGTGGAGAAGGTGGTGCCGACCTGGCGCGACCTGGAGGTGTTCCTGCAACTGCTGCCCCGGGCCTCGACCGGGGAGCGGATGAACCCCTACACCTCGATGTGGACGGGCGTGACCCCGGGCGACGGTCCGCAGGCGTTCCACCTGGTGCTGCTCGACAACGGACGCAGCGCCGTGCTCGCCGACGAGGTGGGCCGGCAGGCACTGCACTGCATCCGTTGCTCGGCCTGCCTGAACGTCTGCCCGGTGTACGAGCGCACCGGTGGGCACGCCTACGGCTCGGTGTACCCGGGCCCGATCGGGGCGGTGCTCTCCCCGCAACTGACCGGGATCGCCGACAACGCCTCCCTGCCGTACGCCTCGTCGCTCTGCGGCGCCTGCTACGACGCCTGCCCCGTGAAGATCAACATTCCGGACCTGCTGGTGCACCTCCGCGACCAGGCACCCCACCCGCGCGCCGAGGCGACGGCGATGGCCGCCGCCGCGTACGCCATGGACCATCCCGCCCTGTACGCGGCCGCGCAGCGCGCCGCCCGGTCGAGTCGACTGCTCGGCCGGCGCGGTCGGGGCCTACCACCGCCGCTGGACGGCTGGACCGCCAGTCGCGATCTGCCCGAACCGCCTGCGGAGACCTTCCGCGAATGGTGGTCGAAGCGGTGAGCGGCCGGGAGACGGTCCTCGGCCGGCTGCGCGCCGCCCTCGGCGAGCGCGGAGCCGACGTCGAGGTGCCGCGCGACTACCGGCGGACGGGCACGGTCGACCTGGACCTGCTGGTGGAGCGGCTGACCGACTACCGGGCCCGGGTGCGCCGCGTGCCGGAGGCGCAGGTCGCCGACGTGATCGCCGACATCCTGCCGCTGTCCGCGACGCTCGTCGTCCCACCGGGACTGCCGCCGGCCTGGCTGCCCGCGACGGTGACCGTACTGCCCGACGACGGGCTGGACAACGCGCGGATCGCCGCTGCGGACGGTGTCGTCACCGCCGCCGCCGTCGCGGTCGCCGAGACCGGCACCGTCGTCCTCGACGGCGCACCCGACCAGGGCCGCCGCGTTCTGAGCCTCCTACCGGACCTGCACATCTGCGTGGTCCGCGCCGCCCAGGTGGTCGCCGGGGTCCCCGAGGCGCTCGCCCGCCTCACCCCGCACCGCCCACTCACCTGGATCAGCGGACCGTCGGCCACCAGCGACATCGAACTCAACCGGGTCGAGGGCGTACACGGCCCCCGTACCCTGCACGTCCTCCTGCTGCCCTGACCGCAGCAGCGCCGCATCTGATCGCAAGAACCTCTCCGCTCGCGAGCGCCCGAGGTCCGCGCCTGGTATGACGAGGCAGTAGCCGCTCACTCGCCGGCGCGGAGCACCTCGCTCAGCCGGTCGCGTCGCCGCAGCGCCGCCTCGACAGGTACGACTGCGGCGGCCGCCGCCACCAGCGCCACACCTACCAGGCCGAGCAGCCACCACGGCAGGACCGTCGTCGGGTCGGCGGCTTGACCGGTGAGCATCCGCAGTTCGAGCGGGCCGAGCGTCAGGTGCGCGAGCATGGCCCCGAGTAGCGGGCCGCACACCGCGGCGACCACGACCGGCGGCAGCACCTCTCCGGCGGCGACCCAGCGGGCGTCGCGTGGCCGCAGGCCGAGGGTCCGCAGCCGACTCAGGGTCTGCCACCGTTCCGAGGCACCCGCGGCGGCGGCGAGCGTGAGGCCGAGCAGCCCCAGCGCCAGCAGCACAACCGCAGCCGTCCACGCCAGCCGTAGTGTCCCTGCGGTCAGCGGCGCCTCTCGCTGCGCACGCTGCACGTCCGTGCGCAGGACGACGTCGGCGGCGACGCCGCTGTTCGACACGGCCTGCGCCGCACCGGGGCCGGTCACCCAGACGGTGTTGGGAACGGCGGACAGTCCCGCCTCGGCCAGCGCTGCGGCGTCGACGATGACGACGTCGCCGGCACCGCCGACGGGGGGAGCGGTACCGACCGCGGTGAGATGGATCGTCGGAGCATCGTCGCGTGACAACTGCAGCCGGGTTCCGGTGGGCAGGTCACCGGTGCCCGATCGGACCAGCGCGGGGACGCCCGTGGGGTCGGCCCCGGATGTCGTGAGCCGGGCCAGCGCGGGCGCGTCGGGCAGCGGGGTGGAGGCCAGCAGACGCTGGAACGCGGCGGCGTCCACGATGACCAGGCGTGGAGTGAGTGGAGTCGATTCGGTGAAGACGCGTGCCGAGTCGGTCACCTGCGCGACGACGACCTGCTCGACCCCGGGTGCGGCCGTGATGCGTTCGGCGAGTGCGGGCGTCGCGGCCGCGGCGTCGGTGCCGACGTCGAGACGGGCGTCGGCACCGACGGTGCTCCACGCGCCGTCGGTCAGCCCCCGGGAGATGGTGGCGCCGACGACAAGCGCGAACGACGCCAGCGCCGTCGCGCTGACCAGCACCAGCAGCGGCAGCGCCCGACCAGCGGTGGTGGCCGCCCGGGCGGCGGCGAACACGGCCAGCGGGCGGTGTGACCGCAGGGCCTGTCGTAGCCCGAACCGCGCTCCGACGGGCATCAGCCGCAGCACGACCAGTGCGCCGGCGAGCGCACCCAGCGCGACGGCGCTGATCGGGAGGACCAGGTCGCCGGTCAGCTCACCGGCCTCGCCGTCGGCGGCGACGGGCAGGAGCCCGCGCTGGTGCAGTGTCACGACGGCGGCGAGTGCGGCGATCACCACGGCGGCCTCCACGGCGGCGCGGCGAAGCCTGCCGGTGGCCAGGATCCAACGCCGCGCGGCCGGATTGGCGGGTTGGCGCCGGTCGCGACTGGCGCGGGCAGCGGCGAGGATCCCGAACACCGGCCCGGCGACGACACCGGCCAGGACCACAGGAATGGCCCAGGTCCAGGACACACCCGGTACCGCCGCCCGGGCGAGTGCGAGCCCGACGGCGGCGGCCGACACGGACACCACGGCGGACTCCATGATCAGTTCCCCGCCGAGGTCGGGGAGCGCCGCACCGCGCTGCCGGGCAGCGGCCAACGCCGGGGCACGGCGGCGGACCAGCAGGTCGGCGGCGAGCAGCAGGACCAGTACCGTGGCGGTCAGGACGCCGGCGAGCAGGACGGCGGCCTGGACGGAAGCGGCGCTGATCTGGGTACGCGTGTCGCGCAGGACGCTGTCGAGCTGCGACTCCCACTTCAGGGAGTCGTCGCGTACGGCTGACGAGCCGGAGGCCGCCTTGAGCTTGACCACCTGGCGGGCGAGCGTCGCGGTGGCACCCCAGGTCAGCGCGTCGGGTTCGGGTGCGAAGTGGACGGTGCGCCGCAGCTGGTCCTGGTCGAAGGCGAGTCGGGCGTCCGGCAGCGACTCGCGCGACAGCAGTCCGGCGAACCGGGTGGTGCCCACGCCATCGGCACCGGGCAGGGGACGCAGCAGCGCCGGGGCGAGTCGCCAGGCGGGGTCGGCGCTGTCGGTGGGTCGGTAGATCCCGCTGATCCGGACGTCCTTGTCGTTGCCCTGGCCGTCCTGGGCCGGGATCCGATCGCCGGGGCCGAGGCGGAGCGCGGCGGCGTCGACCTCGGAGAGGCCGACCTGCACCGGCCAGGGCGGTCCGTCGTAGGGGATCTCGATGGACCGTTCGGGGACCGTGGGGCCGGGCGCGCTGCCGGCGATCCAGGTCACGTCCGGGCCGCCGCGGTCATCGGCCAGGTAGGTGAGCTGGAAGGTACGCGGCAGGTTGCCGCCGGTGATGCCCAGGACCGGGCCGTTGACCACGGCGATGGGCGGCAACAGCGCCGCGTCCAGGTCAGGCCCGAGCGCGTAGGCCGCCCGGGCGCGGAAGTCGTCGACGTCCTCGGCGAGGCGGGATATCCGGAACCGGCCGCCGGTCGGCCCGTCGTCGCGTTCCCAATCGGCGTGGACGAGGACGGTAGAGCCGGTGCCAGCGCGGCGGACAGTGTCCTGGACGGCGTCGTCGGCGGCGGCACGTACCAGCGCCGGAACGGCCCCGGCGAGCAGCGCGACGGCCGCGATGACGGCAGCGGTGAGCAGCAGCGCCCCGGCGTCGGTACGGCCCCGGCCACGGACACTGGGCCAGTGCGGCGCCGGCCGCCGCAGGGTCGGCCACCGGGTCACGGTGCCACCCGCAGGTGCGCGGCGTCGGCCCGCCGGACCTGGACGCTGACCACCGCGGCGACCGCCAGCAGGCAGCCGGCCAGCAGGACGGCGAGCAGCGCGGCCTCGGCCGGCCACGGCCAGTGCGGCTGGACGGCCGGGATCGGCGCGGCTCCGGTGTCGGAGCGGACCAGCAGGGGAGCGACGAGGCCGGTGCCGAGCGCGCCGACGGCCGCGCCCACCGCGAGCAGGGGCAGCAGGATGACGGTGTGCTGGCCCAGGAGCACCACCCGGATGCCGCGCCGGGTCATCCCCAGGCCCCGCAACCGTGCCACCTCCACGGCGCGGACCTGCAGATCGCAGGTCACGTGCAGCACGACACCGGCGAGCAGCAGCAGCGCCGAGGCTCCGACGAGGAGCCGCAGCGCGGCGGGCAGCGCGGCCTGCAGCGGGCCGCCGGTGAGACGGGTCGTCTCCGCCTCGCGGGTCGTGACGGTGCCCAGGTGCAGGGCGGCGGCACGCTCGGCGACATCGGGACCGGCGGGGTGACCGACCCACCAGGCGTCGACCGGGAACGTCAGGTCACCGGTGACGGCACGGGCGCGCGACAGCATGTCCAGGTCGGCCAGGACGGCGACGGCGCCGGGGGCGGACGGCACGGTCGGCACGACCTCGGTGACGACGATCGGGACCGGCGTGGTGCCGACCGTGACGCTGAGCCGGCTGCCGATGCCACCGACCGCGTCGGCGAAGCGGGCGGAGACAGCGACGGGCACCGGACCGGGGTCGGGGAAGGCGGTGGCAACCAGGGTGCGGGCGGCGTCCGCGCCGCCGAGGTCGACGGTCGCCGCCAGCCGCAGCGCGGTCTGCGTCGGTGTGGCGGCGAGCACGACGCTCGGGTCGCGCAGCTTGGTCGGGATCGGCGGCGCGGACGTGGCGGTCCACTCCGATCCCTGCGCCGATCCGGTGGACGGCACGGTGAGGGTGACGGCGAGGGCGATGCGGTTGCCCACTGCGGCGTCGGGGTCGGCCGTGACCGGCAGGGACACCGCGACGAGGTGCAGTCCGTCGGCGGTCGCGCACGCGGGCAGCCGGTGTGCCCGGCCGTCGAGCGGCACCGGGGGACCGGTGCAGGGTAGACGTAGACCGGCGGCGTCCTGCAGCAGCAGGTGCGGTGTCACGGCGAGGGGAGTGTCGCCGGTCGCGGTGCCGCTCAGCAGCAGCGGGGCACCGGCGGCGACAGGGAGGCCGGTGGCGCGGGCCGGCGGGGCAAGTCCTGCGCCGACGTCGGTCCAGGTGCGGTCGTGGTCGAGCCGTCCGCGCAGCAGCGTGTCGGCGCGGGTGGTGTCGACGCCGACCAGGCGCGGCGCGTCGCCGGCGGTGCCGAGCCACTGACCGACGGCGGTACCCCGGTCGAGGACGGGACTCACCGCCCCCGAGGTGGCCGCGACGACGGCCGCGCCGTCTCCGGGCGACGGCGTCGCACTGAGGGACAGTGCCAGGTCGGTGCCGACGGAGAGCGCGGCCTGGTCGCGCTGCGACTGGTGCCACGTGGTGTCGAAGGCGAGGCCGAAGGTCGCCGCCGCGCAGGCCAGCCCGACGAGGAGCCCGGCGGCGACCGCCTGGGGGCGGCGGGCGGCCTCGGCGACCGCCAGCACCACGGCCAGCCCACGGGCGCGGTACGCCAGCCGGTCGGCGCCGCGCAGGGCGGGCAGGACCACCCGCAGCGCCAGGGTGGCACCGGTGGCGAGCAGCAGCGCCGGTGCGAGCACCCGGACCACGTCGGCGCGGGGGCTGGCGGTGGTGGGTTGCGCGTACAGCTGCCACCACGCGGTCGCGGCGAGGGCCGCGAGCATCAGGTCGGCACCGGACCGGGCCAGCAGTTCACGGCGGGTGCGTCGGTCGCCGGGTGCCGGGCCGGGCCGGATCGCCAGGACGGTCAGGACGGCGGCGAGCGCCAGCGCACCGCCGGCGACAGCGAGAATCTGGGCGCCGGTGACGGCGGGCCGGGCGGTCAGGCCGGCGGCGTCCAGGGCAGGCAGGTGGGTCAGGCCGGCGTGCAGGGCCGACGAGGCCGGGACCGCGAGCACGGCGGCGACGGCGGCGACGAACCCGGCGTCGAGTGTCGCGGTGGCGGCGAGTTGACGGCGGCTGGTGCCGAGGGCGGTCCGCAGGGCGGTCTCGTCGGCGCGGATGCCGGCGGTCAGCCGGCCGGCGAGGACGAGTGCCGTCGCGGTCAGGACACCGCCGAGGACGGCGATGGCGAGCACGAGAGCGGCGGTGGCGTGCCGTTGCGCGTCGGCGGAGCGCAGGGTCAGCGGCAGGTCGGAGGCGACCCGGGCGAGCCGGACGCGCTCGCCGAGGGTGCCGGCCAGCCGACCGTCGGCACTGCGGACGGCCCCGGCCACGGTCTCCAGGTCACGGCGGGTGGCGTGGGACAGGTCCGGATGGGCGGTGACCTCCATCCGGTCGACGGTGGCACCGGTGGTGAGCAGGTCGCCGAGGTCGACGAGGAAGGGGCCGTAGGCGTTGACCGGCTGGCGGAACCGGCCGTCCTGGTAGCCGGTCGCGGCGCCTGCCGCAGCCAGCGGATCGCGGTCCCAGCCACGCCCCGGCACCGGGCGCACCACACCGACGACGGTCACGTCGACGGCCGGGACGGGGTCGTTGGCCAGCTCGGCGCCGAGATGCACCCGGCGACCGGGGGTGAGGCCGAGCAACTGCGCGGTGGACTCCAGCACCACCGCGTCCCCACGCTCGCGCGGCCAGCGCCCGGTGACCAACTCGGCGCGGGTCGGCAGGTCGTCGAGCCCCGACAGGTACGCCTGGGCCGGCACGGTGGTGCCCGGGGCGAACCCGGGCGGCAGCGCCCGCAGCACCGTCGACGCCCGCGCGGTGGTGGTCACCGGGAACGGGGCGAGCGCGGCGGTCACCACGGTGCGGGTGTCGGCGGCGACGGACCGCGCGTCCGGGCCCTCGACGGTGCCGGTGTAGACGGTCACGTCGACGTCGGCGGGGGCGGCGCGGGCCATGGCGACCTCCAGCGCCCGCTCGGTGGTGCGGGTGCTCAGCAGGGTGCAGGTGCCCAACAGGGTCGCGCCGACCGTGACCACCCCGATCAGGGCCGCCAGCAACGGCCACTGCGCGCGGGCACGCCGGCTGACCAGCCTCAGCATCGGCGCGTCACCCGGCGTCCGGCCCGGGCTCGCCCGGCTGCCCGGCCGCCTCGTCGTGGAGCTGCCCGTCGTGGATCCGGATCACCCGGTCGGCCAACGCCATCATCACGGGATCGTGGGTGGACACCAGGGCGGTGACGCCTTCGGACTCGACCACCCCGCGCAGCAGGGCCATCACCGACAGGCCCGTCTCCGCGTCCAGTTGCCCGGTGGGCTCGTCGGCGATCAGGAGCCGGGGCGAGGCGGCCAGCGCGCGGGCGATCGCCACCCGCTGCTGCTGGCCGCCGGAGAGCTCGGCCGGCCGCTGCCGGGCGTGATCGCCCAGCCCGACCAGCTCCAGCAGCAACGCGACCCGCCGCTCGCGCTCGGCCGGGGCGACGCGGGCCAGCCGCAGCGGGGCGGCGACGTTCTCCGCGGCCGACAGCACCGGGATCAACCCGAAGCTCTGGAAGATGTACGACACCTTCTCGCGCCGCAGCCGGGACAGACCGTCCTCGTCGAGCGCGGTGACGTCGGTGCCGTCGACGTGCACGGTGCCGGCGTCCGGGCGGTCCAGTCCGCCGATGGTGTTGAGCAGGGTCGTCTTGCCCGACCCGGACCGGCCGACCAGCGCCACCATGGACCCGGCGGCCACGTCGAACGACACGCCACGCAGGGCGTGTACGACGCTCGGCCCGCTACGGAAGCGCCGGTGCACGTCGCGTACGCGCAGCAGCGGCTCACCGCTCATTCGTCGTCTCCCGAGGGGCGGATCGTGATGTGGTCGGGTTCCAGGGCCAGCCGGACCCGTCGGGTCAGCGCCAGCGCCTGACGGAAGTCACGGGGCACCTGCACCCGCCCGGCGCGGTCCATCACGGCGTACTCCTCGGCGATCATGTGCGTGTCGCCCACCGCGTCGGTGGTGGCGCGGCGCAGCACCTCGCTGCTGGTGCGCCCGTCCCGGATCGCGACGGTCCGTTCGACCTGGCCGCTGACCTGCGGGTCGTGGGTCACCACGACCACGGTGACGCCGTAGCGCCGGTTGACGTCCCGCAGCACGCCGAAGACCCCCGCGGACGTGGCGGCGTCCAACTCGCCGGTCGGCTCGTCGGCGAGCAGCACCCGCGGCTGGTTGGCCAGCGCCACCGCGATCGCGACCCGCATCTGCTGCCCGCCGGAGAGTTGCCCGGGTCGCCGGTCGGCGCAGTCCGCGACACCGAGGCCGTCCAGCAACTCGGCCGCGCGGTCCCGGCGCTGCGCCTTCGCGGTACGCGCCGCCGTTATCGGCAGGTCCACCATCTCCCGCGCGGTGAGGTACGGGATCAGGTTGCTCGCCGTCTGCTGCCGCACGAACCCGACGGTGTGCCGCCGGTAGTGCACCCGGTCCGCGCGGGACATGCTGAGCAGGTTCCACCGGTCGACCCGGACCCGCCCGGCGGTCGGGGCGTCGATGCCGGCCAGGATGGACAGCAGCGTCGACTTGCCCGACCCGGAGGCACCGACGACGGCGACCATCTCCCCGCTGTCCACGGCCAGGTCCAGTCCCTGAAGTGCCTGCACCTCGATGGAACCGGTCTGATAGATCCGCACCAGGTTCTCGCAGACGATGAGCGCGTCCCGGCCGAACTCGGGCGCCCGCGCGGCTGGCTGCGGCAGGGACAGCGGCGTACTGGACATTCCTTCCTCCGTCCCGGTCGTGCCGACGTCGCGCCGGCCCCGGGACCCCTCTCCGGCCCACCGTTGGGCACGTGGTGTCGCCCGGTCGGTACGCATGGTTGCCGATGTGTCGAGAGCCCCGATTGCCCGCGTTGACGCGGATTGAAGCAGTCTCGCAACTGGCGGCGGCGTTGACCATGCCCCGGGGCGGCTTTCCTACGATCCCGGACGAGGGTTTGCGCGGGAACGCGGCGACGGACCGGCAGCACAGTGATGGCACTGCCTCCGCGTCCAGGTGCTGGAACGGCTGCTCGGCCACGCCACGCCGCCGAACGGTCGGTTGTCCGGCCACTTAGCAGGTTCCGTGCGCCAGAGGCGAAGGCAACGCGGCTGACCGGTGCCCAGTTGCTGCCGGAGGCCGGGTAGTCAGCGCGTCCAGCACACCGCTACAGCTGCTTGACCTTCGCGAGGAACGTCTCCCAACTGGCGCTCCGGGCGAACCAAGGGGCCGTCAGATGACCGAGGGCCACGATCTTCTCGGCGATCGCGGTGCTGTCAGCCTCCGTGTAGGTCTGAAACGATGGCCGCGCCCCCGGGGGTGTGACCGCCTTCTTGAGTTCTTCCTTGGCGTGACGGATCTTGCCGACATCTCGCCCGGCGAACTGATCCGGCCGGCGCCAGGTAGGTCGGACGGCGTGCACCGCATCGGGGAACAGGAACCACCACGTCTCCATCTCCCAGGCCGGCACCACCGCGAGGACCGGCCAGCGCAGCGAGCGGTGGCCGTCCTCAATCTTTGTGATCAGCTTTTCGTGCGCCGGCTCCACCTCATCGGCGTCCTCGTGCATGAGGACCGCTCGGATGGGTGTGCTCACGTCGACGGCGCGCAGCAGGGCCGCAGCCTTCGTCGCTTTGCCCGGCAGCCGTTGAAGCGGCACGTTGCGCACCAGCGACATCGGCTTGCGCAGCGGCTTCAGAGCGCCACGAGGGATGTCGGGACGCAACGCAGCCACCAGGATCTGCACCGTCCTACGGTCATTGTCGTCTTCACCGAGGATCACCACTACCGAGCGATGCTCACTCCGCTTCGCCGTCATTCCGGGCAGCCCCCGAGTGCGCCGGAGAACCACAGCTCACCCAGTCCAAGCTCGCCGTTGAGCTCCTGCTCCATGGCCTTGACGGTCTCGGGGTCGATCGCGGGGATCTTCGACGCGGCATCGTCGTTCCGCTCGCACACGATGAGCTCGTGCGGCGTCAGCCGATTCACCAGCGCGGGGGAGTGAGTGGCGATCAGGAACTGCGTCCGCCCGGACGCTTCCCGCAACAGCTCGACGAGCCGGTCAAGGATGTGCGGGTGCAGCCCGTGGTCGATCTCCTCGATGCACGTCAGCCGCGGGGGAGACGGATCGTAGAGCAGCGCGAGCAGCGCGAGGGCGCGGATGGATCCATAGGAGGCCTCCTGCAGCGTGGTGGCTCCCAACAAGCCTCGCTCAACCAGCGTGAGGACGGTTCCCTCACCGGCACCACCGATCGCGGTGAACTCCAGACGCTCCAGCCCTGGAATGAACGCCCGCGCGTCGCGTTGCAGCGCATCAAACCGGTCCGTATGCCGTTCGGCCAGGAATGACAGGAAGGCGGCGAGATTGCTGGCATCGTTGTGTAGACGCTCACTCGCGCGTTCCGGCGACGGACGGCGCGCGGCAGCGACGTCAACGTCGAACACGCGGAAGCTGGCGAACAGGTTCGCCAATGCCTCTACCTGCTCGCCGCCCTCCTCCGGGCTCAGTTTCGGCAGGGTGGACAAGCCGAGGGACCCTTCCCGCAGACTCGCGGTGTCTTCCCCGCCTTCCGGCTTGTGAAATGTGATCAGGCCACCCTTGACCGTGATGCGCCGCCCAGGACCAGCGGTCCGCTTGAATGCGAAGCTCTCCGCTCGCCGCAGGTAGTATCGCTCCTTCTCACCGCGCCCTGGCCTCAACTTATCCGAGGAGAACTCCAGGGTGTAAGTGTCAGTCGCCTTCAAGGAACTGTTCTTGGTGACCGCTGCCTCAACCTCGATGCTGATCGCCTGCCGTGATCCCTTCGCAGCCCGAAACACCACCCGATCGAACCCCGCGCGACGGTCGAGCGCTGGTGCCAAGTCATCACGGGTGGCGTCGCCGAGAAACGCGATGACGTCGAGGAAATTGGACTTTCCCGCGCCGTTCGGGCCGACGAGGACGTTCAATGCCCTCAGGTGTACCTCAACATCGCGAAGGCTCCGGTAGTTGACTACCTTCAACCGGAGCAGGTAAGGGGGACGCCGGACAGCCACGTCCGCAGCCTACCTCGTTGATCACCGCTGAGGGCGATCCACGCGATGAGCGCGCCGTACCCCCACAAGGGGCATGGCCTGTCCGGCAACAGGTAGCACTGCGGAAACGATGCAGCATTCCTCCTCGTGGTATTTCACGACCACGCCGTCGTCCGGGACCGCGATGGGACTTCCACATCTACTTCGTTCCACCGAGCCGGTCATCACCATGGCGGTGCGGTCTCTTGAGCTGACCGCGGTCCTTGGGCGCGGCCACGACCACCTGCCAGAACGCGCTCCACCAGCCGTTACCCGAGCAGGTCCGCCTCGCGGTATGCCAGGGCTCGCTTGTCCGGCTTGCCGCTCGGCCCCACCGGCACCCGCACGATCGTCTGGATCGTCTGAGGGGCGCAGGGTGCCCCGAGGGTCTGCGCCACCAGGTCACGCAGCCGTGCCGCGTCGGGTGTGTGGCCGTCGGCCGGCACCACGTAGGCGTGCACCGCCTCCCCGGTGAGGTCGTCGGGACGGCCGACGACGTAGGCCTCGGCGACCGTGGGGTCGGCGGCGAGGACTCGCTCGATCGGGCCGGCGTACACGAGGGTGGCGTGCACGATGATGACGTCCCGGATGCGGCCGAGCAGGTGCAGGTAGCCGTCGCTGTCCAGGCGGGCCAGGTCACGGGTGCGGACCCAGCCGTCGACGAAGACGTCGGCGGTCTCGACCGGGTCGTTCCAGTAGGCGTCGGCCTGCGCCGGTGTGCGCACGAAGAGTTCCCCTTCGGTGGAGGGGCGGCCGTCGGCGTCGCGGATGGACAGGTCGGTCACCGGAGGTGGTCGGCCGACCGAGGCGAGCGCGGTGGGGGAGGCCAGCATCTCGGCCGGTGTCACCATGGTGATCATGCCGGTCTCGGTCTGGCCGTAGCCGTGGAAGATCACCGGGCCGAGGACGTCGAGTGCTTCGGCGAGCCGGCCCGGTGCGAGGGGGGAACCGGAGACCAGCAGCGCCCGCAGGCTGCTCAGGTCGGTCGGGTCGGCGCGATGGTCCTGGACGAGCCGGTGCAGTTTGCCGACGGTGATCACACTCGCGGTCGCCCGGTTGCGGCTGATCATGTCGGGGAAGCCGGGGGACCGGTCGGCGATCAGGGTGCCACCGGCGGTCAGGGCGAGGATGGCGTACTCCAGCATCACCTGGCTGCTCAGCGAGCCGAAGACGAGGTAGCGCTGGAGGCGGGGGGCGAGGTCGGTGATCGCTGGGGGCCAGCGGTCCGGGTACGGGACCCAGGCCGCGCTCATCGCCGCGTACGTCTGTGCACAGCCCTTCGGGGTGCCGGTGCTGCCGCTGGTCCAGGTGATCCGGGCGATGTCGCGCAGGCGTCCGGCGGCGACCAGCCGGGTCCCGGGGTCGGGTGTGGCCGCCAGGTCGGCGACGTGGGTGTCGGTGACGAGCAGCGGGTTGTCGTGGAGTTGGTGGGCGAGCTGTGCCGCAGGCAGGTCGGGGCGGATTCCGGAGACCCGGGCGCCGACGGCGAAGGCCGCGATGACCGCCGCGAAGGCCTCGGCGGTGACCCCGAGTCGCAGGGCCACTCCGACGCCGGGGCCGGCTCCGGCGGCGCGTAGTCCGGCGGCGATCCGGTGGACCAGTCCGGACATCTGCGCGGCGGTGACCGTCCGATCGCCGTCGCAGAAGACCGGCCGGTCGCCGCCGGTGGCGAGCAGGTCCAGGACGGGCTGTGGCCAGATCTCAGTCGGCATCGGACAGGACGCCCTTGAGGAAGAGCACGAGTGGCTGGTGGTGGACGGCGGGAAGGTCCCAGTGGTTCTCGAGGTTCTCGGCGAGGTGGTGCACCGCGACGAGCCGGCCACCGCGGTGGACCCGGATGACCGGGTGCAGATAGCTGGCGTCGTGGGCGTGTTCGGCGTCGTTCTCGGCGATCCGGGGGACCGTGACGTCGAAGGGGTCGACCTGGTCGTGGTCCGGCCCGTACTCCAGGGTGGCCACGATGGCGAACGGTGCGGGCCCCAGACCGCCGTCGTGCAGGTAGTCGACCGGTACCTCTTCGTGGTAGCGCGCGGTGTCACCGGAGACGGTGACGACGTCACCGAGCACGGCGAACTGTTGCCACAGCGCCGAGGTCCGGTTGAGTCGGGTGATGACGGCGTCGGCGATCGCCTCGGGGGTGCTGTCCAGCGGGGTGGACGGCCAGGGCGTGTCGTGGTGGCGGGCGGTGAGGATCCGGTGCAGGGCGCGGACGCCGTACCGGAAGCCGTGGATGAATCCGCTGGTGGAGCGTTTGAAGTCGCGTTGTTGGGTGAGGGTGCCGGCGAAGTGCAGGCCGGGGACGTTCACCGACTCGTAGGCGGAGGTCTGTTCGGGGAAGCGGTCGTTGTGCACGAGTCGCGGTCGGGCGGAGGGGTCGAAGATGCTCGCGTCGAACCGGAATCCGGTGCAGAGGATGATCCGGTCGTAGTCGAGGTGCCGGGTCGACTCGACGGTGCGGGCGTAGCGGAAGTCGATGCGGTAGCCGCCGTCGTCGCGTCGGGTGATCCGTTCGACGGTGCCGTCGAGGACCGCGTTCTGCGACTTGAGTTGGTAGGTGTCGAGGAAGTTGTTGTTCACCGCGCGCAGGTGCCCGACATAGTGGGACTGCCACGCCAGTTTGATCGAGTGGGGGCCGGCGACGTGGATGACCGCGGCGGTCTCGACGAGCGCGTCGGCGGTTTCGAAGGCCGAGTTGCCCTTGCCGATGATGAGCACGCGTTGGTTGACGAAGTCGTCGGGGTCGACGCTGACGGTGTCGTACCGTTCGGCGAGTGCGACGCCCTCGATCGGTGGAACGTAGAGCTGGGAGACGCCGGTGGCGACCACGACCCGGTGGGCGGTCAGGGTGTCCCCGTCGGTGGCGACTGTGAACAGCTCACCGTCGCGCGCGACCCGGGTGACCCGGGTGTCGTATCTGACCCGTAGGCCGCGGGCGAAGTCGGTGAGGTATCGCAGCAGGTCGTCCGCGTCGGGGAAGTAGCGCCGGCTGTAGCTCTTGAACAGCAGCGCCGGGTCGTCGGTGAGCAGCGAGTTCCAGTCCGCGCGCAGGTTGAACTCCGGATCCTCGGAGCCGGTCCAGATCTTGTTGATCGAGATGAGTTGCCGGTGCCGGGGATAGGTGGCGAAGAAGGTGCCCGGTGCCCGGCCGGCCTCCAACACCAGATAGTCGCGACCGTCGCGTTCCAGCAGGGCGGCGAGCTGGAGTCCTGCCGGTCCGGCTCCGATGATCAGGTAATCGAGCGGCATGCAGCGCACCGTAACGACCCGATCTCAGAGCGTTCTGAGATTCCGTCTCTAGGGTCCGGTCGCATGACGAGAGAGGTAGATCTCGCCGCCCCGCTGCGGATCGCCGACCTGAGCGCCGCGCGCGATCCGGTCACGGTCGTGGTCGGGCCGCAGGTCCGGCACCGGGTCGCGACCGCCCGCGCGTTCCTGTCCGACGTGCTCGGCGACGACCGCGCGGTGTACGGCGCCACCACCGGCTTCGGTGCCCTGGTGGGGTACGCGGGACGGGCCGAGCTGCGCGACCAGGCCGACAACACGCTCGCGCACCTCGGTGCGGGGCAGGGCCCGGACCTCGGACCGGAGGTCGTCCGCGCGACCCTGCTGATCCGGGCCCGGTCGCTGGCCCGGGGCGCCTCGGGGGTGTCCCCGCACGTCATCGACGCCCTCACCGCGATGCTCGCGACCACGTTCGTCCCCGCGGTGCCCCGGCTGGGATCGGTCGGCGCCAGCGGCGACCTGATCCCGCTCGGCGCGGCCGCCCAGGCCCTGCGCGGCCGCGGGTACGCCTACCTCGACGGGGTACGACTGCCCGCCGCCGAGGCGCTGGAGAAGGCCGGTCTGACACCACTGCCCCTGGACGGCCGTGACGCCCTGGCCCTGGTCAACGGCACGTCGCTGACCACTGCGGCGGCGGCGCTCGCCCTGGACTCGGTGCGCGCCTCACACCGGGCGGTCCAGGTGCTCACCTGCCTGCTCGCCGACCTGCTCGGCAGCGACCCGCAGTTCCTCGACGCCCGACTCCTCCGGGCCTACGGCCATCCGGGCGCGATCGACGTGGGCGCGTACATGCGCCGGGTCAGCGCCGGGCTCGTGCCGTCCGGCACACGCCCACTGCAGGAGCCCTACAGCATCCGCTGTGCACCGCAGCTGCTCGGCGCGGCCGAGGACGCCCTGCGCTACGTCGACTCCGTCGTCACCGCCGACCTCGACGGCGTCAGCGACAACCCGTTGTTCTTTCCCGACGAGGACCTCGTCGTGCACGGCGGTAACTTCTTCGGCCAGCCGGCCGCGTTCGCCGCCGACCTGCTGTCGATGGTCGTGGCGCAGGTCGGCAACCTCGCCGAACGTCAACTCGACCTGCTCGTCGACCCGCACCGCAACGGCGGCCTGCCACCGATGCTGGCCGCCGGACCAGGGCAGCAGCACGGACTACAGGGCGTGCAACTGGCCTCGACCGCGATGGTCGCCGAGATCCGCCGTGACGCCGTGCCCGCGAGCATGCAGAGCCTGCCGACCAACCTGTACAACCAGGACGTCATCCCGCTGGGCACCCAGGCCGCGCTGCGGGCGCTGGACCAGGCCCGGCTGCTGCACCTGCTCGTCGGGTCGCTCGCGGTGGGGCTGCGCCAGGCGGCGTACGTCGGTGCGCGTGCACCCACCGCGCCCGGCTGCGCCGAGGTGCTGGCCGCGCTGGTCGCGGCCGTACCGCCGGTCGACCTGGACCGGCCGTTGGACGGTGACGTACGGCGCGCCGCCGACGTCATCGCGACTGTCGACGTTTCTCCGAACTCTCTTCAGTGAGGTGGCCGCTGTGACGCTTGACTACCTGATCATCGGGGCCGGGCCGGCCGGCCTGCAGCTCGCCGCCCTGCTGGAGGCCGACGGTAGGCGCGACTATCTGGTGCTGGAGGGCGCGGACATCCCGGGGGCGTTCTTCGCCCGCTATCCCCGCCACCGGCAACTGATCTCCATCAACAAGCCGCACACCGGCTCGGACGACCCCGAGGCGAACCTGCGGCTGGACTGGAACTCGCTGCTCAGCGACGATCCGGCGCTGCGGTTCACCGGCTACACCGAGCGGTACTTCCCGGACGCCGACGTGATGCTGCGCTACCTGGCCGACTTCGCCGCGAAGACGGGCGTGGAGGTCCGCTACGACTCCCGGGTGACCTCGGTCGCCAAGGTCGACGGCATCTTCGAGGTCCAGGCCGGGCAGACCTACCGGGCGCGGCGCCTCATCGTCGCCACCGGCGTCTCCCGGCCGTACACCCCGCCGATCCCGGGCCTGGAACTCGCCGAACAGTACGCGGACATGTCCGTGGACCCGCGCGACTACCTCGACCAGAAGGTGCTGATCATCGGCAAGGGAAACTCCGCGTTCGAGACCGCGGACAACCTGATGGAGACCACCACCCTGATCCATCTCGCCGGGCCGAGTTCGGTCCGGATGGCCTGGCGGACCCACTACGTGGGGCATCTGCGCGCGGTCAACAACAACTTCCTGGACACCTACCAGCTGAAGTCGGCGAACGCGATCCTGGACGGCGACGTCCGACGCATCGAGCGCGACGGCACCGGCTTCCGGGTCACCTTCGCGTTCTCCCGCGCCGACGAGGTGACCAAGGAACTCTGGTACGACCGGGTGCTCGCCTGCACCGGATTCGCCTTCGACCCGTCGATCTTCGACGACACCTGCCGCCCGGAACTGACGATCAAGGACCGCTTCCCGGCCCAGACCTCCGCCTGGGAATCGGTGAACGTCCCCGACCTCTACTTCGCCGGTACCCTCACCCAGCAACGCGACTTCAAACGCTCCACCAGCGGATTCATCCACGGCTTCCGGTACGCCGTCCGCGCCCTGCACAAGATCCTCGAACGACGGTACGACGACACGCCCTGGCCGTCGGCCACGCTCGACGCCACCGCGCAGTCGATCACCGACGCCGTCATCGCCCGCGTCAACCGCACCTCCGCCCTGTGGCAGCAGTTCGGCTTCCTCGCCGACGTGGTCACCGTGGCCGGACCGCACGCGCGCTACCACGACGAGGTACCGGTCGACTACTTCACCGAGACCGGCCTGCGCACCACCGACCACGACTACCGGCACGCCTTCGTCGTGACCCTGGAGTACGGCCCCGAGCACGACCAGGTCGATCCGTTCGACATCACGGTCAGCCGGGTGGCCCAGAACGTCGTCGGCCAGGCCCACGCCGCCGCCTACCTGCACCCCGTCGTCCGCTACCACCGGGGCGGGCAGGTCGTGGCCACCCACCACCTGGCGGAAAACCTGGAGAACCGGTGGGACCGGCCCGACGTCCACATCGCGCCGCTGACCGCGTTCCTCGACCGCTGCCTGAGCAGTGCACAGGGCTGACATGCTCACGCTGGACGGGACGCAGCTCAACCTGGCCGACGTGGCCGACGGCGCGCGGCGTCGCCTCGACCCGGTGCACTGGGACTTCGTCGCCGGCGGGGCCGGCGACGAACGGACGCTGCGCGGCAACGAGGACGCCTTCGCCCGACGCTGGATCCTGCCCCGGATCCTGCGCGGGACCCGCGACCGCGACCTGCGGATCTCGCTTCTCGGTAGTCGACTCTCGATGCCGGTGCTGATCGCGCCGACCGCCTTCCACCAGCTGGCCCACCCCGAGGGAGAGGTGGCCACCGCGCGCGCCGCCGCCGACGCCGGCACGATCATGGTGGTCAGCATGGCCGCCACCCGGCCGATCGAGGAGATCGCCGCCACTGGCGGGCCGCTGTGGTTCCAGCTCTATCCACAGTCGGATCTCGGCTTCACCGCAGCCCTGGTCCGGCGGGCCGAGGCCGCCGGCTGCCGCGCCCTGGTCGTCACGGTCGACTCGCCCGTGTTCGGCCGGCGCGAACGCGACCTGCGGCACCGCTTCGTCGACCTGCCGACCGGCCTGGTCTGCGAGAACATGCGCGACCCGAGCGGCCGGGTCCGCGACATCGAGATGAACGCCGCACTGGACTGGGAGCGCATCGGCTGGCTGCGGGAGCTGACGACGCTGCCGATCCTGCTCAAGGGCGTCCTGCACCCGGCCGACGCCCGGCTGGCCGTCGCACACGGCGTCGACGGTGTGCTGGTCTCCAATCACGGCGGCCGACAACTCGACGCAGCGGTCGCCACCCTCGACGCGTTGCCCGGGATCGTGGCCGCCGTCGAAGGCCGACTACCGGTGCTGATCGACGGCGGCATCCGCCGAGGAACCGACATCCTGGTGGCGCTCGCACTCGGCGCGACCGCGGTGCTGATCGGACGCCCGGTCCTCTGGGGACTCGCGGTGGGTGGCAGCGCCGGCGTACGGCACGTACTCGACCTGCTGCACGCCGACCTCGACCGGGCGTTGGCGCTGGCCGGCGCCGCGCGGCCCGGCGACCTCACCGCCGACCTCGTCACCACGGCGGCCCCCGGATGAGCACCCCGACCGTCCTGACCGTCCTGGCGGTGGGCGGCGCGGCCTGGAGCGTCCCGCACTGGCTGCCACCGGCCGTCGTCCGGCTCCGGGAATGGGTCTTCGCCAGAGTCAACGGCAGCGAGGGCATTCCGATCCCCGGCCCCACCGTCGGAATGGACCATTTCGAGCGGGTGTACGCCGACCCGGCCGCCGACGGCCGCAGCCGGGGCGCCGGGCTGTCGGACCTGTTCTGGTACTGGCTGGCACCCGGGCCGCACATGCACCAGGAACACCTGGAGCCGGGCGAGCGCTACCGGACGGTCGCCGCCACCACCAGACGGGTCCTGGCCATCCGCCGAGAACGCGCCGACGCCCTCGCCACCGCCGCCACCCGCCGAGCGCTCGACGAACTGCCCACCGACGGGACCAGCCACGTCCGCCTGCGCGACCTGATGATGCCGGTGTGGGCCGAGGTCTACCACGAGCTGGTCTTCGACGAGGTGGCCACACCCGCCACCCGGGCGCTGATCGTCGCCAACGCCGACGACGTGGTCACCGCGCTCAAGTGCCTCGGGCCGCGACACATGCACCGACGCGACCGGTTGACCCGATACCTGCGCGACCGGATCGAGGCGGGAACGTGTCCGGTGACACTGCCGCCCCCGTTCTCCGCCCAGGACACCGCCTGGTACCTACAGGGCGCCTTCTTCAACACCGCGATCGTGCAGATGTCCGAGGCGATGGCGCACGTGCTGCTGGCGCTGGCCACCCATCCCGAACTCCAACACGATCCCGACGACGACGCGCTGGACCGGATCATCGACGAGACACTGCGGGTCTACCCGCTCTTCGGCGTCGCCCATCGGATCACCACGGCGCCGATCGACCTGCCCACCGGGGTGTCCCTGCCCACCGGGTCGGTGCTGCTGTTCAACTATCCGGCCTTCCACCGAGGGGGAGCCGCCGCCGACGGCAGGTTCGCCCCGGACCGGTGGCGCACGCTCGCCCGCGGCGACACACACTTCATCCCGTTCGGCGTCCCCGCCAACCGGGCCTGCCCGGCCCGTGGCACCGCGCCGGTGATGATGCGCGCCGCGACCCGCGAGGTCCTGCGCCGGTACGTCCTGACCTCCTCGGCCTCACACACCCGATCGCTGCCCAGCCGAGGCCCGGCCTACCTGACCCCGGCCGGGTGCACCGGTCCGGGGCGACTGCGGCTGGCCGCCATGCGGCTGCGGGACCGGTGGGCCGACGTGGGCCGCAGTGTCCGACAACTGGTCTTCGGCACCTTCATGGTCGTCGACGCTCGCCGGAAACGCTTGTGCACCACCTACTTCGAGAAGGCGGTCCGATGACCCCCACCGAGCTGGCACCACGGTTCTTCATCGCCGTCACGGTGATCCTGATCTTCTGCAGAGGCGTCGCCTGGCTCCTCGGCAAAGCCGGCCAGCCCGCCGTGGTCAGCGAGATGCTCGCCGGCGTACTCCTCGGTCCGTCGCTGCTCGGACTCCTCCTGCCCGACGTGCAGAACGCCCTGTTCCCGGCCCCCCTGCTGCCGGTCCTCTACATCGTCGGTCAGGTCGGCCTGGTGCTGTTCATGTTCCAGGCCGGCTACGCCTTCAGCGCCCACCGCGTGACCGGCCTCGCCGGCACCGCCGGAGTGATCTCCCTGGCCGGGGTCGCCGCGCCGCTCCTGCTGGGGGTGCTGCTGGTCCTGGTGACCGCCGACGCCGTCCCGATCAGAGCCGACGGCACCTCACTCGGGGTCTCCGCCGCGTTCGTCGGCGTCGCCCTGGCCATCACCGCGTTCCCGATGCTGGCCCGCATCATCACCGAACACGGCCACGCCGGCACCCGGCACGGCACACTCTCCCTGGCCAGCGGCGCGATAGACGACATGGCCGCCTGGATCATGCTCGCCGCCGTCCTGGCCGTCGCCTCCGGCCGCGCCGGTCCCGCGATCGTCACCGCCGGC
This sequence comes from Micromonospora sp. NPDC003241, assembly GCF_053589795.1. Lineage (NCBI taxonomy): Bacteria > Bacillati > Actinomycetota > Actinomycetes > Micromonosporales > Micromonosporaceae > Micromonospora > Micromonospora sp. NPDC003241. Next base: position 14,001 of record NZ_JBSFSO010000038.1, on the reverse strand, counting down.
GGCACACTCCTGTTCGGACTGCTGCTCTGGCTCGGCGGACGTCCGCTCACCACCGCGCTGATGACCCACCGTGGCCTCAACGACCGCGCCCGACTGCTCGGCACCGTCGCCCTGCTCTTCCTGGTCGCCTGGTACACCGACGAGATCGGGCTGTACGCGGTCTTCGGCGCGTTCGCCGTCGGCGTGGTGATGCCCCGTACCGACAACACCGACACGGTGGTGGACACCCTCACCCCCGTCGCGGCGACGCTCTTCCTCCCGCTGTTCTTCACCTACTCCGGACTGCGTACGGAATTCGGACTCCTCGGGTCACCGCCGGTGCTGCTCTTCGCGCTGGCCTGCGTGACCGCGGCGATCGTCGGCAAGTTCGGCGCCTGCTGGGCCGCGGCCAGACTCCGCGGAGAGCCGTCGGGTGTCGCGTTACGCGTCGGCGCGCTGATGAACGCCCGCGGCCTGATGCAGCTCATCGCGCTCAACGTCGGGTTGGAGGCGGGCATCGTGAACCCGGCCCTGTTCACCGTGCTGGTCCTGGTCGCGCTGGTCACCACCCTGATGACCACGCCGATGCTGAGCTGGATCGCACGCCGGGAAGCCCGACGCTCCGACTCCACACACCCGTCCGCGATGGCGGTTTCACATAGTTGAAGAGACAACTATTGGTTATTGCATCGGCACTGATCTATGGGATCGTTGACGCATGCGGGGGGAAAGATCGAACCGGCTACTGCTGGTCGAGGACGACGACGACCTGACCGAGTTACTCACCGAGACGCTGGGCCACGAAGGCTACCTCGTCGACCGGGCCTCCGACGGCCACCGCGGACTCCATCTCGGGCTCACCCGACCCTACGACGTGATGGTCATCGACCGTAAGCTGCCCGCACTCGACGGCCTCGACCTCGTCACCCGGCTCCGCGCCCGTGCGATCCCCGCCCGGACCCTGATGCTCACCGCGCTCGGCACCGTCGGCGACCGGATCGCCGGACTCGACGCAGGCGCCGACGACTACCTGATCAAGCCCTTCGACCTCGACGAACTCAGCGCCCGCGTCCGGGCACTGTGCCGACGCGCGACCGAACCGACCCACGTACTCCGCATCGGCGCCGGACTCCTCGACCTCGCACCCCGCGACGCGGTCCTGCCCGACGGCACCCGGGTAGCCCTGTCCACCCGTGAATTCGAGCTACTGCGGGTCCTGGCAGCCCAACCGAGCACCGTCCACCCCCGCACCACCCTGCGCCGCGAGGTCTTCGAAGAAGCCGCCGCGGCATCGATCGTGGACACCTACGTCTACTACCTCCGCCGCAAACTCGGCCGTGCGGTCATCCGCACCGTGCACGGCCTCGGCTACCGCCTCGGCACGCTCTGATGGAGGCAACCGACCACGCGATCCTCCGACGGACCCGACTCCGCATCGGCCTGCTCGTCGGCCTGACCATCGGTGCCCTCCTGCTCCTGGCCGGCGGCATCTCCTACGCACTGCTGGTCCACAGCCAGGAAGCTCAGATCCAGCGCGAGCTGGCGTGGGGCACCGCACACGGCACGATCGCCGGCCCACCCGCCTGCAGCTGGATCTTCCACTACGACGGCATGACCGTGCAGACGGGCCTCAACCCACCACCACCGGGCTTCCCGTTGACCGACGCACTGGACACCGTGGCGACCACCGGGACCACCGAGACCACCACGCTCACGCGCAACGGCACCACCTACCACATCCGCACCGAAGCCCGCGGCGACCGCGTGATCCAGGCCGTGTTCGACGCCCGCTTCCAACTCTCCGACCGCCGACACCTCCTGCTCGCCCTCAGCCTCGCCGCAGCGGTCGGACTACTCGCCGCCATGCTGACCGGGGTCATCGTCGGACGCCGGGCCGTCGCACCCCTCGCCGAAGCACTGACCCGACAACGCCGCTTCGTCGCCGACGCCAGCCACGAACTGCGCACCCCGATCGCCCAGGTACACACCCGAGCCCAACTGATCGCCCGACGAGCCCGCAACGACGGCACCACCACGAACCTCGACGACCTGGAACGGCTCATCGGCACCACCCGCCGGCTCGGCGAAGTCGTCGACGACCTGCTGCTCTCGGCCCGCCTTGCCGCCGCTCCCGCCGACCGGCCACCAGACCCGCCGGTCGACCTCACCTCACTGATCACCACGACGGTCGCCGCCGAGACCGAACGCGCCGCCGAACGACAGATCACCCTCACCCTGGACACCCCCACCGACCCACTGCCGGTGCCCGGCGTCGAGTCGGCCCTGCGCCGTGTCGTCGGCGAACTTCTGGCGAACGCGCTGACCCACACCCCCGCAGGAGGCCGGATCACCGTGACGCTGCGGACCGTCGACAACTGCGCCGAACTCGTCATCGCCGACACCGGAATAGGGTTCGACCAGGCGGACGCCAGACGGATCTTCGACCGGTTCCACCGCGGCCCAGGCTCCGGCGACCGCCGATTCGGCCTCGGACTGGCCCTGCTCCAGGAAGTCGTCACGAGCCACCACGGCACCATCGAGGCCGAGGGCCATCCGGCCCGAGGCGCCCGTTTCACGGTGCGCCTGCCGATGCGATCGCCGATCTCCACGGGTAGAGCCTCGCGGATCAGGAACCTTCGGACCCGGCAGCTACGAGCCGGTACGTGAACACCGGGTTGCGGAGCCGTCTCTCCGGTGTCCGGGTGCAGGCAAAAGTGCCGCCGTCTTACCCGGCCGTTACACAGGAACTGACGAACCAGGCACCTGACCCGACATCGATGGGCTCGTCGACCCAGGGTTGCGTGATGACCGCGACGTCCGACGTCATCGGCCACACGTTCATGATCCAACCATCGAGCGTCATGTCGACGTGCGCCCGAAGTGGCTCCACGACACCCGGCGGCAGGACCCACGACCGCTCCAGGAGGTCGTCCGCGCCGAACTTCTCCACCAGGTTGACCACCAGCACGGTCACAACTTAGCGGCGGCAGTCTGTCATTTCATGATCGGCAGGACGCGGCACCGTACGGCAGCTCGATCTTGGCCCTTGAGGTCGAGACGCCGCGGCGCAAGCCGTGGTCGTGTCGTCCTCACGATTCCTGGTCGCGAGCGAGGCGATGCATCCAGGCTGCCCGGGGTAGACCGCCCGGTCAGGGCCTGACCGCCTGGTAGCTTCCTACGGCAGAGCCGCCCCCACCGATGGAGATTGATGATCGCCGAATACGTCCGCGATGCGGCAGCCACCGCTGTCGTCTTCGGATTCTTCGCCTCCAGTTGGTTCGGGTGGGCACAGGAAGCACCTCCACCGCGCTGGCGCAAGCCACTCGTCGCCGCCTCGATCGCGTCGGTGCTCGTGCTGGTGGTCGGGGCGCTCGTGACCTGGCGGCACTGGTCGGATGGCACGGCGTTCACCGCGGAGACCAGCCGCACCTTCGGCATCGTGGTCGGCATCGAATTCGGACTCGCCGCACTCGGAGCCGGCATCCTCGCCGCCGTACGCCGCCGCGACATCATCCCGGCCTGGATCGCGTTCGTCGTCGGCGTACACCTGTTCCCGGTTGCCGCCCTGATCGGCTACCCACTGATCCACGTGGTGGCGGCGCTGATCACGCTGGTCTCGCTCGCCGCCGTCCCGGTGGCCCGCAACCGAGCCCTGCCGGTCAGCGCGGTCACCGGGGTCGGCACCGGCAGCGTGCTCCTCACGGCCGCCGCCTCCTCCCTGATCATCGCCCTGCTCGGCTACTGAGCCGTGTCGCGCTCGTAGGGCGCCCGACGACGAGTCGGATACCGAGGACTCGACGTCACGTACAGGTGGCACGGTCCGGCCGGCTTCCGGATGTCAATGATCGCGCGCCGGTTCTTGTCGCGGGTTGTCGAACGGCAACGCACCGTAGCGGCAGGTCGCCGCCGGAGGGGCAGCGTCCGGACGACTGGGACGATGGGCCGATGATGCACTCGTTCCATCTCGCACTGCTTCCGCCGGCCTTGACCTTGCGCACCATGCGTCGCAGACCTCGGGCAGCTGGGCTGCGGCACGCCGAATGTCTCGCGCTCATGCGGCTGGGCTCCCCGGCGTTGTCGGTGAACGGATGCAGCTGCGACGCCTTGCGATGTTCGCCGAATGGGACGACGAATCGGCGTTGGAGCGGTTCCTCGCAGACGACGATCTAGGCCGACGGCTCGACGGCGGATGGCATGTGCGTTTGCAGTACCTGCGGCGTTACGGCGGGTTGGCCGCGTTCGCTGGCCTGCCGGTGCAGGCGGGCCGGTGGGACCCGGAGGAGTCGATTGTGGCCGTCACCCTCGCCCGGCTCAAGTTTCTCGAACTACCCCGGTTCCTGAAGTGGGGGCGGCCGGTCGAACGCCTGGTCGCCGCCCACCCCGGCACCACGTTCGCCACCGCAGCGGTACGCCCGCCACACACGTTCTCCACCTTCACGATCTGGCGCAGCGTCCGCGAGATGACCGACATGGTTCACGGCCGCAGCGCCGTCCCACAGGCACATACCCATACCGTCGCCATGGCTGAACAGCATCGCCGGGACTTCCACCACGAGTCCGCTTTCATGCGGTTCCGCCCTCTGTCCGAGCACGGAACCTGGGAGGGGCGTCACCTTCTCCCCTGAGCGACTCGAGAGCCACGTGTTATCGGATACCCGCATGTCGTCATCCGCGCGTCACGCCGTGTCGGATGGCGCCTGTCGCTTGCCGACCGGAACGCCCTCGCGGGGCGCGAACGCTCAGCTCTGCTGAGGAGGATGCGTCGATCTGGAGGTCGCTACGCTGCTGCGGGTGAGCTACGACCTGTACTTCTGGCCGTCCGGAGCAGCCGAAGACCCTGGCCGGCTGGCTGACCGGCTCGCGGACGAGACGGCCAACGGTCTTGTATCTGATGAGCGTGTCCTAGCTTTTCGCGCCGAGTTGCTACGCCGTTGGCCGGACCTCGCGGACATGATCTTTCCGTGGCACCACGATCTGGATTGGCGGCAGCCGTGGGGCCGCATCGACCTCGCCGATCGGTTCGTCGGGGTGAACCTGCCCTATGGCTGGGAAGGCACCACCGTGCTTCCATCTCTCGCCAGCCTGTACGGGCTCGACTCGTACGACCCGCAATCGGGACAGCTACTGACGCCCAGGTTGCTGCCGCAGGACAGCACCGTTCAGGACGACGTGGTGGCGCAGGTCGAGGGGTGTGTGGCCGAGGAACACGTCGTGCAGTTGCTCCGGCGAATCAGCACCTACATCGGCTACGCGTATGACGATCTGGACGAGGCGGCACTGACCGGCGCGCTCGATGACACGAGCGACGACTCAGCCGACAGCTGGTTCGAGTATCCGCTGGCAGGCACACCTCCGCTGGTAACGCGGTTGGCGCATCCACCGGGTAGCGCCGTAGTCAGTGTCCGCGTCGAAGGCGCCATGGATCTGGTACTGGCCACACGGATACAGACCTTGCTGGATCTTCTGTAGCGACTCGTAGCGCAACAGGCCGTCTGTCGCCGGTCCATCCCATCTGCCAGTGCTCCACAAATGAGCCTGGGTGAGACGGCGATGCCAAACTCGTGTCCCGTGGGCGTGCCCGAGAACCGTTGATCATCGCTGCCCGTCGGGGGCTATCATCCCTGGTGATGGCGGAGTTCGTGCACGTGACCGGGGCGCGTTCGGCGCGCGGCATCCAGCGTTCGGGAATCGCGGCGCGTAGCCACGGGTGGGCTGGCGGGCGTGGCGTGTACTGCATGCCGGTGCTGTCGTCGTTCACGCTGACCTATCAGTGGGTCCGTGAGCTGCGGCGCTGGCATGCGGGCGTGTTGGTCGCGGTGCAGTTTCGGCTGTCTGACGATCAGCCGGTGGCGGTTGGGCGTTACGGTGCCCCGCCGCGTGAGGCCACGGCTTCGCAGGCTGTTGCGGCGGTGCGTGAGCTCGATGATCCGCGTGGTTACGAGGTGTTCGTGCCACGCGCGATCGGCGTCGGTGAGGTACGTCGGGTTCGTGACGTGCCGCAGGGGGTGGGGTGGCGGTACGTGCCGGCGGCCCATGGTCGGCGGCCCTGCCCGTGTCCGGCCTGTCTGCCGCGTGGGGCGTACAAGGTGGCCGAGGTGCGCCGCCGGTTCTCTGACGAGGAGCCTGTCCGGCCGAAGAGCGTGTTGATGACGCGGCTGCGCGCGGCGGTCACCGCTGACGAGATCATCGACGTGTTGGGTGAGCTTGGTCGAGGTCGACGCGGCGGTGCGGAGGAACTGGCGTACCTTGCCGATCATCCCGACCCGGACGTCCGCGACACCCTTGCAGGTGTCCTGCGGTCCTACCGCGGCCGCGAAGCGCGGCGGCTCCGCGAGCGGCTGCAGCTCAGCGCTTCATCAGCGGCACCCCCCGACCACCGTTGATCGAAACCGCCGACCCGGGACGGCTGCACGCGGGCCTGCGAGTCGAACACGTCTGTCGTAGAACGCCTGCGCAGGAAGGACGATCAGCAGCGCACGATCTGCCGTGATGCGCATCCTGCGGAATGGGGTCGGCCACGCCGGGACAGCCTGTTTCCCGCGCCAACCGTCATCACAGCGACTTGAATAGCGGTGTGCAGGTCAACAAGGACGGGCGGGAGTGGCGGATCGGCGGCGCCGCCGACGCGGAGTGGATCGCCGGTCACACCACTGCCGGCATGTCGGTCACCACCGCCATCCCGCCGGTCTTCGACGCGTACGCCACGACCCACCAGGCCGACGGCGTCACCGTCGCCGCCTATGAACACGCACTGGTCGAGGACCTCATCACCCAGACACCCGACCAGCCCTGGTGGCTGGCCTACCTCGACACCGGCGTCCACGACATCGTCTTTCCCCGCGCCCCCAGGGTGTCGCTCTACTGGAACTGGTCCTACGTGCTGGTCGAGGCCGGCCCCGAGCAGGCACTCACCTGGCGCACCGGTCATATGCGCCACGGGGACGGATCGCTACCCGACCTGTTCTTTCCCGCCGATCGATCATGGCTGGTCTCCGCACTCTGGGACGACACCTGGACCTGCGTCGGCGGCCCGGAACCGCTGATCAACACCCTTCAACGCGACCCCCTGGCCAACGCCCGCCGGGTCCGACCCGACGAAGACGCGCTACCACCGGGACTCACCCGCGAGTGACACCCGACGCCTGACCTGGTCGCGTCACCGAACTGCGCGTACGGCGCGGCCGCCCGCGATCAGTGCCCTACCGCCGGGCCGCGGTGGCCCGCTGGCGTGCCGATTCGTACAGCACGACGGTCGCGGCGGTCGCCGCGTTCAGGGAGCTGGCGGACCCGACCATGGGGATCCGGACGAGCTGGTCGCATGCCGCGCGCCAGCCGGAGCTGAGGCCGGTGGTCTCGTTGCCGATCAACGCCAGGGTGGGTTGTGTGAAGTCGTACTCGGCGGCGTCCAGATTGCCGCGCTCATCGGTTCCGATGATGCTCATGCCGATTCCCTCGGCCCGTACGTCGGCGACCCAGGATAGAACGGCCTGGTGGGAGGGCACCCGGACCACGGGCAAGGCGAACAGCGAGCCGGTGCTCGCCCGGACCGACTTCGGGTCGTACACGTCTGCGGCGTGGCCGGTGACGATGACGCCGCCGGCGCCGAAGGCATCCGCCGACCGTACGAGGGTCCCGATGTTGCCGGGGCTGGTGGGTCGATCGAACACGACGGTGAGCATGGTCGGAGCGACCGGGATACGGCGCAGATCGTCCTCCGGCAACGCGACCACGGCCAGCAGCTCGGGAACCGTGTCCGCCTTGCCTCCCAGGTCGTGCATCAGGTCATGGGAGACGGCGAACTTCTCGGCCCGGACCGCGTCCAGGGTCTCGCGTGCCCAGCCGGACAGTTGAGCGCTGGTGTCATAGAGCAGTTCCCGGATCTGCCAGCCGTGTTCGACGGCCATGGTGATCGGACGCACGCCCTGCACGAGGAACTCGCCACGCCGCTGCCGCTTGGTCCGGTTGCCGAGGAGAGCTTCCCACTGCTGGAACCGCGCATTGCGGCCACTCACTCGCAGCACCATCGCCTACCCCGCCTCCGTGCTCGCCCATGCCCTGCCTGCCACACGTCACCGGCCGCTGGCCCCCGAGGAGACCTTCGGCCAGGCGCTCAGGAACGGACGGAACGAGTCGCCACGGCGTCGCGGTCGGTGCCGTCCCCGTCCGGACCGAGGGCATCCTTTCCGAGACCCCGACGAATCGCGATCTCTACGGGTGAGTATGCGCCATCAGCCCGCTCCAGCTCGTATGGTGCGGCTGGCATCAGTGGCGGTTGGGCCATGAAGCGAGGCCGCGCGCCGTGGTGTGGTTGTGCCGCATGCACCAGGAACGGGTGGCACAGGAAGACGTCGCCCGGAGATCCGGTGGCGAGGGCGAGCGGCCGGTGCTCGGACGCCGCCACCAGGTCGGGCGCGAGGGCCAGCCCGCTCGCACCGTCCTCCCCGTACTTCTCCAGCACTTTCGGCACGTCGAGGTGGGAGCCGACCCGGATCCGGGTCGGGGCGTCCTTCTCACCGACCTCACTGAACAGGAACAGCATCAGCAGTGCCCGGCCATGGGAGCGCACATTGGTGAAGTACCAGCTCTCGCCCTCCGGGAGATAGCTGCCTTCGATGTGCCAGCCTGCGTCGTCCGGCTCCTCTTCGTGCGGGAAGCGCAACGGGAACGTGCCCAGCGAGTAACGCGGCTCCCAGCGGCCCGCGCCGACGAGCAGGTCGTACGCGTGATGGAGGAACGGCGAGTTGGGAGCGGCGGCGAACGGCCCCTGCGCCATGCCGGGCACCCAGTGCACAGCCTGCGTCCACGTCACTGGATCGTCCGGGTCGCAGCCTGTCTCCCGCCACAGCAGCCGCGCGCAGTCCGCTGCCACGCGCGGCGCGACGGCGCCCTCCAGCTTGACGAAGCCGTCGCGAAGAAAGCGGGATACCAAGGTCGTGTCATCCATACCCCCATCGTGCGGCGGTGCCGGTCCCGGTCACCCGACACATTCCGCACCGCTTGTGTCGGGTGCGAGCTGACCTACCTTCACGGGGTCGCCGTGTCGACGGGTACGCCGGTCCCCGGCGACCTCGACATCATCGACGTTCCGGCCGGCAGATGGCTGGTCATCCGGACCACGGGGCGCATCCGCAGACCCTGCAGAAGGCCTGGGCCACGGCCGCGACAGCGTGGTTCCCGTTCGACCCGTGGCGCATGCGGCCGCCCGGCGGCCCACAGGATGGCCCGGCTGCGGCAACGGAGCGTGAACATCCGGACCTGCCGCTGACGGGGTGGTCGTCGGTCAGGTGCGGCTCATCCCCAGCGGTGTCGGCGGCACCGCGGGGAGGGATCGTCCTCCTCAAGCCCGTTCTCGTCCAGCGCGTTGTAGATCGTCAGCCAGCCGCTCCCGCGTTGCGCAGTGCTCTGCCGGTTCCTGCGGACGGATCGCTCCCGGGGTGCAACGAAAGGGCCCTCCGGTTCCGTTCTACCTCCGTACCGGTAGTTCTTCGAAGGGTGTCAGATGCGCGTGAAACGACTCCTGATCGCCGTGGTGGCGTCGGCCGCCGTGCTGGTGACGGCCGCTCCGGCCGCCGCTATCAGCGGCGGTGGACGGGCCGTGCCCGGTGAGTTCCCGTGGATGGTCCGGCTCCTGCCGGTGGGTTGCGGTGGAACCCTCATTCACCCGCAACTGGTGCTCACCGCCCAGCACTGCGTCGACGAGCAGCCCGGCGACAGCGTGACCGTCGTCTCCGGCACCGTCGACCTCAAGCACCCACGTCGGACGATGACCAGATCCACCGCCCATCTCGGCGGAGCCGAGTGGTGGAATGGACCGGACTGGGCGGTGATCAAGTTGGAGCGGCCACTTGACCTGCCCGTCGTGCGGCTGGCCGCCGAGCCCCGTCAGTTGCAGACGCTGACCGTGATCGGCTGGGGCACGAAGAAGTCGGGCGGCCCTCAGGAACGCTTCCTCAACAAGGTGAAGTTGCCGTTCCTGCCGGACGAGCAGTGCTTCGACGACCCCTGGTGGCAGGAACACCCCGAGTACCCGAGGTCGACGATCTGTGCGAAGTCGGTGAACCAGAAGAGCCACTGCCCCGGCGACTCCGGTGGCCCGGCCCTGCACCGGCTGCCCAACGGCATCTGGGAACAGGTCGGCATCGTGAGCGCCGGCTCGGACTGCGACTGGGACATCGGTGAGGAACCGGTCCCCGTCTACACCGACGTCGCCTATTTCAGCCAGAGCATCCAACGCGCCGCCGACCACCTGCTCTCAGGATCCAGCTGACCACCACCGGCAGTGTCAGCCCGACCGGACACGGCGCCGACGCTCGCGGCGGCGCCGTGTCCGGTTCAATCCTGAGGCCGAGTACGGAGTGCCAACGGCTGATCGTCACGGAGACTGAGGAGGCGGGCCGGGTAGACGGCGCTCGTCGTGGTGGCGTGCGATCAGTCGGTGTTCATCGGTGCGCTGGATCCTGATGACCGCGGTTGTCGTCGTGCCGCTTTCCGCCGTATCGCTCGACGAGCGTGTCACCGATCGAGGCCAGATGGCCTCGCACACCCGGAGGGCCGGTCACCTCGATCCATTCGACCAGCCCGGCGAGTTCGCCGGCGAGTGTGTGTTCGTCGTTACCGCGGATCACGACCTCGATGCGTCCGTCGGTCCCGGGACCTCCGACCTGGAGTCGACCGCCGAACCCCAGCCGGAGCACGCCTATCCCTCGGGGCGTGCACACTGCCTGGACTTCGAGGGGCGTACGTCTGCGGTCGACCTCGTCGGCGATCGCGCGCCAGCTCTCGGCGAGGTCGAAATCCTCGGGCCGCTGCACGGGGTCGTCGGTCGGGTCGGCGGACGACACGCGGTCGATTCGGAAGGTACGCCGACCGGCCTCGGTGTCGGCGACGAGGTACCAGGACGGGCCTTTGACGACGACACCCAGCGGATGGACGGTGCGCTCGGTCTCGGTGCCTTCGCGGTCGACGTAGCCGAGCCGCACCTGGACGCCGCGGATCACCGCGTCCTGGAGCGCGTCGAGGAAGCGAGGCGGTCGGGGCTCGACCCGGCTCGACCCCCATCGCTGGGGGTCCGTGACGAGCGACGAGGCTGCCGCCTCGGCCTGCACCCGGAAGGGTTCCGGCAGTGCCCGGAGAAGCTTGCGCAGCGCCGCTTTCACGGCTGGCGTCGCGGACGAGGCCGGGCCGGCGACCAGGAAGAGGGCGCGGGTCTCACCTGCGGTCAACCCGGTCAGGTCGGTGCGGGCACCGCCGACGAGGCGCCAGCCGCCGCCCCGGCCCTGCACCGAGTACACCGGGACACCGGCCATACCCAGGGCGTCGAGGTCGCGGCGGGCGGTGCGCTCGGAGATCTCCAACTCCCGGGCGACCTCCGCCGCTGTCACCTGCTCGCGCTGTTGCAGCAGCAGGAGGATGGCCATCAACCGGTCGGCTCGCACTCCGGCAACACTTCCACGAAAACCGGTCAGGAGGTGACCGGTATCGGTCGGCATGATGCCGGCATGACGATCGACTTTCCCGAGCCCACCCGCGTTTCGGTCAACGGCGTGGAACTCGAAGTCTTCGAAGCCGGCCGGCAGCACGCGGGGAACCCGATCGTGCTGTGTCACGGCTGGCCGGAGCACGCCTTCTCCTGGCGCCATCAGATGCCCGCGCTCGCGGCAGCGGGCTACCACGTCATCGTCCCGAACCAGCGGGGCTACGGCAACTCGTCCCGACCCACCGAGGTCACCGACTACGACATCGCCCACCTGTCCGGTGACCTCGTCGCACTGCTCGATCACTACGGATACGACGATGCCACCTTCATCGGCCACGACTGGGGTGCCGCCGTCGTCTGGGGCCTGACCCTGTTGCACCCGAAGCGTGTCAACAAGGTGATCAACCTGAGCCTGCCGTACCTCGAGCGTGGGGACAAGCCCTGGATCGAGTTCATGGAGGAGGTGCTCGGTAGCGACTTCTACTTCGTGCACTTCAACCGGCAGCCGGGCGTCGCGGACGCCGTGTTCGAGGAGAACACGTTCCAGTTCCTGCGGAACATGTACCGCAAGGACGTGCCTCTCGCGGAGCCGCAGCCGGGCAACGTATGGATCAATCTCGCCAGAATGGAAATCCCACCCGGTGAGCCCATCCTGAGCGACGGCGAACTGGCCGTCTTCGTCTCGGCCTTCGAATCGACGGGATTCACCGGCAGCCTGAACTGGTACCGGAACCTGGACCGCAACTGGCATCTGCTGGCGGACGCGGACCCGATCATCCAACAGCCCGCCCTCATGATCTACGGCGACCGCGACACGGTCGCGAGGTCTGCAAGACTGACGGAATTCGTGCCGAACGTGGACGTGGTCAGTCTGGATTGCGGCCACTGGATCCAGCAGGAAAAGCCGGAAGAAACAAACCAGACGATCCTCGCGTGGCTGGACCAGCGCACTGCCGGGCCTGTTAGCGTCCGTGCTCAACCCGGCGCGTCCTGAGAACCTCGGGGTGTGGCCCGGGCGGTTTAGCCTGAAGACATGGCCGGCTTGCCAGACTCGATAGAGGACACCGCGCGCGAGATCGGATTCGGTCGGGTGGAGCGGGCCTTCCGGCCGACCTACTCGCTCAACATCACTTCGACATTGACGTTACTCGGGTTCGGAGTACTCTTCGGCTTCGCCATGACCGCGGTCACCACAACGGTGGGGATCGCGGTCATGGGCGGTCTGACCGGCGCTGCCATGCTGGGTGCCGGCTGGGGGGCGGTGGACACGTGGCGGCTGGTCCAGCGCCGGTTCTATCTGTGCGAGGGCGGCCTGCTGGCCGCCGAGGAGCACATCCGACTCACCCACGCGATCGCCTGGACCGAGATAGCCGAGATCTGGCGTTACCACCTTCGCATGTACTCCGAGAGTGGCGCGACGACGATGCACCGCTGCCGGCTGCGGCTCACCGACGGCACCAGAATCAACCTGGAGAAGCCGCCGCTGGTCGACGGAGAGGAGCTCTGCGAGGAGGTCGAGCGCCGCTCGGCGGCGGCCCGTCTCCCGCAGGTGCTCGCCGAACTGGAGTCGGCAGGCCGGGTCGAATTCGGTTCGCTCACGGTGACCCCGGACGGGATCGCCTCGGCCGGGGCGTACGCGGCCTTCTCCGACATCGCCGTGGTGCGACTGCGTCGGGTTCGGCTCACGATCTCGACCCGCGGCGCCCAGAAGCCGGTCTCGGTCCAGGTCCGTAGGGTGCCGAACCTGTGGATGCTGTTGCTGATCCTCGAACGCAACGGCCTGCCGCTCGACATTCATCTGTACCGGACAGCCTGAGCACTGCGGCGGCTCGGCAGGGAGCGGGTGGGAGGCAGCGTGCGAAAGGTGACGGTGATCGTGGAGCCCGGGGTGCTCGACGCGTGGACGGCCGTGGCTCGGCTCGGCGAAGCCCTGACGCTGCCGGCGCACAATGTGGGAGGCCTTGCTCGAGCGGCAATGCAGGAGGGCACCGGATGGGGCCGGCGGTTCTCGTGGCCCACATGCAGGCCGGCGAGCTGGTACCGGACGAGGTGCAGGCAGAGTTCGTCACGGACATCCTGAACCGATCGCCAGAGGGCTGGGTGCTGTACGGCTGTCCACGCACACGTCGGCACGCCGAACTACTCGACGAACACGGCCACACGCCAGGCATCGTCATCGAGATCACGCTCGACGAGGACGCCATCGGGCAGGACCGGCGGCTCGCCGAGACACGCGGTCAGCTGCCGCAGATCCTCGTCGAGCATCGACGGCGTATCGCCCCGATCCGCGCCTTCTATCGAGACGCGAACGCGATCCACCCGCTGCAGCCGTCGAGACCGCTCGAGAAGCTCGCCGCCGACCTGAAGACGTTAGTCGGCAACCCGCCCGAGTGAGCCGGACGCAGGAAGGACGACTCACGTCGCCAAGCCGTTCCCTCGGCGTACGGATCTAATGCGGTGTCCAGGATCGTTCACCGGGCCGCGCCGGGTCCAGACGACGACCGGCGGCGTTGGAGTCGGGCCTGGATACAACACCGGTATCCAGG
>NZ_JBSFSO010000037.1:0-71236 GCF_053589795.1 Micromonospora sp. NPDC003241 | reverse complement strand
CGAATTCGTGCGGGGTCGGGCGTAGGCGTACCGGGTCGACTTCGTTGGCGCGTTTCCAGTCGACCCAGGTGGAGATGAGGTCGGGCCCGGGCGGCCGGGTCGTCCGGGGTGGAGACGGGCATGGAGTGGCAGGGTTGTGCGGGCGGTGGACGGCGGGTCGGACGGCGTACCAGCAGGGCGGCGATGACCGCCCCGGCCACCAGCAGGCCGGCACACCAGAGCAGCGCGCCCCGGTAGGCGGCGGTGAGTTCGGCGGGCTGCTCGTAGCCCGTACCGCTGAGCCCGACCAGCAGCGGCAACGCGGCCACCGCCAGCAGACCGCCCACCCTGGATGCGGCGTTGTTGAAGCCGCTGGCCACCCCGGCGAATCGGTCCGCCACGGCGGCCAGCACGGACGCGGTCAGCGGCGCCACCACCAGGGTCAGCCCGGCACCGAACAGCACCACCCCGGGCAGCACCTGCCGCCAGTACGACGCACCCGCGTCGACCTCCCGCAGCACCAGCAGCCCGACGGCGGCCAGCACCGGACCGACGGCCAGCGGCAGCCTCGGCCCGATCTTCGCCGACAGCGCCCCGGCCTTCGGCGAACCGATCAGCAGCAGCACCGTCATCGGCAGCAGGGCCAGGCCGGTGAGCAGCGCCGACCAGCCGACCACGTTCTGCAGATAGACGGCGAAGAAGAAGGTGAACCCGCCGAGTGCGGCGTACACCAGCACGGTGAAGACGTTCAGCACCGAGAAGAGCCGGCTGCCGAACAGGCCGGTGGGCAGCATCGCGGTCTCGCCGCGACGCCGTTCCACGAGCACGAACGCCAACGCCGCCAGCACCGCGACCAGGGCCGCCACCAGCACGGCCGGTGACCTGATCCCACGCCCCGGCGCGTCCACGAGCGCGTACGTGACCCCGGCCAGCGCCAGCGCGCCGAGCAGCGCGCCGGCCACGTCGAAGCGTCGGCGGGTGCCCCGGCTACGCGAGGCGCTCTCGTCCCGGCTCTCCGGCACCCAGCGCAGCGCGGCCAGCACCACCAGCACGGCCAGCGGCAGGTTCAGGAAGAAGATCCACCGCCAGGAGAGCGCGTCGATCAGCCACCCGCCGATGAACGGGCCGAGCGCGGTGGAGACACCGGACAGGCCGGACCACGCCCCGATCACCTTGCCCCGGTCGTCCGGGTGGAAGCTGGCCTGGAGCAGCGACAGCGAGCCGGGAGTCAGCAGCGCGCCGCCGGCACCCTGGAGGAAGCGCGCGGCCACCAACCAGTCGGTACGCAGTGCCAGCCCGCACAGCACCGAGGCGACGGTGAACCAGACCACGCCCAGCAGGAAGATCCGCCGTCGCCCGAAACGGTCGCCGAGCGCCCCGCCGAGCAGCACGAACGCGGCCAACGTGAGCAGATAGCCGTTGACCGTCCACTGTAGTCCCGCCACCGAGGCGCCCAGTTCGGCGCCGAGTCGGGGCAGGGCCACGTTGACCACGGTGGTGTCCAGGAAGACCATGCCGGAGGCGAGCACGGCGGCGGCCAGGGTGCCTCGGCCAGCGTGCGACTTCAGCCGGAGTGCGGGCGCGGTGTCGGGCATGACTACCAATGTGCCGTGCGCCATACGTGAGACACCACGAATCGCCGAAACTGGGCCCGGGTACTGTGCGGGATCGCCGAAAGCCCGCAAGCTGGAGAGGTGTCGTCTGTGCGTACCAGATCAGGACCTCGCGCCCTGGGGGCGCTCGCGCTCGTCGCGGCGCTGACCCTAGGCGCGGCCGGTTGCGTCGAGTTGGTGGAGCCGGAGGTGTCACCCACCAGCGGTGACGGCGGCACCGCCACCCAGATGCTCTCCGAACTGACCGTCGCCGAAGCCAACCCGATGCGCGGCTACAGCCGCAACCGTTTCTCGCACTGGCGCAAGACCGGCCAGAACTGCGACGTCCGTGACACCGTCCTGGAACGCGACGGCAAGGACATCCAGCACTCCGGGTGCAACGTGGTGGGTGGCAACTGGGAGAGCGTGTACGACGGACGGACCTTCACCGACCCGTCCAGCGTGGACATCGACCACATGGTCCCGCTCGCCAACGCGTGGCGCTCCGGCGCGGACGAGTGGGAGGACTCGAAGCGTAGTGATTTCGCGAACGACCTCGACCGGCCGCAGCTCTTCGCGGTTTCGGCCTCCTCCAACCGGGCAAAGGGTGATCAGGATCCGTCTCAGTGGAAACCGCCAAACCGGTCATACTGGTGCCAGTATGCCGGCGACTGGGTGGCGGTGAAGCACCACTGGAAGCTCACGATCACCAGTGCTGAGAAGGCCGCGCTGGCCGACATGTTGGAGGGCTGCACATGGGAGAGCAAGCCGTAACCGGAGCCGGCGGCACCCCGGCCCCCGAACGGACGCCTGACGCGGGCGGAGACGACGCCGCGGCGGCCGGCGGCAGCCCCGGCCCGGCCACCGCCGGGATGACCGCCGACGGCGCTGCTGCGGGTGAGGTGGAGGTGCCCGGTGCCGGCATGACCGCCGACGCCGGTGGTGCCACCGGTCCGCAGAGCCGGACCACGGACATCGTGCCCGGACCGGGCGGGGTGATGACCGACGAGGTCGGCGTGGTCACCGGGGAGTTGACCCTGCGCACCGACCTCGCCGACGGCCGGGTCACCCTCCACGTGCAGTACAAGGACGCCGACGAGTGGTACGCGGTCACCGGCGGCAGCGCCGCGCTGGCCGACGCGGCCGGGCTGGACGCGGTGCACAGCATCGCGGTCGGCCTACTGAACCGCCCCGAGGGCTGATCCTGGTCGCACCCGGTTGTAAGGAGGGGTCCCTTTCTAACGCCTGCGGCATAGAAAGGGACCCCTCTTAACATCTCGGCTAGACAAACGTGCCCGGCTCGCTGGGTGCGGAGACCACGCTGGGCTCCTCGCCCTCGCCCTCCGGGCGGACGATCTCCGCACTCACCTTGTGCGGCCGCAGCTCGCCGCTGGCGATCTGCTCGGCGAAGTGACAGGCGACCCGACTGCCGCCGATCTCCCGCAGCACCGGCCGCTCGTCGGCGCACCGGGTCGGCTGCGCCCACGGGCACCGGGTGTGGAAGCGGCAACCCGACGGCGGGTTGGCCGGCGACGGCAGGTCACCGGAGAGCAGAATCCGCTCCCGGCGGTCCTCCACGTCCGGGTCCGGCACCGGCACCGCCGACATCAGCGCCCGGGTGTACGGGTGCAGCGGCTCGGTGTAGAGCCGGTCGCTGGGCGCCTCCTCGACCAGGCCGCCCAGGTACATCACGCCGACGGTGTCGGAGATGTGCCGCACCACCGCCAGGTCGTGCGCGATCACCAGATAGGTGAGGCCGAGACTGTCCTGCAACTCGTCGAGCAGGTTGATCACCTGCGCCTGGATCGACACGTCCAGGGCGGAGACCGGCTCGTCGGCGACGATCAGCTCCGGCCCGAGCACCAACGCGCGGGCGATGCCGATGCGCTGTCGCTGACCGCCGGAGAACTCGTGCGGGTAGCGGGACAACGCCCAACGGGGCAGGCCCACCTTGTCCAGCGTCTCGCCGATGATCTTCCGGCGGCCGTCCCGGTCGCCCCCGATGCCGTGCGTCTGCAGGCCCTCGGTGAGGATGGACTCGACGTTCTGCCTCGGGTCGAGGCTGGACATCGGGTCCTGGAAAATCATCTGCATCCGCCGCCGCATGGTCCGCAGCTTGCGCGGCGCCAGCGTGGTCAACTCCACCCCGTCGAAGCGCACCTCGCCCGCGGTGGGCGGGTTGAGCTGGAGCAGCGCCCGGCCGAGCGTGGACTTGCCGCAGCCCGACTCACCGACCAGGCCGTACGTCTTGCCGCGCGAGATGCTCAGGTCGACTCCGTCGACCGCCTTGACGTGGCCGACCGTCCGGTCGAACAGCACCCCCCGCTTGATCGGGAAATGCACCTTGAGGTCCCGTACCTCGACGAGGACGTCGCTCTCGGTCATGACTTCTCCTCCTCGCGCGGCGCGGGCACCTGGCCGGTACCCGACGCCTCGACGGGCACGGCCGCCTCGGCGACCGACGGTGCCTCGGCGACCGCCGCAGTCCCGGCAGACGCCCCGGCCTCGGCGGACGCCCCGACCTCGGCAGACGGCTCGCCCTCGACGGACGACGGCCCCTGGGCAGACGGCTCGACCCCGACGGACGCCGACGCCTCAGCAGGCGACGGTGCCTCGACGGACGACGGTGCGGCTTCGGTGGACGGCGTGGTCGGCGTGGGGTCCGGCAACGGGGCCGGGTTGACGCAACGGTAGCTGCGGCCGGCGTGGGTGAGCACCAGCTCCGGCGGCTGGCCGACGCAGGCGTCCACCCGACGGGTGCAGCGCGGCGCGAAGGCGCAGCCCTCGGGCCAGGGCAGCAGGTCACGCACCGAACCGGGGATCGGGGTGAGCCGCTCGCCGCGTCCGGCGTCCAGGCGCGGCACCGAGCCGAGCAACCCCACCGTGTACGGGTGCCGGGGCTCGCGGAACAGTGGCCGTCGCCGGGCGGTCTCCACCACCCGGCCGCCGTAGAGCACGTTGATCGTGTCGCACATGCCGGCGACTACGCCCAGATCGTGCGTGATCATCACCAGCGCGGTGCCGGAGTCCCGGACCAGGTCCTTGAGCAGTTCCAGGATCTGCGCCTGGATGGTGACGTCCAGCGCCGTGGTCGGCTCGTCGGCGATCAGCAGCCGGGGCTGACAGGCCACCGCCATCGCGATCAAGGCGCGCTGCCGCATCCCGCCGGAGAGCTGGTGCGGGTACTCCTTGAGCCGCCGGGTGGGGTCGGGGATGCCGACCCGGTCCAGCAGTGCGGCGGCCTCCTTCGCCGCGGCGGCGCCCTTCATCCCCCGGTGCCGGGTCAGCACCTCGGTGACCTGGAGTCCGATCGGTACGACCGGGTTCAGGGACGACAGCGGGTCCTGGAAGATCATCGCGACGTCGCGGCCCCGGATGTCCCGCCGCGACCGGTCGTCGAGCTGGAGCAGGTCCGTGCCGTCGAACACCGCCTTGCCGCCGACCCGCAGGCCGGGCTGCTTGGGTAGCAGGCCCATGATGGCCAGCGAGGTCACCGACTTGCCGCAGCCGGACTCACCGACGAGGCCGACCACCTGACCGGCGTCGACCGAGAAGGACACCCCGTCGACGGCGTGCACGGCGCGCTGACCGCGCCGGGCAAAGGTGACGGAGAGGTCGTTCACTTCGAGTAGTGCCATTACGAACCCTCCTACTTCCGCAGCTTCGGATCGAGGGCCTCGCGCATCGCCTCACCGAGCAGGGTGAATCCCAGGGCGGTGATGATGATGGCGACCGCCGGATAGATGGCCAGCTCCGGCCGTACTCCGAGGTACTGCTGCGCGTCGGCCAGCATGACGCCCCACTCGGGGGTGGCCGAGTTGGGGTTGCCGAGCCCGAGGAAGGAGAGCGCGGCGGCCTCGATGATCGCGGTGGCCAGGGTCAGCGTCGCCTGGACGATGACCGGGGCGAGCGAGTTGGGGAGTACGTGGGTCAGCGCGATCTTCGACTTGCGTACGCCGAGCGAGGTGGCGGCCAAGACGTAGTCGCTGTTCGACTGCACGATCATCGAGCCGCGCAGCAGCCGGGCGAAGACCGGCACCGAGACCATGCCGACCGCGATCATCACGGTGGTCAGGCTCCGGCCGAGCAGGGCGGCGATGCTGACCGCGAGCAGCAGGCTGGGCAGCGCCAGCAGCATGTCGATGAACCGCATCAGGACGCTGTCGATCCAGCGCCCCCAGCGGCCACCCAGACCTGCGGCGGCACCCGCGACGCCACCGATCAGCGCACCGACGGCCAGACCGATCAGGGTGGCCACCACGCCGACCAGCAGGGTCTGCCGGGCGCCCACCACCATCCGGCTGAACACGTCCCGACCCTGGTGGTCGTAGCCGAACCAGTGCTCGCTGGACGGGCCGGGGATGACGCCCGGCCGGATCACGCCTTCGCGGATGCCCATCGTGTCCGTCGGGCCGTACGGCACCAGGAACGGGCCGATCAGCGCCACCAGCACGAAGATGGCCAGGATGACCGCGCCGATGATGGCCGCCGGGTTGCGCCGCAGCCGCCGGAAGGCGTCCTGCCACAGGCTGACACCCCGCTCCTCCTCGCGCGCGGCGAGTTCGGCGAGCCGGTCGATCTTCTCGCGCTTCTTGCCACTGATGATCGTCATCGGACCCTCACCCTCGGGTCGATCAGGCTGTACGAGAGGTCCACGATCAGGTTCACCAGCACGTACACCACCGCAATGATCATGATGAAGCCCATCAGGACCGGATAGTCGCGCTGGTTGATGGCCTCGGCGAGGAAGGCGCCGATCCCGCTGAACGCGAAGACGGTCTCGGTGAGCACCGCGCCGGAGAGCAGACCGCCGGTGAGCAGACCGATCGAGGTCACCACCGGGAGCATCGCGTTACGCAGCACGTGCCGGCGGCGTACGACGTTCTCGGTCAGGCCCTTGGCCTCGGCCGTACGCACGAAGTCCTCGTTCAGCACCTCCAGCACGCTGGCCCGGGTGATCCGGACGATGATCGCCAGCGGGATGCTGGCCAGCGCGAGCCCGGGTAGGACCAGATGCCACAGCGCGTCGGCGGCGGCGTCCCACTCCCGGGTCATCAGCCCGTCCAGCACGAAGAAGTTGGTGATCCGGGTGGCGCCGAGCGTCGGGTCCTGCCGGCCGCTGGAGGGGAACCAGCCGAGGTTCTCCGAGAAGATCGCCTTCAGCACGTACGCCAGGAAGAAGACCGGGATGCAGATGCCGATCAGCGACCCGCCGACGGAGGCGTGGTCGAGGAAGCGGCCGCGTCGGCGGGCGGCCAGGTAGCCCAGCGGAATACCGATGCCGATCGCGATCACCATCGCGGTGACGGTCAGCTCGACGGTGCCGGGGAAGCGCTGGAGGAACTCGGTGGTGACCTCGCGCTTGGTGGAGATCGACGTACCCAGGTCCAGGCGGACCATCCGCCGCACGAACCGGCCGTACTGGATCAGGATCGGCTCGTCGAGGCCGAGATTGCGGCGGATCGCGGCGCGCATCTCGGGTGTGCCCCGCTCGCCAAGGATGGCGGTCTCGGGGCCACCGGGCAACCGCCGGAGCCAGATGAACAACAGGATGGAGAGCCCGAACAGCGTGGGTATCAGCTGCAGGAGGCGTCTGACGATGAACCGGAACACGGCGGCCTCGAAGGGTGTGCTGAGGGTAGCGGGCGGGCGCTGTGGTACAGCGCCCGCCCGCGTTCTATATGCGTCAGATCAGGACTTGAACTCGGCGGTGGAGAACCGCTCGTCGGTGAGCGGGCTCGCCTTGACCCCGGTCACGTCCTTGCCGAACACGATGGCCGGCGGCGCGTGCGAGATCGGCACACCGGGCAGGAAGTTCATGATGTCGGCGTTGATCTCCTTGTAGAGAGCCACCTTGGCCGCCTGGTCCGCGGTGGTGTCCGCCTGCTTGAACTTCTCGAACAGCGCGGGGTTGTTGAAGCCCCACTCGTCCTTCTGCCGGTCGAAGAACGTACCGATGAAGTTGTACCCGTCGCCGTAGTCACCGGTCCAGCCGAGGAAGTGCAGGTCGTGCGCGGAGCCGGAGGTGGTGGCGTTGAGGTAGTCCGGGCTCCACTTCAGCGGGATCGGCTCGATCTTGATGCCGGCCGCCTGGAGGTCCGCCGAGACCAGCTCGAACAGGTCCTTCGGGTTCGGCATGTAGGGCCGGGTGACCTCGGTCGGGTAGTGGAACCGCAGGGTCAGGTCCGACGCGCCGGCCTCGGCCAGCAGCGACTTGGCCTTGTCGACGTCGTAGTCGTACTTGGTGACGTCGCCGTTCCAACCCTCGACGGTCTCGGGGAAGAAGTTCACCGCGACCTGGGCGCCCGGGGGCAGCTTCGAGTCGACCAGCGCCTGACGGTTGATCGCGTGCGCCAGCGCCTGCCGGACCTTGAGGTCGGCCAGCTTCGGGTTCCCCTTCTGGTTGATCGCCAGGTAGAGGATGTTGAAGGCCGGGCGGGTCAGGACGTTGAAGCCCTCGCCCTTGAGCGGCTCGACGTCGGCCGGTCCGACCAGGTCGTAGCCCTGGATGTCACCGGAACGCAGCGCCTGCTTGCGCGCGTTCTCGTCCGAGATGGTGCGGAAGATCAGGCTCTTGAGCTTGGCCTTGTCGCCCCAGTAGTCCTCGTTGCGCTCCAGGGTCAGCGTCTTGTTCGGGACGTCCCAGGACTTGAACTTGAACGGACCGGTACCGGTCGGGTGCTCGGTCGCGTACGCCGGGTACTTGATGTCGTCCGCGCTGCCCGTGACGTTGCTGGCGTCGTGCTCCTGCAGCGCCTTCGGGCTGTGGATCGAGAAGGACGGCAGCATCAGGGCGGCCGGGATCTTGCTGGAGACCCGGGTGAAGGCCAGGCTGACCGTGGTCGCGTCGGTGGCGGTGCAGGACTTGAAGAGGCTCTCCGGGAGAGTGTCGTCCTCGTTGGCGGCGAAGCCGCCCATGATGTCCTGCCAGTACGCCGTCACGTCCGGGCTCTGCATGAGGCCCTTGGCGTTGTACCAACGGTCGAAGTTCGTGCAGACGGCCTCGGCGTTGAAGTCGGTGCCGTCGTGGAACTTCACGCCGGAACGCAGCTTGAACGTCCAGGTCGTACCCGTCGCGTCGGGCTCCCAGGACTCGGCGAGGCCGGGGCTGACCTTGGTGCCGCCCTCCTCCGGGCGGACCAGCGTCTCGAAGACCTGACGCGCCACACGCAGCGACTCACCGTCGCTGGCGAAGCTGGGGTCGAGCACCTTCGGGTCTCCGGCGACGCCGAAGACGAGGGTCTCGTTGCTACTACCGCTGGAACCTTCGCGATCGCTTTCGGCACAGCCTGCTACCGCGAGGGCCGCGGCCGCCACAGCCGCGATAGCGACCTTCGGCCTGGATGCACGCATGGGTGCTTCACCTCGTCCTTGGGGTTACGGACAACGTGGTGACAGGGTCACCGATGGCGGTGACCATAGCTCCCACTTCGACCGCCGGGAAACGGCGCGCGAAGCTCTTGGTACCGGATCGTGTCCTTAGTGACCGGCCACCAGCAGACACGCTCAGAGGCTATGCGACAAAAGGGGCCAATCACCCCATACAATCGATATCAATCTGTTACGTGGTCGGGTGAGCCGCCGCCGCTGGTGTCACACCCACCCGCCGTCGGTCAGACCGCGCGGCGGCCCTCGAAAGCACGGCCCAAGGTGATCTCGTCGGCGTACTCCAGGTCGCCGCCGACCGGGAGGCCACTGGCCAACCTGGTCACCGAGATCCCCATCGGCTTGACCATGAGGGCGAGGTACGTCGCGGTCGCCTCGCCCTCGGTGTTCGGGTCGGTGGCGAGGATCAACTCCCGCACCTCGCCGTCGCTCAGCCGGACCAACAGCTCCCGGATGCGCAGGTTGTCCGGCCCGATGCCCTCCAGCGGATTGATCGCCCCGCCGAGCACGTGGTACCGCCCCCGGAACTCACCGGTCCGCTCGATCGCGACGACGTCCTTCGGCTCCTCGACCACGCAGATCACCTCGTTGCCGCGACGCGGATCACGGCAGATCCGGCACTGCTCCGACTCGGCGACGTTGTAGCAACTGGTGCAGAAGCGCACCAGGTCCTTGACCTTGCGCAGCGCGCCGGCCAGCCGGTTCACGTCGGCCGGATCCGCCGACAGGACGTGGAAGGCGATCCGCTGGGCGCTCTTCGGGCCCACACCCGGCAAGCGCCCCAGCTCGTCAATCAGATCCTGGATGGCACCCTCGTACATCGGGTGGCTCAGAACCCGGGCAGGCCGAGGCCGCCCATCCCGCCCGCGACCGGGCCCATCTTCTGGTCGGTCAGCTCACGGGCCGCCGCGGTGGCGTTGTGCAGCGCTGCGAGGACCAGATCCTCCAGGGTCTCCACGTCCTCCGGGTCGACCGCCTTCGGGTCGATCTTGATGCTCTTGATCTCACCGGCGCCGGACACGGTCGCGGTGACCAGACCGCCACCGGCGGTGCCGGTCACCTCGGCCTCGGCCAACTCGGCCTGCGCCTGGGCGATCTGCTGCTGCATCTTCTGCGCCTGCTTCAGCATCTGCTGCATGTTCGGCTGTCCACCAGGCCGCACGATCGCTCCCTCGACTCGTCTACAAGACCACGCCCACCCTAACCATGCCCACCGACCACACCTCGGCGGCCACACCCCGGCTACCGCACCCCACCCATCGGGCGCGGCGCGTGGGTCAGCGGGTCGGCACCTCGTCGATCTTCTCGGCGCCGAACGCCTCCCGCAGCAGACGTACCGCCTGCGCCTCGCCGGACTCCCGGGCGGTCTTCTCGTCGATGACCTCGTCCCCCGGCTCGTCGCCCGGGTCGAAACCCTCGTAGACCGGCGCCGTGGCCGGCGGGCCACCGCCGGGACGCCCGCCACCGCGCCCCGGACCGTCGAAGTCCGGATCGTACGGCGGCTCACCGGCAAACTCCGCGTCCGCAGTCCGCCGGCCCGCCGCAGCGGTACGTGTGCCCGCCCCAGCGGTACGCGTACCCCGCCCGGCCGCCGCCGCCCGGGCCGCCGCGATCGCGCTGCTGACCGGTGCGCCACCGGCACCGCCGCTGCCGCTGCCATTGCCGTTGCCCGCCGGAGCCTGCCGGGGCGGGGCCGCCGCACCGGACCGGCCTGCCGCGGCCTCCACGGCGTGACCGCCCGACGCCGGAGCGGACCGGCCGTCCGCGACCGTGGCCTGCGCTGCCGGGGCGACGGTCGACGCGGACGCACCGCCCGGCCGGGCCGCCTCCGGCCAGCCCTCGTCCGACCCGCCCGACCCGCCCGACTCGGCGGGCGGCGTCGAGCCACCGGGACGCGCCGGTTCCGGCCAGCCCTCGTCGTCGTCCTCGCTCGACGCGGCCGACGGACCTCCACCGCCACCTGCCCGGCCCTGCGGTCGTCCGGCAGCACCGGGGTGCGCAGAACCGGGCGCACCCGTGTGGGCCGCACCACCGGAGCGTGCGCTACCAGTCGCGCCACCGGGGCTCCCACCGGCCGTGCCCCCGGCACGGCCTGCGTCAGCAGCACCGGGGCCAGCGTTCGCACCACCGCCGGTGCCCGCGTCGACGCCGCCGGGTCGACCGGCCGCTGCCGCACCGGCGGGACCCGCAGCAGCGGAGCCTCCGGGAGCGCGGCCAGCGGAGCCCGGGTGGGCCGTGCCGTCAGACGAACCGCTGTCGACCGGAGTCCCCGCACCAGCGGGACGGCCAGGCCCCTCAGCGGCGGGGCGGCTCGGAGCCTCGGCGGCGGGACGGCTCGGAGCCTCGGCGGCGGGACGGCTCGGAGCCTCGGCGGCGGGCGTCGGACGGGCGGGAGCCGAGCCGGCGGCACGCGGGTTGCCGGGCGACATGCCGCCCCGCTCGCCGGCCACCTCGCACCGGATCTGCCAGCGCCCGCCCAACTCCTCGTAGAGCGCGTCGGTGAGCACCCGGGCGTGGTCGGTCATCATCTTGGCCAGCACGGTCGACTTCACGGTCACCACGAGCGTGTCACCGTCGAGGTCCCGCACCACCGCGTCCCGCATCAGCGCGGCGATCCGCTTGTTGCTCCGGTTGACCTTGCCGACCACCTCGGGCCAGACCCGGCGCACCGCCACCGCGTCCAGCTCGCCGGATGCCGCCGCACCGGGGCGGGGCGGCTCCGGGGTCGCCGGGTCGGGCATGACGGCCGACGGCGGCACCTGACGACGCGGCGCGACCGGCTCGGCCTGACCCGCATCGCCGCCGGAGCCACCTGCGGCGCCTCCGCCCGTGTGGGCGGTGCCGTCGGAGTCGGGCGTGACAGCGGCACTTCCCGTCGGGGCGGGACCGGTCGAGGTGGGGGCGGCAGCCGGCGTGCCGGTCCCGGCCCGGTGCGCGGCGGCAGCCGCGGGCGCGGCGGGAGGCGCGGAGCGTACGGCGGCGGGCTCGGTCGCGGGTGCGGAGCCGACGGCGGCCGACGGCGCGTCCGTGCCGGCGAGCGTGAGCCGACGTTCCATGCGTTCCAGGCGCTGGAGCAGGCCGCCGGTGGAGTCGTCGACGCCGGGCAGGAGCATCCGGGCGCAGATCAGCTCCAGCAGCAGCCGGGGCGCGGTGGTACCCCGCATCTCCACCAGGCCGTCGTGCACGATGTCGGCGCACCGGGACAGCGTGCCCGGCCCGAGCTGCTGGGCCTGGGCGGCCATCCGCTCGATCTGGTCGTCCGGCCCGTCGATGAGCCCCTTGGTGGCGGCGTCCGGCACCTGTTGGAGCACGATCAGGTCGCGCAGACGTTCCAGCAGGTCGGAGGCGAACCGGCGCGGGTCGTGCCCGGCCTCGGCCACCCGGTCGACGGTCGCGTACGCCGCCGCGCCGTCCCCGGCCGCCAGCGCGTCGCACATCTCGTCGATCAACGCCGCGTCGGTGACGCCGAGCAGCGCGGCGGCCCGGGCATAGCTGACCCCGTCCGGGCCGGCACCGGCGATGAGCTGGTCGAGCACCGAGAGGCTGTCCCGGGCGCTGCCCCCACCGGCGCGCACGACCAGCGGAAACACCGCCGGCTCGACCTGCACGCCCTCGGCCTCGGTGAGCTGCTCCAGGTATGGCCGGAGGGTCTTCGGCGGGATCAGCCGGAACGGGTAGTGGTGGGTCCGCGACTTGATCGTGCCGAGGACCTTCTCCGGCTCGGTGGTGGCGAAGATGAACTTGACGTACTCCGGCGGCTCCTCGACCAGCTTGAGCAGGGCGTTGAAGCCAGCCGACGAGACCATGTGCGCCTCGTCGATGACATAGATCTTGAAGCGGCTGTTGGCCGGCGCGAAGAACGCCTTCTCCCGCAGCTCGCGGGCGTCGTCCACACCGCCGTGACTGGCCGCGTCGATCTCGATGACGTCGAGCGAGCCGGCCCCGTCGCCGCTCAGCGAGCGACACGAGTCACAGGTGCCGCAGGGCTCCGGGGTCGGACCGTGCTCGCAGTTGAGCGACCGGGCCAGGATCCGGGCGCTGGAGGTCTTGCCGCAGCCACGCGGCCCGGAGAAGAGGTACGCGTGGTTGAGCCGTCCGCTGCGCAGCGCCTGCGACAGCGGCTCGGTGACGTGCTCCTGCCCGATGACCTCGGCGAAGGTACGCGGCCGGTACTTGCGGTAGAGCGCCAGTGCCACGGCGTCCCGCCTCCTCTCGACCGCGCCATTCTCGCCCCGCGCACACCCCACTGACCACCCACCCCGCTGAACCGGGTGTTCCGGGATGCAAGGAAGGGCACCCTGTTAACGCCTCCGGTAGAGGAAGGGCCCCTTGTTAACACCGACAGCTCAGCGCCCGACCACGCCGGGTGGGAGGGGAGGCACGGTGCCGGAGACAGAAAGGCCTCCCGTGCACCCGGCAGAGCTCGCTTATCCTTGCTGCCTTCCGGCCCTGGGGAGGTTCACGAGATACCGCCGCACGGGAGGTGGCTCCAGCCTACCCGACCCGTCCCCGATCCTCAGGGGGTGGTGGGGTTGGCGGGTCGGCAGGGACCTGTACTCTGTTCGACGGAGGATTCGCCTAGAGGCCTAGGGCGCACGCTTGGAAAGCGTGTTGGGTTTACACCCTCACGAGTTCGAATCTCGTATCCTCCGCTCGCCTGAGCTGGAAAAACGACAGGGCCGGCCCCCGAAGGGGCCGGCCCTGAGTCGTGTCTACGGTCGCTCTCGTTTCAGTTGTCGTCTCACTTGCCCTGTTCCGGCTGGTCGGGCGGCGGCTCGGTGGCCTTCTCCCCCGGCCCGGTCGGCGGGTCGCCCCAGAGCAGTCCGCCGAGTTGCTGCGCGATGTCCCGGCGTACCTGGTCGGTCATGTGCTGGTAGCGGACGGCCATCGCCGAGTTGGACCAGCCCATGATGCCCATCACGGCGCGGCCGGAGACGCCGAGAACCAGGAGCACGGTGGCGGCGGTGTGCCGGGCGTCATGCAGTCGGCCGTCCCGCACTCCGGCGAGCTTGAGAAGCCGTTTCCACTCGTCGTAGTCAGTCGCCTGGTGGATCGCCTCGCCGGTCGGTGAGGCGAATACCCATCCTTCGTCCTGCCAGAGTTGCGCGGCGGTTTCGCGCTCGGCGTCCTGTTCTTTCCGGTGCCGTCGCAGCAGGTCGACCAGGGCGTCCGGCAGACCGATTGAGCGTCGACCAGCACGCGATTTCGTGTCAGCCGCAACCGGGCGCTCGTTCACCCGCTCGGGGCATTGACCGGGCAACTTCTGTTCGCACTTCCTGTCGCACCCGTGCCGCCATTTCGGCCGAAGCAGTGCCCGGCGGACGGTCAACGATCCGTTGTCCAAATCCACGTCCGACCATTTCAGGCCGAGCGCTTCGCCCTGGCGCAGACCGAGCGCCAGCGCCACCGCCCATCGCGCGCTGTTCCGCCGTGACGATGCCGCGCGCAGGATCGCCTGTACCTCCGGGACGGAGTACGGCTGCACCTCGGAATCCGGCAGGCGGGGCGGCTTGGCCAGCGCGGCAGGGTTCCGGGCGAGGTGCCCACGACGGACCGCCTCGCCGAGTGCCGTGCGTATGGTTCGGTGCGCCTGGTGGGCGGTGCCAGCCGCGCTGCCGTTGGCCATCATCCGGACGTAGAGCCGTTCCAGGTGTTCGGGCTCCAGGCGGTCAAGGCGGTGGGCACCGACACCGGGAATCAGGTGCCGACGAACGGCGACCCGGTAGCCGTCGAGGGTGTTCGTCCGCACCACCGGGCCGGCGATGTTCTCGACCCAGTGCGTAAGCCACTTCTCGACCGTCCAGCGGCTGCCCGGCTTCCGAACCGTTCCGTTGTCGCGCTCCCGTTCCAGGGCACGAACCTTGCGGATTACCTCGGCCTCGGTCCTCGCCTGAACGTGCCGCCGGTCGGGCCTGCCATCGTCCTTGACGCCGACCGTTACCCGGCCGTGCCAGTAGCCGTCACCGCCCTTGTAGATGCTGGATGCGCCGTTCGGCTTTCTTCCCATTCGTCGGGCTCCTTTCGTCAGGCGGCTTGGTCGAGTTGCGTCGGGCTGGACAGAAGGCTCTGTACGTACTCGTCAAGGCAGAAGGTGGGGACTCGGCGCAGTCGGCCGATGGTGACGGTGCGAATCTGGCCCGTCTTGATCAGGGCGTACATCGTGGTGCGGCCGATACCGAGTCGCTCTGCGGCTTGCTCGATGGTCAAAACCATGCGGTTGTCGGGGGTGCTCATCGGGGGGTGTCCTCCCTCGGGGTGGCGTCGAGGTAGATGCGCTGGAACAGGGGGCGGCGGTCTGGGTAGGGCCGGGAGGCGTGGCGGATGTGCAGCACGTGGGCGAGGGCGTCGAGTGCTGCGGTTGTTTCAGCGGGTGTGCCGTGCAGCCTGATTCGCACGGTGAGGGCCTTCCGGTCGGTGGCGGTCACTTGTGGAGGAACAGGGAGGCATCGCCACAGAAGGGCATGGAACGGCCCGCTGAGAGCGCCGTAGAGGCAAGATCTCGGGTGTCCCGGTGTTGGGCGTAGGGCGTGGCGCTCTCAGTCGCTCTCAACCGGCCGTTTCCGGCCACGGGCGAGCCGGTCGGGTGGCCGGTGGCGTCCGGTGGTGGGGCCGGGAAGCGTTGACACGTTGACAATCGGCCGACATGGGGGCGTTTCCGCAGGTGGTGCCGGGTGTGTGGGTGTCAACGGTGCCCGTTGACAGGCGTTGACACCCGTTGACACCGGGCGGGCCGGTGGTGGGTTGTCAACGCCTGTCAACGGCTGTCAACGGCTGTCAACGCGGCCCGTTGACATCCTCGCTGGCATCCTGACCTGCGGAAACGTCGCTGTCGGGGTCGGGTGTCAGCGTGTCAACGCTTCCGGGCTCCTGCTCGGCGGTGGCGCGGGGGTGGAGTTCGTAGCGTCCGTCCGGCCCGGTGCGGACCCATCCGAGCGCGGCCAGTTCGGCGAGCACCGCTGACACGTCGTCGGACTTCGGTAGCCGGCGGGACACTCGGCGGTGTAGCTCCCGGCGGGTGAAGGTGGCCATGCTCTTGCCGGTGAGGACGCCGAGCACGTATCGGGCGTTCTCCACCGCCGTGTCGCTGCCGATGGTGGTGAGCGCGGTCCGGTAGTGCGCGGCGAAGAACTCGGCGAGGCGTACGGCGTCGGCCATGCGGTCGGCGTCGATCGGCCGGCGCCATCCGTCCGCCGGGTGGTGCGCGACGTGCAACAGCCCGGCCAGGCGCAGCGTGGCACCGGAGAGCTTGTTACCCCATTCCCGCATCTCGTACAGGCTTCCGCCGGGCCGTAGCTCGGTCTCGACCTGCTCGGCGGCGGCCCGCCGTACGCGGCTGGCGTCGTCGGTGAGGGTGACCACGGCCGGGTCGGTCCATTCGGCGAGGGTGGCGGCCAGGTCGTGTACCTGGTGGCGGTAGCCGGCGGTCACCTGCTCGGGCACCGGGGGCGTGTCCACCGGCCGCCATCCCGCGAGGGATCGGGGTAGGGCGAACAGGAACCGGGCGGGTAGGCCGCGTCCGGCGAGGTCGGCGTTTCCGCCGAACTTGCGTAGCACGGTCGGTTGCGCCATCACGCACACGGTGAGCGCTGGTTTCTCGACGGATGCGCCTTCGCGGGTCTGCCGTTCGTTGCTCATCGGCTGTCCCGCGTGACCTTTCAAGTACGGGTCGAGGTTGGGTGCGCCGGAGTAGCGGCCGGCGAGGGTGTCGAAGATCCCGCCTTCATCGCTGATGATCGCCATGCGTCCGCCGTTGGCGGCCATCAACCCGATCAGCGCTTCGGGGGTGGCGTCGTCCACGATCAGTTTCGGCAGGCCAGGGACGGTGATGGCCTCAGCGGCGATGGCGGCGGCGACCGCCTCGGCCGCTGCTTCGTCGCGTTTGTGCGGGTCGCTGGCCTTCGCCGCTGCCGTCTTGGCTTGCTCGGCGTGCCGGTCGGCGATGTCTCGCAGCGCGGCGGCCTCGGCGATCCGAGGTCGGGCCGCGTCGGCGAGCGTGGTCTGTGCGGCGAACAGTGGTGCGGTCATCGCCCGATGCACCGGGCTCTTGCGTTCGCCGGGGCCGGCGATGACGGCGGCGAAGATGTTGACCGGTTCCCGCCACCCGGCCACGGGTTCGACTTCCAGCCGGCCGCCCGCGCACGCGGAGAGCACGGCCATGGCGAGGGTGCCGGCCATGGCCGGGTCGGTGGCGGTGAACTGGGCCACGCCGGTCACCATGTCGCCCAACCATCGCGGGAACACGTCGACCGGGAACGGTGGGGGCGCCGCAGTCGGCCCGGTCAAGGGCACTGGAACATCCCACAGCGGCCCGCCCGGCGACTGCCCGGCGGTGGTGTCCGGGTGGTTGGTGACCAGGTGCAGACGGGCGGCGCTCATGCGGCCACCGCCCGAGGCCGGCGGGCACCGGCGGTGAGGCCGGATCGGATGGTGCGGTACGCCTCGGTGGTGCGCAACCCGGCCGTCACCCCCGCCTGTTCCAGCACGCTGTGAGCGTCGTCTTCGGCGAGCGCGCCACCGGCTACCAACTGCCCGAGCGCCACGGCGGCCACGTAGAGGGTGCGGTTTCGCTCCCCGGCGGCGGCACTGGTCACCCGGTCGACTTCCCGGCTGATGGCGGCACGCACGTACGCGCTGGCCCGGTCGGTGGGCAGGTCGACCACCACCGGTCGCTGCGGCGGCAACGGCGCGGGGGCGAGTAGGTCGGCCAGCCACGCGGGCAGCGGGCCGGGGTCGCAGTCCAGCGCCACCGTGTAGGGGCGGCTGGCGACGGTGGAACCTGCGGCCACGACGTAGCCACCGGCGGCGCGGGTGTCGACCATCGGCCCGAGCGTGCCGGCTGTGTTCCGCAACTGCGGCCCGCCGGTCGGGTGCAGGTAGTACAGGTGCGTACCGCCCCGACCGGTGGTCACGGTGTACGTCGGATCGATGGTCGCGCCGTGCGCGTCGGCCAGCTCGGCGAGCACCGCCAGGCCGTCCCGCCCGCCCGTCTCGGGCTCCTTCGGCGTGTCCAGGTCGACCACGACCAGACGGGACGGGCCGCACGCGATGCCGATGCCGTACGGCCGGACGGTCCAGGCGCGGCGGATACGGTCCGGGTCGGTGGTAGCCCGCGCCTCCCACCCGACATGCCCGGCACGGCAGCGCGGGTCACGACCGGCGCACCGGTCGGCGGGGTGATCGGGGAACGCGGGTCGCTTGTCGTCGGGACGTAGCGGGAAGACGTGCCAGCCGCGTTCGGCATGGCCGAGCGCTGCGGTAAGCAGGTCATGGGTCATGGTGAGACTCCCTTGCGGGATGGTCGGAGCGTGGATAGGCGTTGACGGAACCTCGGGCCGCCCGGCCAGAGCGGCGGGTGTGTGGGCAGGACAGCGCAGCCCTTGCAGGTAGGGCCGCAGCCGGTCGGTGGTGTGGCAGTAGCGGCCAGCGGTGCCGATCCAATGACCGCACCGCCCGCCGTTCACGGCCCGGCCCGACCTGGCCGAGGCCGACCCGCGATCGCCGCACGAGTGACGGCCTGCCGCAGGTCACCGAGCAGCCCGACCAACTGACGGCGGGCCGCCACCTGGGCCGGGGCGAGCGCCACGCGGACTCGGATCTCGGCGTGGTCGCGTCCGGCAGTCGTTCGCACCCGCACGAGCACGGCCCGCGCCCGTCCGGCGATGTCGATGACGATTTCGTCGGAGCGGTGTTCGCCGAGGTTGCAGCGGTGGTCCCGGCCGCACCAGTCGGTGTGACCGGCGGCCCGCCGGTTCACCGGCGCGCCTCGCTGCGCAGTCGGTGAAAGGTGTTGTAGAGGCGGCGTCCGGTGCGCAGCCTCATGCCCCGGTCGCAGCGTCGGCAGGCACGCGGCCGACGCAGGAACCGGGTCGTCGTCTGCCCGGTCCCGGCACACCGCTTGCAGGTTTTGAACGGGGCGACCCAACAGACGAGGCCGTAACCGAGGGTGACCAGGGCGGGGATGGTGGCCAGGGTGATAGCGGCGGTGAGCAGGGGGTCCATGACAGCCTCCCGGCCGGGTTTTGGGGTGTGTGAGGCTGTGAGCTGCTATCCGCTAGAGGGCAGCTCATGATTCGGTTTCGGTGCTAGCGGGGGTGCTAGCGCTAGCGGCCAGTGCTGCTAGCGCTAGCACCCTCCGGACCGGTTAGTCGGCGGACCGCTTCCGGTCACGCTCAGCAATCGCAGCCAACAGATCGGTGTGCTTGATCCCGCGCCGCGTCACCGACTTGCCGTCGATGCGCCGACCCCTGTCGGCAACCTTGATCAACGGATGCGGCTTGAGTGCGGTGGTGAGCTGCGCGGCCTCCCACCCCCCGTAGACGTCGGGTCGCAGTTCGGCGAGCAGCCCGCACAGCGTCTCGTTCCACGCCGACTTCTCATCCCCCGGCCACACCTGCGCGAGGTCGCCGAGGACATCGGCCACCGGGGCCACCTGCCGGGTCTGCTCGTCCGGCACGGGCAGCGTCCCGGCGCTCTGCCGCAGTGCCATGGCGCGGGTGACGATGCGGGCGGCGGCGGTGGTGTCGACGTAGAACGACCGGACCGCCGACGCCTTCGACCCGAACCCGCGCAGGATGCCCCACCCGGCTTCGATGACCGGCTGGAACACGGTGGCGCGTAATCCCTGCTTGTAGGCCGAGGTGCCCAGGATCATGTCGTTCGCGGTCTGATCGGCCACCGACAGGCAGAACCGGGAGTTGACGTTGCGGGTGATACCGGTCGGCAGACTCTCCTTGTCCGGGATCTGCGTCCCGATCAGGATGATCACCCCGAGCGCCCGGCCCAGCTTGATGACCTTCTCCAACAACTCCCCGGCATCCTTGCCGTACTTGCTGGTCATCAGCTCTTGCAACTCATCGAACCACGCCACCAGCGGATGAAGCCCGGACCCCTTGAGCGACGCCAGTTCGGGCGTCACCTTGTTCTCGGGGGCCTTCCCGAGCCTCGCGTAGTGCTCGATGCGCTTGGAGCGGCGGCGGCATTCCTCGTACAGCCACTCGATGAACCCGAAGCAGCGGGCGAGGGTGTCGTCGTCGAAGCCGTTGCCGTACTCGGCCATCACCGGCTCCAACACGGCGAAGTCCCCCACCCCCTTCAACTCGTAGCCGCGAATCTCCGTCCGGGGGTCGAGGGCTGCGGCCAACACGAGGTCCCGCAACGCGAACGTTTTGCCCGATCCGGGCTGTCCGCCGAACAGGAAGTTGCGGAACATCAGATCCACCGCCACCGTGTCCAGACGCGGCGTCGTGGCGAACGCGAAGGGCTTGAACACGTCGACCCGCGCCGTGCCGGACAGCAGCGGCCACGCGGGTTGCTTCATCTGTGAGGCGGGTTCGTAGCCGACCCATAGGGCGAGGCGTCCGGTGTGGCCGGGGGCGGGTTCGGGCCACACCTGATCCAACGGCAGACGCATCGCCGAGGCGAGGCGTCCCCGACGGGCGACGACCTCGGCCGCTTCGACGCCGTAGGGCAGGTCCACCACGGCGAGGTGACCGGGGCCGTCCCGGTGAATGTCGACCGGGAAGGTGATGGCCTTGGGGTCCTTGGCCACCGCCGAGTTGATCGCGGCCATCTGCAACGAGGTCAGCGCCCGACGCACCAACTCGGCGGTCAGCTTGCGGTAGCGGGTGCCCTCCGACACCCGATCCGTCAACGGCCTGTCGGCCGGGCGACCACGGGTCGCCAGCCACGGCACCACGACCGCGCCGGCTACCGCCGACCACCACGACGGACCAGCCGCCAGGACGATGACGCCGGTTCCGGTGCCTGCGGTTCCGGCCGCGAGGACCCACCACCGCCACACCGACTGACGCTGCCGTCGGGCGTCCAGCTTCAACCACGTGTCGGCGTCACCCCGCGACGCGGCGGCCTGCCGCAGATGCCAGTTCCCTTCCTCGGCGGCGGCCCACCGCACGGCGTTGCCGATGCTGCGGACCGCACCAATCGGCGCCCACGCGAGGGCTTTGACCGCGTATTTCGGCAGTCGGACGCCGTGGTAGGCGGTCACGTACCCGGCATCTTTGCTCTGGTGCTTGACGGCGGCGCGCAGCGCGCGGCCGGACCGCGCCCAGTCGGCGAGGATCGGACGGCGTTGCTGCTGGCGGCCCGCCACGTCGGCCGGAATGTCGTCGGCCATGTCCACCAGTCCACCGACCCGATCGGGACCGGCGTCGACCGTCTCGGCATCCTCCGGCCCGTCGTCGTCGGTGTCGTCGGTGGTGTCGGTGGGGGTGCGGGGCGGCGGGACCCGACGCGACCGCGCCGCGTCCAGGTCCACCACCTCAGCACCCGGGCCGGGAGTGTTGGTCAGGTCCGTCTCGGCGGCCTGCCAGTCGAAACCCTCGTCAGGGGCAGTCATGATGAGGTCTTCCTCCAACCTGTCAGGGGATGAGGACCGGCGGCACAGCACGGTTTTCCAGGCCAGGTGCTGTGCCGCCGGGTAGAGGGTCAGCGGGTGGCCGGCGATCACCGGCCCTCGTGCTGCCGGGAGAGCAGTCCGAATCGGATGCGCTCGTCCTCGTCGAGCACGGTCGGCGTGCGACCGGCGGCCCGCTCGTCGCGGATCTGCCGGTCGAGGTGCTTGGGGTCGACCTTGATCTCCCGGGACCGGCCGTTGGCGTCTTCGCTGAACAGGTACTTGCGGCCCACGTCGGGCCTCCCTTCCCAATGGCGGCGGTCGGCGGGTTTGACCGCTCCCACACGGGCACCCACCACGGCGGGTGTGGGGGGTGCCCGATGGGAGTGGTCAGGCCGCGCAGAACAGGGGCGGCGACGAACAGCCACCCGACGTGCCACGACTGGTCGAGGGCGTACGCGCCCGTGCCCAAGCTGGGGTTGTCGTCGCGGCCGGGTCGGGGGGTGCCGAGGAGGTAGAAGCGGCCCGCGACGAGGTGGTCAGCGATGCGCCGCAGTGGGGTGCGCCGATCGGCGATGTAGTGCGTCACGGCCGAGATACCGAGTCCCACCGCCACGCCCCACGGGTCGAGGCGTAGGCCGGTACCGGCGATCAGGAACACCAACGCCAGCAGGCCGGTGCCGGTGTAGGTGGCCACGTGCGCGGCACAGGCGAGGCGTCCCGGCCAGCCGGGCTGGCCCTTGCAGTCGGCCTGATGCTGGGTCTGAACCCAGTGGTCACCCACCTGATGGGCGACGTAGAGAGCGACGAACACGGCCGCGAACACGGCCGCGCGGGAACCCGTGGAGTCTGCGAACATGAAAGGCAACTCCCGAGGTCGATACGGCTGACAGGGGTGGGCCGGCGGCACAGCACTGGTTCCTAGGCCGTTGGGCTGTGCCGCCGGGCGGGGCTACTTCGTGCGGGGCTTGCGCACCTCGAAGGTGTCCGACGAGCCCTGCCGCAGCTTCTGCCGCTTCGCGTCGGCCGCGTGGCGTGCCTGCTCGGCGGTACCCGGCTCGCTCACCGATCGGGTCTTACCGGTGCGCCCGGATCGGCGGAACGCCTGAAAGTCGCTGCTCATGTCAGTGGCCCTCCCTCACGAGGTGGGCCAGGGCGGCGCCCATGCCGAGTACGGCGACGGGTAGGACGGACACGGCGGTGGTGATCCACCAGGGGGCGACGGTGATTCCGGCGGCGACCAGCAGGTGGTAGGCCACCTGACCGAGCGCGCCGACGAGCAGTGACCCGAGCGCCGACCACTTCGCGAACCGCAGTGCGCGGGGCGGTACCCGTCCGGACAGCCACACGTACAGGGCGTACGCGCCGTAGGTTTCGACGCCGACGGGCAGGGTGATCGCGGTGTTGATGGCCAGGCTGTCCCAGATGCCCGGCAGCGGGTGCACCACCCCGAACCCGGTGAGTCCGCCGAGTCCGACCCACCCGGACCACACCGCGACGAACGCGGGCAGCGCCAGCAGGATCACCGGCCACGCAGCCACCGGCTTGCCCGGTTTGACCGGCGGGGGTGGGGTGGGCGTGTCCGGGTGTCCGACCGTCGTCACCTCGGCGTCCCGCACGGGCGCCGGGATGGGCGTCGGGTCGGTGGTCGGCGGCGTGTGCTCGGGCACGGTCGGCGCCGGGGGCGGGTTCGGGCCGATCGGCTCGGCGTAGTCGAACACCGGGGCGGGGGTGTCGGTCTGCGGGGTGAGCAGTCCACCCCGCACCGCCATCGCGGACCGCAACTGCTGGGTGCGGGTCTGCTGGTCGTGCTCGGACTTGAGGCGGGCCAACACCTCGTCGGCCTTCGGCGCACCGATGTGGAACTCCCGCATCAACCGGTTCCGCGACGGGAACTCCTGCCCGTCCGGCAGGGGCAGGGCACGGGCGGCGGGCAGTAGGGCGTCGACGGGTTGCGGATACTTGGTGCCGTTGATCGTGGGGGCGGTCATGCGGCTTCCTCCATCGGGTAAGCGCAGTCGACGCACTCACCGAGTGAGCGCGGAATGCAGTACGGCCGGACCACACCGCACACGCGGCAGGTACGGCGGGCGGTCAGAGCGGCGGCGATGGCGCGCATCTGGGCGGGGGTGGCGGTGCGCTTCGGCCGGGCCAACTCCACCCGGTACAGGTACGCCACCCGGTTGCCACCGACACCGCGCCAGAGGATCTGCGCGGCCACCGGCTGACCACCAGGCCGCAGACCAGCGGCACGCAGTTGACGACGGGTCGCGTAACCCGGCGGGGCACCCTTCCACCAGAAGGTAGGGATGCCGTAGCGGGTCCCGTCCGGGTCGTGGAACGCGGCGCGGATGCGGGACATCAGGCCGCGCGATCCGGGCCGGTCGTGCGGGCGGCCACCTCGGCGGCGGCCCGCGTCACGCGGGACTCGGCCCGGCGCAGCCGACGCCAGTCCAGGGCGGTCGGGCCGCCGTGGTTCTCGGCGTTGATCAGGGTGATTTCGGC
This sequence comes from Micromonospora sp. NPDC003241, assembly GCF_053589795.1. NCBI lineage: Bacteria > Bacillati > Actinomycetota > Actinomycetes > Micromonosporales > Micromonosporaceae > Micromonospora > Micromonospora sp. NPDC003241. The sequence continues at coordinate 47,422 of NZ_JBSFSO010000037.1, read as the reverse complement.
GTCGAGTACGTCCAGTTCGGCGGCGATTAGCGGCCACTCAGTGTCGATCGCGGCCAGGTCGGCGGCGGTCGGCTCAGTGTTGACGAGTGCGAGACGTTTCCTCACGGGAACCTCCGGTACAGGTCGAAACAGCGGGGGAACCCTCGGATCTGAGCCAGCGACGGCAACCGGGTCGGTAGTCGTCGCGGCTCAGTCCCGAGGTTGTGCAGCACGCGGTATCCGCTCCGCTCGCCCTGCTCGGCCGGGACCTACCGGCGTCGACCACCAGGTGGTTCAAGGCAGGGATGCCGCTCGGCGGCGTCTCGCGTGCTCATTCCTGTCGCTATGGAGTTCTCAATGAACGACCTGATCCGGCGTCTCATGGGCGTGCGGCAACGTGTGCCGTCGTTCCCCGAGCCATCCGGCCGGTACAACGTGGCGTTGTATTCGTGACGCTACAACTTCACGTTGTATTCGCGCAAGCACCTGTACCGCGTAGGCTTGTACTGATGACCGATGCTGACCTGCCCGCCGACTGGTGGACGACGGACCATGTACGCACCTACCTGGCTTCGGTAGGTGTCCCGATCAGTCGCGCAACCTGGGCTTCATACGTCTCACGCGGGCAAGCTCCCGCGCCTGACCGGGTATTCGGCCGGTCCCCGGCGTGGCAGCCCGAGACCATCCGGAAGTGGCAGGCCGAGAGGCCGCGTCGAGGCACCACCGGCTAAGTCGGATCATCTGGTGCCTCCCTTCCTCGGCTCCCGTCTGCGGCGGCACCTTGCTCGCCTGCCAATGAGACTGCCCGCCGGGCGGCGATCCGGGCAGGTCCTACACACGGACACGAAGGACACGGCCCATGTCCATTGAGGTCCCACGGCAGTTCAAGCCCAATCTGGTGCTGGTCAACCGCCGCAAGGCGGTCGGCTGGGAGTCGCGCAAGCGCGCCGCGCGCGAGCTGCACCGCATCGGCCAGCAAGGCGGCATCCGCGAGACACCCACGGTCGAGGCCATCGAGAAGGCGATGTACCGCCACGAGACCGGGCGTGTGGCGGTCACTGACCCGATTTACCGACAGCTCTACTGCCTTGCGTACGACGCAAAGCCACACGACCTTTTCGGCGAACTGACCGGCAGCGCCGTGGACCGGCCGCACTTCACAGCGCGATCCCACAAGTTCGTGACGGCGTTCGTCGGCGCTGAGGGGGCAGCCCGGTTGCGGGATAGCGCGGCCTGTGCCCAAGCCAGGGGAGAATGGCATACCTGCTACTCAGCCCCTGTCGAGCATCCGGAAGGCGACTGCACCCTGTACGTCTGGCCATGCGGGTCGGCAATTTTCCACCTTGTCGAGCATGTCCAGATGTCCACGATTGCGGCACTGGCCGCATGGCGGGAGGTGTCGTATGGCGACAACATCAAATGGGCCACCGACTACCTTGCACCCATTGCGCCGGCCGAGGACGAGTCGGCGGTATACGTCCTGGGCGCCCAATGGGTTACTGAGCCAGCGTGGCCGGCTGAACTCTTAGATGCCGCCCTGCGCATCATGTCGACGCCAAAGGTTCTGCTTCACCGTGGCAGACCTATGGACGACGAACATCTGGCACATGCCGAGCTGGTTGAGCAGTCGTTGTTGTCTGAGGCGTACGATCATGTCGGCATCGAATCATTCGGCGTACGTGGAATATCGGCGGGCTACGCCTCATGGTCTGGAGTCGTGTACCACCCAATATCAGCCGACCGCTCTCTGACCGAGTCCGAAATGATCGCTTGCGAACTTGCGATTCAATCCATGTGGGCGTACAGCGACGCGATCGCCCGTCAAGTGGAACTGGGAAGAGATCCGCAGGTACCGCCGGAGCACGGGTGGCGCTATCTTCGGGGAGTACGGTCCCGACTTACTGTTTCCCGCCTGCGGGAGACCGGACAACACCAGGCAATGCGCCGAGCAATCCTGCGGACGTGTGACCTAATGCCAGCCCTAGACCAAGCCATCGAGACTCTCCGCGATACGGATCGAGGTTAAGAAAATGACATCTGGTCGCCCTGCACTTGTCGTGACCGACATGCAGAACGGCTTCGTGAGAGAGCAGTCGGCGCACATCGTCCCTGTCGTTGTCGATCTGGTTCGCCGATGGCAAAGAGCCGGCGCGGACACCCTCTTTACTCGTTACTTGAATTATCCTAATAGCCCTTTTGAGCGGTTCTTCGACTGGCGGAAACTTCAATCATCGCCCGAGATAGACATCATTCCCCAGCTTGAACCATTCTTAAGAAGCGGAACCATTCTTGACAAAATTATCTACAGTCCATTCACAGAGCAGGGCGCCAAGCTAATTGCAGATCGCGGCTGGACGGATCTGTACTTCTGCGGGATTGCCACCGAAAGCTGCGTTCTTAAGGGTGCGGTGGATGCATTCGAACGCAACTTGACACCGTGGTTGATCGTCGACGCATCCGCCAGCCATGCTGGGGCCGAGGCACACAACGCAGGGCTGCTTGTTGCCCGTCGATTCATCGGTGCCAGCCAGTTGATTACACAGGCTGAGATACCACCAGCGCTTCTTGACGATAATCAGCAGTAGTCAAGAAGTAAGGGCCGCGTGGTGTCGTACAACCACCACGCGACCCTCTTGGGACGTCGGTCTCACCTGCGCCTAAGTGCTCCCGGGTTTTTCGACTTAATAGCGATCGCCTCCTCCACCCAGGTGGCGAGGTTGTCGCCTATCGTCGCGTAAACAGCTCGACTATCCAAGCCAGTCGGGTTATAAGCTTTCACGATACCGGACAGCGAGCGAGAGTTCAGCGTGAAATTCTCGAAAGGATTACCGCCTTGCAGGGATTCTCGCCCTCCAAGATCCTTGAGCCGATGAATGTACACGCCCAGGACAGCTTTCCCGTCGAACCAAGACTTTTCAATCTCGTAGTTCACCCATCGGCGGTTCGCGGTGTACTGGCCGATCAGCACCACTGTGCAGGATTTGCCGGAAATCTGGCCGTCAATCCAGTTCTGAACAGCAACATCTCCCTTACGCTTGATTTCTTCCCACTGGTTCCCAGTAAGCAACGGCGTGGTCTTCTCGACCGTACCGATGTTGCGGACTTGAGAAACACGGTGCGAATCCTGCTTGTAATGAAAGCTGTAGAATACTTTCCTAGCCACAAACCCTCCCAATCAAGTAGGCACTGGAGGCTACCAGGCAGCCCGCACCCTAGTTCGCATCCGGCAACAGTCTGTCGCCAATCCGACATGAACCCATCCCTCAAGCACTGATGATTGGAAGGTCATGCCACGAGCACCCATGCCCGACTGCGATTTCTGCGAAATCGCTGCCGGCAGATCTCCAGCCGAAATAGTTTTCGAAGACGACGATTCGGTCGCATTCATTCCATTGCGTCCCGCCGCCGTGGGCCACGCATTAATCATTCCTAAAAGACACATCGTAGACATCTACGAACTCGACGCCAGCGCCGGAGCCCCTCTAATAGAGGCAACGACACGGGTCGCAAATGCGATCAAAAGAGCACTTTCTCCAGATGGAATGAATCTAATTAGTTCAGCAGGGGCTGCCGCCACTCAAACGGTCTTCCACCTACACCTGCATCTGGTTCCACGCTGGACAGGAGATCACATCGGAGACATCTGGCCACCAAGCGAACCCTGGAGCGACTCGGCCACGGAAGGGGTGGCAGGAGTTATCAGAGACTCAGTCAGGAAATACGAATCAAGGCACCCATAAAGAAGGCAAAGTTGATGACAAACAAGACCCCATAAAAATAGCGAAGCGTCATAGAAAAGAAGGCGTTCGCCAGCGACACATCATTCCAGTAGCGGCTACAGTCCATTGAAAATGGCTCCACCCTGGACTGTGGTCGACGCACGTCGTCGTATAGACGACGAAAAAGCCGCTCTTGTCGAAGGTAGAATGCATCGAGCATCCAGAAAATCACTATCGGAGCGAAGGCTACCGCAACAATCTTCCAGCTCAGTCGATTCGTCGCAACCACAAAGAATGCCGACCCAATAGCTAGAGTCCATCCCTTAATCAAGAAGGAGTTGGTTCCGAGCCTAGTTATAATCGCTTGAATCATCTCTAGATGTTTAACTTTGTCTGGACTAAACCCCTTCTCGCTCACTGCGGCATCGTAACGAATCGTTTTCGTAAGATCCAGATGAGCATCGGCCTGCACCAGCGCGAGCAGTGGCCGGAGAACCCGTTGGGGCTCCTGCGCCCGCCCGTCTGCCTCGTCTCAGTCTTCGTCTCGTTCGCCAGGGTTCGGCTCAGGTCCGGAGCGGTCGTCCGATACTGGCTGCCGTGGCCGCAGACCTCAGCGACTGTGGGCGAACGTTGGACGACAGACTTGGAAAGCGTGTTGGGTTTACACCCTCACGAGTTCGAATCTCGTATCCTCCGCTCGCTTGAGCTGGAAAAACGACAGGGCCGGCCCCCACGGGACCGGCCCTGAGTCGTCTTCTGCGGTCGATGTCGTCTCAGTCACCGGCGGCGACGCGATGTCCGCCTACCAGCGACGCCCTTGCGGTTGTCGGCGCGGCCACGCCGCGCGTTTCGTTGACCCTGGCGCTGACCGCTCTGCGAGGGTCGACGGTCTCGCTGAGCGACCACAAGGATCACCGTGACCACGCCGATCAGCACGGCGAGAATCCCTCCGCCCAGAAGCATGACGCCTCCCCCGTCGGCCATGAACTGCGAGGCCGCCACAGTCCCTCCGGCGATCGCGGCCATCAAACAGAGACCGATCACGCCCGTGACCGCGCTCGCCGAAAGATCGCGCCCTTCCCACTCAACTCCCCGCTGGTGAATCCGGAGGCGAGCACGACGCTCATCCGACGGGTCGGGCTGCGGCTCGGTGACGGTGAAGTCGACCTCCGTCTGGGCCGACCTGCCGTTGTCTTTCCTCGGCATGCACCTGTCCTTCTGCTCAAAAGGTACACAAGGGGCACTTGCGGGACTTACACTCACCACGACGGCCAGCTTCTGTACCTCCTAAAGCTGGTCGTTATACCGCTAAGCGTTGGACGGAGAACGTAGCATGGGCCCGAACGTCCCCCACTCCTACCCCCTGTCCGGTTCGCACTTCGGAACGTAACCTCACCGGCTGGCGCTCGTTCCCCTAGGAGCATGAGCCATACATCATATGGTTTCAGGGTTGCCTTTGCGGGTACGCGTCAGGCAAGGTAGACGCACCCGGAATGGCCGTCCGTTGCAGCGGCCGGCCATCAGCACTGAGACCAACACAGACCAGCAGCCTCGCAGTAGAGGCCTCGCCCTTCGGGCGGCTGCGGCAACAGCCACCCGGAGCGAGGATCACGAAGGGGAGAGGCAATGCCATCCGCGACCGCCGTTGCTCCATTCCAAGAACATCACGGCCCACAGCGCGATCAATCCCGGCCAGAAGGCAGTCTCGCACCACCTGCACCGCCGACGGCTCGCGGACATGGAGGTTCGCTGACCAAGGTAACCGTGAACTTGCTTCCAAGGACAGTTGCGGCGCTGGAGCAAGCAAGCGAATCAACCGGTGACAGCAAGACGGACACGATCAACCGAGCAGTGCAACTATATGCTTGGGTGCAGCGGATGCTTGATGCCGGCGAATCGCTTAGGGTGGTTAGCCCTGACGGAGAAACCAGAGAGATTCACCTCTTCTAGTGTAAGTGCCGCAAGTCGATGGCGGGCAGCTAGCTGCCCGCCATCGACTTTCTATAAGCACTACTCGCGCGACTTCCAGATAAGATCGCCGAGCTGCTGAGCAATGTCCCGACGCACCTGATCGGTCATGTGCTGGTAGCGGACGACCATCGCGGAGTTAGACCAGCCCATGATGCCCCATGTCGCCCAACCATCGCGGGAACACGTCGACCGGGAACGGTGGCGGCGCCGCAGTCGGCCCGGTCAAGGGCACTGGAACATCCCACAGCGGCCCGCCCGGCGACTGCCCGGCGGGTCGCGTCCTGCTGGTTGGTGACCAGGTGCAGACGGGCGGCGCTCACGCGGCCACCGCCCGAGGCCGGCGGGCACCAGCAGGCGATCATCTCGGCTTCGGTCAGGGAACGCTCGGCTTAGATCGGGTGATACACGACTCCGGACCAGGAGGCGTAGCCCACCGAGACTTGTCGTGACCGATATGCAAAAAGGCTTCGTACGCGAGCAGTCAGCGCACATCGTTCTGTCGTTGCCGACCTTGTGCACCGGTGGCAGGCAGCCGGCGGCGATACACTCTTCACTCGGTACATCAACTATCCCGGCAGTCCCTTCGAGCGCTCTTTTGGCTGGCAACGGCTCCAGTCTTCTCCCGAGGTTGACTTCGTGCCCGAGTTGCTTCCATACCTGAACCAGGGCGTAACGCTTGACAAGAGGATCTACAGCCCGTTCACCTCGGAGGGCGTTGCGCTTTTCAAGCAGCATGAGTGGGACGAATTCTACTTCTGCGGCATTGCTAACGAAAGCTGCGTCTTGAAGGGGGCCGTGGACGCCTTCGAGCACAACTTCACGCCGTGGCTGATCTCGGACGCCTCGGCGAGCCACGCAGGCAATGAGGCGCACGAGGCGGGACTCCTAGTCGCGCGACGGTTCATCGACCCCCGCCAGTTAATAAGTCTGACGGATATCCCCGACCATCTCCTGCTATCCGAGTAAGAGTTAAAGGGAAACACTCTCGAATAAATCACGCCGCAGCTTTCTAAAACTCCTGCGCCGTTTGCGGCCCGAGCCCCGCGACCACCTCACTAAACATTTCCTGTTCAAATGGTTCAAGAATCTCCAGGAGGGCGGGGTTGGCTGCGACTACCCGCAGCCGGATCAAGAGGTCATCCAACTCGCCACCCCGCAGGCCTAGAACCCTAAGCTTTTGCGCCACTTGCGTCGGGAGGCCATACTCCTCAAGATTAATAAAGCACTGCGGAAGGAACTGCGCCTCAAGCTGAGCGATATAGAAGCGGTAGTTTCCCGTCGGCAATCCGAACCGCCGGAGAACCTCTCGCTGAATGCGATCTAATGCACCAATCGCCCTCGGCGCCGTATGCCCAACCCAGTTGCGGAGGAAAAAAAGAACATCCTCAACGGCTTCATCGCGATCCTCCGAGAACCGAAGCTGTGCTTCAACCATAGCTGCAATATCGCCCGGATTCCGCCGAGCTGTGTTTAAGCGCGTGGCGAGCGAAAGCGCTGTAACTCTTCCGCGCTGCCCCGGCTCGACTAGATACTTCATAATGAGCTCGGAAATCACTTTGAGATCTTCCCAGCGCGGGATGCCAGTCCATGAAAGCAAGTTGCTGTATGAGCCCGGATTCGATGCTATTTCCTCAGCAAGCTCTAACTGCCTGTCAGGGTCCATTCCCTTGTTAGCGCGGATTACCTCGATGCTCAATAAGTCCTGCTCGTAGATATGCCGCATCCGCTCGTAGGACTCAACCGACAGCTCGTCAGTCGGCAACTGAACCAGAGCAGCGGTCGACGCTCGCGAAGACTGCGAAGAGATTGGTATGTCTACAGTAGTTTGCGAGATCGTCGGCGGACTATTAAATACACACACCCGCCCGACGAAATGCTTGAACATACGGCCCGCCCGACCACGAATATTACTGAACGTAAAGTAGTCCAGCTTCTTGGTGCTGAGCTTGCCGTCCATTATGATGACGTTCTGCGCGGCGGTGTTAACCCCCTCGATAAGGGTGGAGGTGCACACCAGATACTTGAGATACCCGCCGTTGAACTGACGGACCAGGTGGTGCTGCAATGCTCGCGGAACCCGGCCGTGGTGCAAGCCGATTCCCGCCTTCAGGCACTGCGCTAATATCCATTCGGGATCGTAGTTGTCACCGACCCAGTGCGAGGCCGCCGCCAACTCTGGAGAATCTTGGCCTAAACCATCTTCCAGCAGCCACCGGCCCACCTGCCTAACCCGCTTGGGAGACTTGCAGTAGATGAGAGTAGGAGGGTCAAGTCGGGCGCAAACCTCGGCTAGTCTTTCTCTCTCATCACCTGTTCTGACTTGCTCTTCATCTACAGCTACGGTCCGAAAGTCCGTAACAATTAAGTTCTCGTGAAGCTCGGATGGCAGCGCTTCGTGAAGGTTATCAACGTTGGGGCCAGTCAAGTAATACTGTGCGCCAGTTCTTCGGAGACGGTCCCAGGCTATGTTCAGTAGGGTTGACCTGTCAGCGTCTCCAACAGGGTCCAACTTGTAGAACTCATCAATAACGAAGAGGCCGATTGGAGGAAGATCCTCTACCTCCAATAGCCGTTCTTGCGTCATAACCATCAGCGTCTTGCGCCCAAATCGTTGACTTGGATAGGTAACAATCTTGTATGAGCCCGAGAATCTCGACAACCTACGCCGGGTCTCATCTATCAAAGCAAGAGTCGGAACAACAATGGCAATATTTGCCCACTTCTCGCTCGCTACAAGGGCATCGGTAATCGCCGACTTTCCGAATGATGTCGGCGCGGAAAGAACGACGCTTTGGCCACCCATAAGCCTGTCGAAAACGACCCGTTGCATGGCATGGAAGACAAAGAGTCCTTCTTCCTCTAACGGTTCCGGCCGGTGATATTCAAAGGCGAGCTGGTCGCTAGTTGGCAGGAGATTTGGATCCCGAACGTAGGGGTAGAGACCCAGCCGGACAACGAGGGCCTCCAGTAGGGGAAGATACGAGGGATTGAGATCGTCCCTCCGATCGAGCATACGTACCAAGAGGTCGCGGGACTCGTCTGCTTGGTCGGGGTAGGATGCCGCCCGAGCGATTGTGCCCAAGATAGCGAAGGCGTTGCCATTCAGATGCTCTTGAGACCGCAATGCCTGCTTTGCGTCAGCGAGGCTCAGCGACGTTGCCATGCGAGCAACCTCTCTTGAAATTCCTCCACCAAAGACGTCTTCTTGAGCATCGGCAGAAGAATTAGACGGAGGCGAACGCCCCAGGCATCGTCACATTTACTGTGAAAAGAATCCCAAGCCCTGGATGCCTCTTCTTTGAGTGCACTTACGTACTCATCACATAGTCTTTTATTAGCGCCCACCGCACTACTGTCGTACGTTAGAAGTACAGGTATTGTGACAGCATCGAAGACTTCATCGAGACTCGTATTTTCATCTAGAACCCTCGCTACTCTTTCGGCGTGCTCCCACATTGGATCCAGCTTGTTTGTAATCGCGCTGAACTCACGCCTCAAGTAATCCGATTTTAGATGCTCATGAAGTTCGTCCGTCACGTCACGGATGGCTCGGTCTAGCTTCTCGTAAAACTTGACTTCGCCGAGCCACAGCTCCAGTTCGTCATCTATCTCTACGACATGGACCGCATCGAAGCCTTTGACGGTCTCGTTCGGGCCATCCTTAAAGTATATTTTGCTGATTGCGGGAACCGAGTTGAACGTGTCCCGGATAATCGAATGGAGTATCAGCTCACCGAACTCGCCACGCTTCGAGTACTTCTCGGTGGCATAAATTGACCTAGCGGCTCGGCGCAGGCTCCGTGCGGCCGTCTCGTGGTTTATCTCGATATATTCCGAGTAAGGAAGAGCGAAGGTGGCCAGGTGTCGCTCAAACACGTCCTCAGCCAGCTCCGTCGCTCGCCACCGACCGAGTTCATACCCTGGACAGAAGGTGTGCAGCGACGGGTCCCGGTCCATGAAGTCAACTCGTACCTCCAGAACAGGTCTGACCATGCGCTCCGCTCCCCACGTGCTGCACGCCTACCCAGAACTTGACCCAGCGTGCCGGTGATATAACTGAAGCGCTTCCCACCTGTCGGATACCTGACACTGCCTCGCGTTGATTGCGGTTAGTGGCTCCAACTTTTAGGCGGAGGGTACGGTCGGCCGTCTCAGTTGTCGTCTCGTTCAGCCACGTTCCCCGTCATCCGGTTAGGTCTCTCGGCGAGGAGACGTCGCTACGTAGGGCGGTCATGTGCCCAGGCGGACGCGGCACGACAGACTTGGAAAGCGTGTTGGGTTTACACCCTCACGAGTTCGAATCTCGTATCCTCCGCTCACCTGAGCAGCACGAACGACATGGCCGGCCCATACAGGGACCGGCCCTGATTCGTTCCTGCCGTTCCGCGCCGCTCAGCCCACCCCGACAGGTACGGCTCAACCGGCGACAACCCGGCACGGCACGCACCGCCCGGATTCAGACCTCCGGGCGAGCGTTGTACCGGTCGAGGGTTGCCTTCGACGTCGACGCGTCCTGGAACACCAGCTCCCATGGACCGGTGTTGACGTCCATGTCCTTGCCGAACCCGACCCATTTTCCCGCCATCCGGCGCCCCGTCGGCTCCGCCAACAACTGGATCGCCCCGTGATAGCGGGCGCCCCGGTAATAGCCGGTGGGGTCGGTCTGCTCTACCCACGTGCCGGTGACGACACTGCCGTCCACGGTGAGGTCGAGTGCCAGCGACGACGCGGCCGAGCCGGGCAGGCTACGTACGGTCAGCCGGTCGCCGTGTTGCAGCACGACCACGAAGTGCTGGCCGGCGAAGGACTCGTCCCGGCTGCTGGAGTGGTACTGGTAGCGACTGAGCCACACACCCGCAAAGGACCCGTGGGCGGTGGCCGCCCGAGGTGCGGGCGTCGGGGTCGCCAGACGGGACATCGGCGAGGTGAGGTCGTGGCCACCGTCCCCGTCCTCGGCGGCCTCGCCGTCGGCCACCGCCCCGAACCCGAGCAGTTCGATCGGCAGACCGGTGACCACCTCCAAAGCCCGGACGTAGACCGGCCGGGGTGCGGCGATCGCGCCTGACTCCCACCGCTGGACGAGCCGCTTGTTGGCGTCGTTCGGCTCCCCGGCGCGATGGCCGGCGGCTTGCAGGGCTCGTGCGAAGTCGTCCTGACTCATTCGCATACCGGCACGCACGGCCCGCAGCGCGGTGTTGGGGGCGGCAGTCATGCCGCTCACGATAGCGCTATGTCGCCAAAATGTCGTCACCTTTGTGCCTGTTATGTCGCTCTATCCGTCGTCGCGTATGGCGACGTTGAGGCGTCAGAGTGCCAGGAGATGGCAACGGCAGGGAGGCGGAGAGTCGTGACGGTCTTCTGGTGGTTGCGCCGGATGTTGGTGCGTCGCGTTCCGTTTCTTGCGCCGAGCGGCCGGGTGCCGCCCGGCACCGGCCAGGCGATTCAGGACCGGGAGGCAGAAGCAGCTCGCCAACGGCTGCTCGACCTCGGTGACCAGTCCCGATGATCGGGCCGATAGACGTACTGACGGCCAGAGCGAGTGTGGTCGTACGGGCGATTCACGCCATCGCGGAGTTGCCCACCCGTCTGGGCGGGCAGCACATGCCACGGCGACCGCAGTGGACCTGCGACACCTGCCCGACGCCGGACACTCCCTGGCCCTGCTCGCCCGCCCTGACTCGCCTTGCTGAGTACCACGAGGGTGACGTGGCGGCGTTGGCGACGTACCTCGGCGCTCTGGACGGCGCAGCCCGCGTCGACCGGTCGGGCGCTCGCGGACGGGCTGGTGGACTCCGGTGACCGCGCTGCGCACTGGCCAGGTCCTGCTGCTCGACGGTGGGGCGTCGCCGCAGTTCGCCCACCGCCCGCTGACCCTGCGGCTCAGCGCCGTCCTTCCGTTCACCACCTTCGACGGATGGGTGTGGCTCTCCGGCTACGCGCTCGACCGTCGGGGTGTCGCGACCGCGCGGCGAGAGGTCTTCGTCCGGTGGAGAGGTATCCGCGTGGCCGATGACGGCGCATGGGTGACCGTCACCGTGCAGCCGAAGCCTCCTCGACCCAGCAGCGACACCCGGCCCCCGAGTCGAAGAGCACCGCCGAGCCAGACCGCAGCGCCAACGAGCGGGCGGAGCATGAACGGTTGACGACATATAACGGTGACCGTAATATTGGCCGCCATGCAGGAGCCCACATTTCTGATCCTCACCGCCCTGGCCGCGCAGCCGTTGCACGGCTACGGCGTCATCCGGGCCGTCGAGGCACTCTCCGCCGGTGAGGTCAAGCTCCGGCCGGGCACGCTCTACGGGGCTCTCGACCGGCTGACCGAGCAGGGCCTGCTCGTCGTCGACCGGGAGGAGGCAGTCGAGGGTCGGCTGCGCCGCTACTACCGGCTCAGCGACACCGGCGCCGCCGCCCTTCAGGAGCAGATCGCGCGGTTACGCCGCCACGCCACCGCAGCGGAGAGCCAGCTCGGCAAGCGCTTCGGCGGGGCATCGGGCTTAGGGACGGTGCCCGCGTGACCACCGTGTGGCCGGAGGCCGACCACAGTTTGGAGCGCAGCTACCGGAGGCTGCTGCTCGCCTATCCGTGACGGCACCGGCGTCGGCACGGCACCGAGCTGGTGACCACGCTGTTGGAGATGGCGGCACCGGGGCAGCGCCATCCTCGGGCCGGGGACGCGGTGCACCTGATCGCCAGCGGTCTGCGGTTGCGGTTCCGGCTGCCCGCCGGTCGTCCACTCCTGGCCGTCGTGGCGGCCCTCACCGCGTTGACCATGGGAGCCTTCGGTGCCGCCGCCGGCTCGTGGCTGGGCGCGCAGACGTTCGCCGACCTGCCCGACGTCACCGAGATGAACCGGCTCACCGCACAAGCCACCGGGACGAGCGACGATTCGCTTCAGTCGCGCGTGGCGACGCCATGGCAGACCGACACGGCCGGGAGCACCACGTTCGTCCTCCAGCCTCGACCAATGCCCTGGCGTGCCGACAGTCCCGGAACCGTCACGCTCTCCGCCAGCACCTGGAACCCCGATCAAGCCCGACAGCGGTTCGCCGCCGACGGCTGGTCGGTCTCCTCGCTGACACCGCTGAACGGGAAGCATCTCAGCGCCGAGGACGACGGAACCTTCACCGAGACCTCGGTACGCGGCGCGCGGTTCAGCGCCCAATCGAACGGCCTGATCATCCACGTTAACGGTTACACGACAGACGGAAGCCTCGTCTCGGTCCAGGCCGCACCAGCGCGTACCGCTGCGTTCCTGCCGATGATCGTGGGCGGGACGGGCCTCGGGCTGCTTGTCGGCTGGCTGGTCGCGGCTTCCGTCGCGTACCGGATGGTGGCGGCGTCGCCCGGACGGCGCTGGAGCGCCGCAGGGCTCTGGTCTGCTGCGCTGCTGGTGCTGGCTCTGCCGGCGGGCGCGCTGTATGGCAACGTCATGCGGGTCTTCCGGGACGGCGATGCCGATTCCTTTCCAGTCATGACCGTGCACAGCGCCTTCACGCCGGGTGAGTACTACCCGTTCGGTCCGCCCTGGCTGATCCTCGGGCTGGCGGTAGCCGGGCTCGCGGTCGCCTCTGCCGCGATCTTCGTTGCCCGGCCCGGCGAACAGCCACCGCAGCAGCCCGCCCTGGCCGGCTGAGGACGTACCGCAACGGGGGCAGGGGCCGCCCCGGAACGGGCGGCCTCTGGCGGTACGACCGGCCGACGACGGCAGCCGGAAGTCGCCGTTACCGCGATACTGACCGGATGGAGCCGAGCGCTGCCCGACGACGGCGAGCACGCCCGACCACCGTCGTACACATGTTCTATCCACAGGCTGTGGACGCTCGGTGAGCTACCAGCTCAGCGCGATCGTGGCGGACGCCGACCTGCTGCGCGAGGAGACCCGGGACCTGGACCATGCGGTGCTCGGCGAGTTGCGGCAGGACTTCGCCCTGCTGCCGGTGACGCCGCAGTTGGTGGCGGAGTTGACCGGCAGCCCACCCGACTATGCGGCCGACGAGCCGAGCGCGGCGGAACCGTTCGCGCTGGTGCTCTCCCCCACGCTGGTCGAGGTGCTCAACCGCTGGTCGCGGCTGGGGCCGGTGGCGTACGTCGAGGCGGAGTTCGCCGGTGGGGTCGGGTGCCAGGCCGCGGCGGTCTGGTTGGGCGGCGCCCTGTCCTGGGGGCCGCGCTTCGATGCGGCGTTCGACGGGCCGCGTCCAGAGTGGCCGATCAACGCCGCGTTGACCGAGCTTGGCGCGGAGCCGGGCCGCTGGCTCGACCCCTTCGCCGAGCTGGGACTGCACGTGGAGCGGAGCACCGAGGGCTGGCTCACGCACGGCCGGCGCGGGCTGAGCGCCGACTACTGGGACGAATTGGCCGACGAATGGGAGGCGCGGCAATAACCTCTTCGCTCCCGTCACGTTGGGGACTGGGGGATTCCATGAAATTGCGACAATTCGGCTTCATCGCCACACTGCTGCTTGCTGCTGCGATCTCGGGCAGCGGACCCATGCCACCGGACACCATCGCCGTCCGCGAGCCGGTCGCCGCGGCCAGCGTCGTCGACCTCGACGGACTGTCCGATGTCGACTTCGGCGACACGGAGGACGATCTGGCCCGGCGCGGCATACTCCGCACCGACGTCGACGCCTGCGGTCCGACGCTGGCCGGACACGACATGATCAGCCCGGTCTTCATCGACGACCGGCTGGTCCTGCTCTGGGCCGGCGACCCGGTCCGCACCCCCGAGGGGATCGCGGCCGGGTCACCGATCGCCGAGGTCAGGACCAGTTATCCCGAGGTACGCGCGCTGCACGCACCGCCGGGAACGCACCGCTTCGACGGCCTGCTCGCCCGCGACGGCGACCGCGCCTACCTGTTCCTGCACGACGGCCACACGGTCCAAAAGATCATCGCCGGGTACGCGGACTGGGCGCACCGCCTCTTCGTCGAGGGCCACGGCCCCTGCTGACGACGAGATCTTGGTACGAATCCGCCCTCCGAGGGGCGCGTCCGCACCAAGACCTCAGAGTCGGCAGATTGCTGCTGGCGACTCATTGAAGAGTCCGCTGTGGCTCTGACGTGCGGATCGTCCGCCCCGCTGCAGAAGAGTCCTCTTGCCGAGTGATCGACAGGCGTGGAAGCATCTGGCCACACGCGCAGCACGCGCATCACCACGGGGAGTAGGACGTGAAAGGCATTCTGCCTGCCCTTGATCCGAATCGAGCCGTTCTCCTACGCAGCACCATCGCCAGCCTGATCGTCGCGGTAGCCGTCCTCGTCGCAGGACCCGCCGTCGCGGATCCCTCGCCCGCCATCAGCGCATCCGTTCCCGCCGACGACACCGGCAGACCAGCCTCAGCGACAAGCCTGGCCGAAGCTGGCGGGCCAGCCTCAGCAGCGAGCCCGGTCACCTCGACCGCTCCCACGGCCGGGTCGGCTGATCGACCGGCCGCGCCGCCCACCACGCCTCGACCGGCCAGCTCGGAGGCTTCCACACCGACGAAGGCCGCCACCAGCGGCTGCGGGGGCCCGCTCGCCCTCGGCAAGGTCGCCTCGTGCGCCACCATCACCGATGAACAGCATCACCGCTTCACGGTGACCTCGCGCGTCGACTCCGACGTGTTGATCGGCCGGCTCACCGACCTGGGAGGGGCGGGCCTCCAGGCCCGAGTGGCCGACTCCGCCGGCACCCAGGTGTGCTTCCTGAGCAGCTACTCCAGCGAGTGTCAGCTCGGCCCGGCGGGGCGGTACACCGCGACCGTCTACCTCTACCACGGCTCGGGCACCGGCAGCTACCGGCTGTCCTTCGAGTCGACCAAGGCGCCCTCTGCCTGCAAGAAGCTGCCGGAGTCGTTCTTCTCCTTCGCCTCACCCGGCGTCAGCGGAACTCTCCCGGCCGGCCTGGCGGCTCGCTGCTTCACCTTCCACCAACCGACCGGCACCGTCCTGCACCTGGCCGACCCGAGTGGCTCCGCCGACGTGCAGGGCACCATCCGCGACGCGGCACACCAGCACGCGGGCTGCCACGTCCGGTACGTCACGGAGTGCACCCTCACCGGACCGGGTCCGTACCGGTTGTTCCTGGAGGAGACGTACGGCAGCGAGGCGGCGTACACCCTTCGGATGCCGCGCATCTCGCGCGCCGTCGGATGTCCCGACCTGCCGGTGGCCCGCTTCGGTGACCCGGGTACGGCGGTGGGCGGCGGAACCGTACCCGCAAACGACGGTGTCGGCTGCCACGCCGTCACCGGGTCCGGGGCGGTCACGGTCCGTTTCGACGGGTACGCCGGGCAGTATCTGTACTGGCGGATTTACGACGTCGACGGGCAACAGGTCTGCGACCAGTACACGCACGGCCGCTCCTGCGTCCTTCCGCAGGCCGACACGTACACCCTGTTCGCGCGCAACCAGAACTGGACGCCGACCACCTACCAGGTGGCCGTGACCTCGCTGAGTGGCACCGACGGTTGCGCCCCGGCGACGGGTACCGCCTGGGACCAGCCCGCGATGGTGGTGCGGCAGACCTCGCCGGTGCAGACCGACTGCCAGCCGTTCACCGGGGAGGCCGGTGACCGCGTCATCGTCTACCGCGCTCCGGATCGCTGGAACGAACTCGCCGCCTGGCTCGTCGACCACCAGGGCACCGTGCTGTGCACCGAGCCGTCCGAGGAGGACGGATGCGTGTTGCCCGCCACCGGCACGTACCGGGTCCTGTCCTACCTGTCGACCTGGGATCCGGAGGACACCGAGCTGACGTACCGGATGCAGATCCGACGGCTGGACGACGCCAGCGGCTGCCCGGCGGTCACCCCGGACAGCTACGGGAGCCCGCCCGGGGACGCGCTCAGCGCCATCCGCTGCCGAGTGTTGGACATCCCGGCCGCCGGCATCTACAACATCCGCGCGGTCGACACGGAGAACACCCGACAGTACGCCACGGTCTACGACACCGCCGGGCTGCGGCTCTGCTCGGAACGGTGCGAGTTTCCCACTGCCGGGAGATACACCCTGGTTCTCCACGGCCCGGAGGTCGGCCGGGTGGTCGAACACCCGTACCGCGTGAGTCTCCTGCCGATCACACCGACGAACTGCGCGCCGGTCTCCGACACCGGGCACGCCAGCCCGTTCCGGAGCAGCTTCGACGCGCCGGGCCAGGTCGACTGCGTCCAGTTGCCGAGCCCGGCCGGAGCCAGGATCGTCCGCTGGGCACCGGGGGACGCAACCGGCGCAGCCCGACCGTCGATCACCGTCGTCGACGCCACCGGCGCGTACGTCTGCGACTACAACTCGCTGTACCAGTACAGCTGCGAGCTGACCGGCACTGCCCCCTTCCACGCCCTGCTGGTCAGCCCGGACGGCGCGCCCACCGGCGCGTACGCGGTGGCGTTCAGTCGTGTGGACGGGCCGCCGGCCTGTCCGGAGCTGCCCAGCGGCGAGACCGGCGTCACGGTCGACACCAGCACGGACCGATTCGTCGCCTGCTTCACGGTGCCGGCGGACCAACACGCCGCTCGCGAGAGCTTCACCTGGCGGCGAACCTCCGGCAGCGGTGACGCGAGCCTGTCGATATTCAGCGACACCGGCTTGCGGTACTGCGGCCCGAGCCCGCAGTCCGTCGAGCGGACCATCACCTGCACTCTGCCGCAAGGCTCCCTGACGGTGTTCCTGGAGGCCGACGGCGTCGACGCCACCTATCAGCTCACCCGCCGAGACCCGAACGCCTGACGAAGACGAGAACGCCCGGCCGATCCGCAGGGATCGTGCCGGGCGTTCTCGCTGTTCACGAGCGGTGGCGGCGGGATTTGAACCCGCGGAGGGCGTAAACCCTCACACGCTTTCGAGGCGTGCTCCTTAGGCCACTCGGACACGCCACCGCCGACGAGGGTACAGGACTGTCGGTTCCGACGCCGAACCGGTCCCGGGCAGGCGGGCCTGGCAGGATCTCTGCCATGAGTACGCACATCGGCGCGAAGCCGGGCGAGATCGCCGAGCGGGTCCTGATGCCGGGTGACCCCCTGCGGGCCAAGTGGATCGCGGAGACCTACCTCGAGGGCGCGACCTGCTACTCGACGGTTCGGGGGATGTTGGGCTTCACCGGGCGCTGGAACGGTGTCGAGGTTTCCGTGCAGGGCTCGGGGATGGGCATGCCGTCGGCCTCGATCTATGCGCACGAGCTGGTCAACGAGTACGGCGTGAAGTCGCTGATCCGGGTCGGCTCCTGCGGTGCCCTCACCGAGGACCTGAAGCTGCGTGACGTGATCGCGGCGATCGGGTCGTCGACCGACTCGAACATGAACCGGATGCGGTTCGACGGGTTGATCGACTACGCCCCGGTGGCCGACTTCGGGCTGCTGCGTACCTCGGTGGAGGTGGCCGAGCGGCGCGGCGTGGCGATGCGGGTGGGGCCGATCCTGGCAGCGGACGCCTTCTACACCGACCGGCCGGACCTCTACGACAGCCTGGCGCAGTACGGCGTCCTGGCGGTGGAGATGGAGTCGGCTGCGCTGTACACGATCGCCGCACGGTACAAGGCGCGGGCGTTGACGCTGTTGACGGTCAGCGACCACATCAAGACCGGCGAGAAGACCACCTCGCAGGAGCGTGAGCAGACGTTCAGCCAGATGGTCGAGATCGCGCTGGACACGATCATCGCCTGAACACCGCGCCGCCACAC
Source organism: Micromonospora sp. NPDC003241 (assembly GCF_053589795.1). NCBI lineage: Bacteria > Bacillati > Actinomycetota > Actinomycetes > Micromonosporales > Micromonosporaceae > Micromonospora > Micromonospora sp. NPDC003241. Next base: position 29,095 of record NZ_JBSFSO010000037.1, on the reverse strand, counting down.
CCAGCGCCGCCGCATCCAACGCCGCCGCACCCGGCAACGCTGCCGTCAGCACCACCGCCGACAGCGCCGCCACTGCGGCAGCCGCATCGACCGTCCCGTCACCGCCTCGCGGTGGCGGGACGCGGCACGTCAGGGCTGGTGACGATGGTCACCACGTAAATAAATACGACCGGTCGGTCTTCTTTAGTAGGGTCGCCGTATGACCGTCGACGGCCGGCTCGCCCGTGGTGAGCGCACCCGCACCGCAGTGCTGGACGCCGCCGTCAGCCTGGCCTCCGCCAACGGGCTCGACGGCCTCTCCCTCGGGCACCTCGCCGACTCCCTCGGCGTGAGCAAGTCCGGCCTCTTCGCGCACTGGCGGTCCAAGGAGGCCCTGCAACTCGCCACCATCGACCGGGCGGTCACGCAGTGGCAGGAACGGATCGTCGCGCCGGCCCTGCGCGCACCCCGGGGCGTACGTCGTATCCGGGCGCTGCACGAGGCGCGGATCGACTTCTACACCGCGCGGGTGCTGCCCGGCGGCTGCTTCTTCGCCACCACCGAGTTCGAGTTCAACGCCCGGCCCGGAGCGGTCCGGGATCGCCTCGCCGAGGTCTTCGCCGCCTGGACGGAGTTTCTGGAGCGGCTCGTGCGGGAGGCCGTCGAGCTGGGCGAACTCCCCGCCGACCTGGACGTCGCGTTGCTGGCGTACGAGATCGACGCGTACGGGATCGCGGCGGCGATGCGCTCGCGGCTGCTCGACCCGGACACCACCTATCGACACGCCCGTCGGGGCGTACTGGCCCGTCTGCGGGCGCTGTGCCCCGATCCCACCCTGCTACCGGAAGGCCCCTGATGACACACGCCCTCGCCGACCAGTCCGCCGTCACGTACGGCCACGTCGGGCAGCCCATGGTGCACTTCGACGACCTCGACGCGCTCGGTCTGCTGCACAACGCCCGGTACGCGTTGCTGCTGGAGCGGGCGATCACCGCGTACTGGTCGGATCGGGGGGTGGCCTACCGCGCCGGCCAGGCCACCACGCCGGACGTGTTCCACGCGGTCCGCGAGTTCAGCATCACCTACCGCGCGCCGGTCACCGGCACCGGCCCGATCGCCGTGCACTTCTGGCTGGAGCACTTCGGCACCAGCAGCGCCGTGTACGCCTTCCGGTTCCACTCCCTGGACGACGACACCACGTACGCCCAGGGGCGGCGGGTCATCGTCCGGTTGGACCCGGCGACCATGCGCCCGACACCGTGGACGGAGGCGGCCCGGGCGGTGGCTGACACGCTGCTCCGCCCGACCCCGGCCTGACGCCTCGGACGACACCGCCCGACGGCGATCAGCGGCGACACGCAGCGCACGACGGACCGCGACACGCGGCAGCGCACACCCCGGCCGCGACACGCAGCGCACCACCGGACCGCGATACGCGGTGGCGTCAGCGGAAGAAGGCGCGCAGGACGGCGGCGTTCTCCGCCTCCAGCACGCCGCCGTAGACCTCGGGGCGGTGGTTGAGCCGGCGGTCGCGCAGCACGTCCCAGAGCGAGCCGGCGGCCCCGGTCTTCGGCTCCCACGCGCCGAAGACCACGGTCGAGACCCGGGCCAGCACCAACGCGCCCGCGCACATGGTGCAGGGCTCCAGGGTCACCACCAGCGTGCAGCCGTCCAGCCGCCACCGGCCCAGCCGCTGGGCGGCCCGGCGCAGCGCCAGCACCTCGGCGTGCGCGGTCGGGTCACCGGTCAGCTCCCGCTCGTTGCGGCCGATCGCCAGCTCGGCGCCGTCGGGCCCGTAGAGCACCGCGCCCACCGGCACGTCGTCGACCGGTGCCGCCGCATCGGCCTCGACCGGTGCCGCCGCATCGGCCTCGACCGGTGCCGCCGCATCGGCCTCGACCGGTGCCGCCGCATCGGCCTCGACCGGTACGGCCGCATCGGCGTCGGCCGGAGAGGGTGCGACGCCGGCAGCCGGAACGGCGGAAGCGGTCACCGCGACCTCCAGCGCCCGACGCATCCAGAGTTCGTGCCGCTGTCGCCGGCCGGTGCCGGTCAGGTCGGCGAGCGCCTCGTGCGCTCCCGGCCCCACCCGGCCGACCGCGCCGGGAGTGGGTTGGCCGGGCCGGACCGTCTCCAGTGCCGGGTCGGTCGCGTCGACCGGTCCACCGCCGCCGAACCCCGGCGCACCCTCGACGGGCTCAGACCTCACGCAACTCCTCGACGTCGTCCACGCAGCCGAGCACCTGGCACACCTCGGCGGTGACGTCGGCCGGCATCATGCCCTCGTGGGCGCAGAGCGCGAGCAGCCGCTGCGCGGGGATGCCCAGGTCGGTGAGGAGGTCCGCCTCGCCGACCGGGTCCGCCTCCGGGTCCACGGCGGGTTGCTCGTCGTCGTCGCCACCGCTGGTCGCCGCCGGGCGTACCTCCTCGGTGTCGTCCAGCCCGGTGACCGACGTCTTGAGGTCGCCGACCAGCAGGCCGCCCAGCCGGGACTCCTCGGCGTACGCCGAGTCGGAACCGAAGACCCGCAGGTCCTCGCCCTCGTCCAGGCGGAGGATGACCAGGTAGGTGTCGTCCGCCTCGACGAACAACAGCGACAGGTCCGCGTCGGGGGCGAGGTCACGGAGACGCTCGGCCACCTCGTCGACGTCGGCGGCCCCCCGCAGACTCAGCTCGGCGGCCGTCCAGCCGCCCTTCTCGCGCACGACGGCCGCAGCGAAGTACGACACGGTTCCCCCAAGTAGCCTCGGCACAGCACACGCCGACCCGTTACGCGTGCACGTTAGCCGGTCGGGTCGGCAGGCGACCGGTCAACGCCCCGAAGGGCCGGTCATTCCTGGGGAAAGCGACGGACGCCGGGTCAGCCGGTCAGGCGACGGCGGGTGGCGATCAGCTGGCGGAGCCGCTCGGTGCGTGCCCGCTGTGGCCGCTCGCGTTCGCGCACCGAGCGGGCGTCCGCCAACTGCGCCAGGAGCTGCATGCGGCGACGGCTGCGATCCGGATCGAGCCGCGGAGTGGTCCAGGCCATACCGGGAGCGTGCCGAGTCACGGCGGCCGAGTCAAGACGGGTTTCGGTGCCTGCACAACAACGCAGCGCAGTCACCGCCGGTGGCGGCCGTCGCCGCTGCTCGACACCGGCGCGCCGGGTCCGGCGTCCGCGCTACCAGAGCGGCCAGTCGCCGCTGGCCACCCAGCGGGTGACCACCGCGACGGTGGCGATGCTCCAGCCTCCGGCGGTGACGATCGCGATGCCGGCGGCAGTTCCCCGGTCGCCGAAGCGGACCAGCACCAGGGCGGCGAGCCAGGCCACGCCACCGGCGAGCAGGGTCCACCAGGCGTACCCGGCGAGGCTGCGTCCGAGCAGGGCGAACAGGCCCAGCCAGGCGAGCGCGCCGACCGCTCCCGACACGACACCGGCGCCGCTGACCGGGTGCGGCTCGCGATAGGTGGGGCGCGGCGGACGCCCGGACGGGAAGAGGCCCGAGGGGCTGTACGGCATCATCCCTGCCACTCCTCCCACGCGTGGACGTCGTCCACCCACCGTAGGCGATACCTGTCAGGATGGCCGGATGGTCTCGCTGACGATCGGGCGCCGTCGCGCGTACGCCGCGCTGCTGCTCGTGCCGATGCTCGCCGCCACCGGCTGCGGGACGCCCCCTCCCCCGCGCGTGGTGCCGCCGACCGGCTCGCCCGCGCCGCCGATCACCGGCGAGGCGGCACCGCCGCCGGATGCGCCGGCACCGACCGGCGCGACGCCGGACACCGCGGACCAGCCGGCGGTGACCGCGAGTCCGACCCGCGCCGGGCTCCGGCACGTCTTCCCGGTACGCGCGACGAAGGTCGCCTACCACCCGACCCACTCGGCGTACCCGGGCACCGACATCTTCGCCGACTGCGGCGAACCCGTCGTGGCGGTCACCGACGGCACGATCGGCGAGGTCAGCCGCCGGGACCGGTACGACAAGCAGGGGCCGCAGGGGCCGTACAACGGTGGCCTGTCGGTGTCGGTGCTCGGTGACGACGGTGTGCGTTACTACGGCTCGCACCTGACCGAGGTCGCCGACGACATCGCGCCGGGCGTACGGGTACGCGCCGGGCAGCAGCTCGGCACCGTGGGCCGGACCGGGAACGCCAACAACGTCTGCCACCTGCACTTCGGCATCTCCCCGCCGTGCCTGGGCGAGGACGGCTGGTGGATCCGCCGGGGCGTGATCTGGCCGGCGCCGTACCTCGACTCGTGGCGCGAGGGCGGCAGCCGCGAGCCGGCGGCGAAGGTGGCGGCGTGGCACCGCAAGAACGGCTGCCCGGAGCGACCGCCGGCGCGCTGAGCCGGAGACGTCCGGTCCGGCGTCATCCGCATTTCATAAGTCCGACACATTGACGCAGGTCGTGCTGGTGAACTACCGTCGCGTAACACCGGAGAGAGCGCTCTCTCACGGAACCAACCCCCCAAACGACGACGAAACGCGCCGTCGACCGGCGCGCCATGGAGGAAAGATGCGACCTCCCGTCCCACGCCGTACCCGTCATCGGCTGCTGGCCGCCACCGCCGCCGCAGCCCTCGTCCTCGGCGGGCTGGCCGTCACCGCCACCTCCCCCGCGCAGGCGGCGCCCGTCGGCGCCGGCAGCTACACCACCACCCCCGTCGGCCCGCTGCCCAGCGGCTGCGGCGACATGACCACCAACCCTCGGCAGTTCGCCACCGCCGACGCGCCGCCGGGACCGATCCCCACCAACGACTGGTGGTCCTCGCTGCTGTGGAAGCGGCTCAACTGTTCGTTCAGCGAGCCGCTGCACGCCCACCCGGCGTCCTACCGGCCGGTCACCGACGGGCTCGGCTTCTCCGCCGAGTCGGTGGCCGCCATCAGCGGCACCGCGACCGGCGTCGGCGAGTACAAGTACCCCTACGTCGAGGACATCCGGGTCGGCGTGGCCGGCCTCGCCGCACCGCTCGTCCGGGTCGCCGACTGGACGGACTGGACGGTCACCCCGTACTGGAGCGACGGCACCCGCACCCTGCGCGCCACCATCGGGCACGGCCTGCCGTTCGCGTACTTCCGCACCACCGGCGGCGACGCGGTGATCAACGCGAACGGCGGCGGCTTCACGGTCTTCTCCAACAGCGCCGGCCGGATCAGCTTCAGCGTCCGGGGCCACGACTACGTCGCGTACGCGCCGTCCGGCGCCACCTGGACCGTGAGCGGTACCCGGATCAGCTCCAACCTCGCCGGACGCGGCTATTTCTCGGTCGCCCTGCTCCCGGCCACCACCGACGCCACGGCCCGCGCCCAACTCGCCACCACCTACGGCCAGTACGCGCACGCCCACGTCACCGGCACCCGGGTCGGTTACACGTACAACCAGTCGACCAGCCGGGTGGAGACCCGCTACACCTTCACCACCACCCCGCGCGAGGGCACCGAGACGCGGACCGTGGTCAGCCTCTACCCGCACCAGTGGAAGTCGCTGACCGGCGCCACCCCGATCGCACCGACCTACCCGTCGGCGCGCGGCCGGATGAAGGTGCTCACCGGTGTCGGCGAGTTCCGCACCTCGATGCGCTTCCACGGCGTACTGCCCGAGCTGCCGGCGGTCGCCACCGGCGCCGGTGCCGACCTGACCACGCTGCGGCAGCACCTCGCGGCGGTCCGGAGCAACCCGATGGACCAGCGCGGCGGCGACACCTACTGGACCGGCAAGGGCCTCGGCCGCGCCTCCCGGATCGCCGAGATCGCCGACCTGGTCGGCGACACCGAGACCCGGACGTCGGCGCTGAACGCCATCCGGTCCACGCTCAACGACTGGCTCACCGCCTCACCCGGCGAGACCGAGCGCCTCTTCTACTACGACCAGCGGTGGGGCACCCTGATCGGTTACCCCGCCTCGTACGGCTCCGACCAGGAGCTCAACGACCACCACTTCCACTACGGCTACTACATCGCCGCCGCCGCGACGCTGGCCAAGTTCGACCCGTCCTGGGCCCGGCAGGACCAGTACGGCGGCATGATCGACCTGCTGATCCGGGACGCCAACAACTACGACCGGAACGACACCCGCTTCCCGTACCTGCGTGACTTCGACATCTACGCCGGGCACGACTGGGCCTCCGGGCACGGCTCGTTCGCCAGCGGCAACAACCAGGAGTCGTCGTCCGAGGGAATGAACTTCGCCAACGCCCTGATCCAGTGGGGGCAGGCCACCGGCAACACCGCGGTCCGGGACGCCGGCATCTTCATCTACACCACGCAGGCGGCGGCGATCCACGAGTACTGGTTCGACGTCAACGACGAGAACTTCCCGGCCGGGTTCGGGCACTCGAACGTGGGCATGGTCTGGGGCGACGGCGGAGCGTACGCCACCTGGTTCAGCGCCGAGCCGGAGATGATCCAGGGCATCAACCTGCTGCCGATCACCGGCGGCCACCTGTACCTGGGCTACCACCCGAACTACAACTCCATCAAGTACCAGGAACTGGTCCGCAACAACGGCGGCGAACCCACCGTGTGGCAGGACATCCACTGGCAGTTCCTCGCCCTCGGCGACGCCGACTCGGCGCTGGCGAAACTGCGCGCCAACCCCGGTTACACACCGGAGGAGGGCGAGAGCCGGGCACACACCTTCCACTGGATCCGCAACCTCGCCGGGCTGGGCCGGGTCGACACCGGGATCACCGCCGACCACCCGCTGGCCGCCGTCTTCAACCGCAACGGCGCCCGCACCTACGTGGCCAGCAACATCTCCGCCACCCCGCTGACCGTACGGTTCTCCGACGGTACGCAGCTCACGGTGGCCGCCGGACGTACCGCCACCAGTGGCGCGCACACCTGGACCGGCGGCAGCGGCGGCGGAGGCGTGACGCCGACCCCGACGCCCACCCCGACGCCGACCCCCACCCCCACGCCCACCCCGACGCCTACGCCGACCCCGACGAACCCGCCGGGCTCGGGTCAGCCGACCCGCTACCTGCTCGCCGGTGGCGGACTGGCGGCGGCCGGCACCGCCGGGACCACGACCGTGGCCAGTGCCGGCGGCACCAACCGGGACGGCACGCCGACCAACCCGGCGGTGTTCACCGCGACCGGGCTCACCCTCAACCACACCGGCGGACAGACCGCGTTCGACCTCTTCCTCGACGCCGGCAACGCGGTCGGCAACGGGGTGCAGGTACGCGTCTCGTACGACCTGACCGGCAACGGAAGCTGGGAACGGGTGGAGACGTACCGCTACTTCGCCACCGACCCGGTGCCCGGCTGGGAGACCTACACCCAGGCGGCCGGACTGCACTCCAGCACCGGCAGCCTCGGCAACCTGCGCGGCGGCACGGTCCGGGTGGAGGTCTGGTCCGCGATCGGCAACAACCCCAGCACGCTGGGCGTCGGTAACCGCTCGGTGGTACGCCTGCCGTACTCCTGATCCACTGACACCCGCACTCCGCGCCGCCGGTCACACCCCGACCGGCGGCGCGGACGCGTAGTTTCACCACATGAGCGAGCGCCAGCGAGCGAATCATCGGCTCAGCGCACAGGTGCCTCATGGCGGCACGCAGCGCAGCGGAGTGCCGACATGAGCGCCCGTGACGCTGTTGCCGACCTGCGCCGGATCGCGTTCCTGCTGGAGCGTGCCAACGAGGCCACCTACCGGGTCCGGGCCTTCCGGTCGGCGGCGACCGCACTGGCCGCGCTGCCCCCCGCCGAGCTGGCCGAGCGGGCCCGCAGTGGCACGCTCACCGAGCTGGCCGGGGTCGGCGACGTCACCGCCCGGTGCGTCACCGAGTCACTGGCCGGTGAGGAACCGGTCTACCTGCGTCGGCTGGTCGCCACCGAGGGCACCGACCTGGACGCCGAGGCCGCCGCGTTGCGCAGCGCGCTGCGCGGTGACTGCCACACCCACTCGGACTGGTCCGACGGCGGGTCGCCGATCGAGGAGATGGCGCTGGCGGCGGTCGAGCTGGGTCACGAGTACCTGGTGTTGACCGACCATTCGCCCCGGTTGAAGGTGGCCCGGGGACTGACCGCGGATCGGCTGCGCCGCCAGCTCGACCACGTGGCGCAGCTCAACGAGGCGCTGCCGGAGGGCTTCCGGATCCTCACCGGCATCGAGGTCGACATCCTCGCCGACGGCTCGCTCGACCAGGAGGAGGAGTTGCTGGCCCGGCTGGACGTGGTGGTCGGCTCGGTGCACAGCGGCCTCAACGACGACCGGGCGAAGATGACCCGACGGATGGTGGCCGCCGTGGCCAACCCGCACCTGGACATCCTCGGCCACTGCACCGGGCGCATGGTGTCGTCGCGTCCCGCGGGGGTGACCGGACCCGGTGACCGGGGGCATCGGGCCCGTACCCGGGCGGAGAGCGACTTCGACGCCGATGCCGTCTTCGCCGCCTGCGTGGAGCACCGCACCGCAGTGGAGATCAACTCTCGGCCGGAGCGGCAGGATCCACCGAAGCGGTTGATCCGGCGGGCCCTGGAGGCCGGCTGCCTGTTCGCGATCAACACCGACGCGCACGCGCCGGGGCAGCTCGACTGGCAGCGTTTCGGCTGCGAGCGGGCGGCCCGCTGCGGCGTACCCGTCGATCGGGTGGTCAACGGTTGGTCGGCGGACGACCTGATCGCCTGGACCCACGGCTGAGCCAATCGGACACGGCGAGCAGGGCCGACATCACAGACGTACGGGTCACGTAGGGTTCGCTGCGTGGGACGAATCGATGACCTCGCAAACCGGTACGTCGCCGACTGGGCGGAGCTGAGTCCGGCCGGCGCGACCATGGTCGGCATCTCCGGGCACGACGACCAGCTCGACGACCTGTCACCCGACGGGTACGCCGCCCGCGCCGACCTGAGCCGGCGCACCCTTGCCGAACTCGACGCCGTCGAGCCGCAGTCGGAGGCCGAACGCACCGCCCAGGAGGCGATGCAGGAGCGGCTCGGGCTGGACCTCGCGCGCTACGACAGCGGCGAGACGAGCAGCGAGGTCAGCGTCATCACCTCCGGGCTGCACGAGATCCGGATGGTCTTCGACCTGATGCCGCAGGAGGGCGAGCAGGCGCAGGCCGACATCGCCGCCCGGCTGAACCTCTTCGCCGGTGCGTTGGAGTCCTACAAGACCACGCTGCGCGAGGCGGCCGCCGCCGGACACGTCAGCTCGCGGGTGCAGTTGCTCGAGGTGGCCAAGCAGTGCGACACCTGGGTGGACCCGGACGGCGACAACGTCTTCCACGGGCTCGTCGAACGGCTGGGTGCCGATGGTGCCCTCGACGCGGAGTTGCGCCGGGGTGCGGCGGCGGCCACCGCCGCGACCGCCGAGTTCGGGCACTTCCTCCGCGCCGAGCTGGCCCCGCACGGCCGGGAGAAGCAGGCCGCCGGGCGGGACCGCTACGAGCTGGCCTCGCAGTACTTCCTCGGCGCCCGGGTCGACCTGGACGAGACGTACGCCTGGGGGTTCGCGGAACTGGCCCGCCTGGAGGCCGAGATGCGGACGGTGGCGGCGCAGATCGCCGGACCGGGTGCCACGATCGACGAGGCGGTGGCCAAGCTGGACGCCGACCCGGCCCGCACGATCCGGGGCAAGGAGGCGTTCCGCGACTGGATGCAGGGGCTGGCCGAGCAGGCGATCAGCGACCTGAACGGCACCCACTTCGACATCCCTGAGCAGGTCCGGCGCATCGAGTGCATGATCGCGCCGACCAGTGACGGCGCGATCTACTACACCGGTCCGAGCGAGGACTTCAGCCGACCGGGCCGGATGTGGTGGGCGGTGCCGCAGGACCTGACCGAGTTCTCCACCTGGCGGGAGGTGACCACGGTCTACCACGAGGGGGTGCCCGGCCATCACCTCCAGGTGGGGCAGACCGCCGTCCGCGCGGAGCTGCTCAACCGCTGGCAGCGGCTGCTCTGCTGGGTCTCCGGCCACGGCGAGGGCTGGGCCCTGTACGCCGAGAACCTGATGGACGAGCTGGGCTACCTGGCGGACCCGGGCGACAAGCTCGGCATGTTGGACGGCCAGGCGTTCCGGGCCGCCCGGGTGATCGTCGACATCGGCATGCACCTCGAACTGGAGATCCCTGCGGACAACCCGTTCGACTTCCACCCCGGCGAGCGCTGGACGCCGCAACTGGGGTGGGAGTTCCTGCGGGCGCACTGCCGGGTGCCGGACGAGATGCTGCGCTTCGAACTCAACCGCTACCTGGGCTGGCCGGGGCAGGCGCCCTCGTACAAGGTGGGCGAACGGATCTGGCTCCAGGCCCGGGAGGACGCCAAGGTCCGCAAGGGCGCCGACTTCGACCTGCGGGAGTTCCACCGCCAGGCGCTCGACCTGGGCGCTCTCGGGCTCGACCCGCTGCGCCGGGCGCTGGACCGACTCTGAGCAGCGAACACGGGACGAGGGTCGCCCCTCGTCCCGTGTTCGTTCCGGCCTACCGGGATCAGTTCTTGTCGGATTCGCTGCGCGCGGAGCGCTGCCCCGGCACCGTGGGCTCCTCGGACTTCCAGTTGGTCGACGCCGGTGGGATCTCGTCGGACAACGGGCCGCTCTGCCGCTCGTCGTCGCGGACCGCCGGCTGGTCGACCCGGGTCGGCGCCGAGGTCGCGGCATGCCGACCGGTCGGGCCACTCCGGCCCCGGTCGCGGGAGACCAGGAGTCCGACCAGGATCAACGCCACACCGAGTACGGCGAGCCCGAGGGGCGCGTACACGCCGAGGATGGTGAGCTGGCCCCGGCTCTCCTTGGCCCGCTCCACCGAGGCCGCCACGGTCTCGTCGGTGTAGGCGAAGTCGGCGTCGAGCAGCGTCACCTGGGCGCCGGTGTTCGGCACCAGCACCTTCTTCTGCTGCTCGCGCACCTTGAGGTAGGAGCCGGTCACGGGGTCGACCCAGACCGTACGGATGTTGCTGTAGACGACGTCGCCAGAGGTCGACCCGGGGGCGAGCGCACCGAGCAGCAGGCCGACCCGGTCCGCCGGCAGCGGCAGCTTCTCGTCGGTGATGACCTGCTCGTACCGGTACGCCTCAAGCCCGTCGATGTCCTCGGTGCCCTTGAACTCGGCCACCCGGGTCTGCCGCAGATCCCGGTCGAAGACCTCGTAGTTCGTCTGCGCGGAGTTGAACGGGAACTTGTAGATCTGCCCCGCGTAGGGGACCTTCTCCTGGGTGCCGCTGTCGTCGAGGTAGCCCTCGCTCCACTCGACGGCGGCACCGGAGACCCGGTCCAACGCCAACTCGGCACCGTACGCGCTGACCAGCTCCTTGGTGTCGGTCCGGTCGACGGTCTGGCCGACTCGCCAGACCACCGTGTCACCGGCCAGGTCGCCGCTGAGCGCCGCCGTCTTGTCCCGCTCGGGGGTGACCAGGATGGTCGACTTGAGGTCGGCCTGGTTGATGGCCGCCGCGCCGTTGGTGATCTGCAGGAAGGTGGCGTTCCTGGCCTCGGCGACCGACGTCGAGGAGTCCAGGTCGTAGGGCAGCTTGGTCATCGCGGGCTTGACGACGAACACCAGCCCGGCGGCGAGCGCCAGGAGCAGTACGCCGCCGCCGAACAGCACAGCACCCACGGCGCGGTGCTTCATGTTTCCTCCCCGAGGAGCTAATTTTCGTCGGCATCGATTAGTGTGGCCGCGAGGTTACTACCAAGTCACATAGCAACGCGACCCCCGGTCAGCCCCGATTTCGCCACCTCGTCGGATCGTCTGCCGGCGGACCGTCGCAGGACGAGCACGAAGTTCCACGCCGCCACCTCGCGAAGGCCCGGCACCCGGATCACCCACCGCGCCCACCAGGGGTGGTAGCGGGGCAACGCGTCGACCACGTCGACGTCGCCGTTACCGCGCGCCCATCGCAGCGTGTCCGAGATGGAGACCGGGAAGAGCGTCTCCTGGAAGCGGTTCTTCGGCGGTCGCCCGTGGCGTCGCTCGTAACGGCGACGCGCCCGATGCCCGCCGAGCCAGTGCCACGGCGCGGTCTCGTGCCCGCCCCACGGCGACAGCCAGGGCGTGTACGACACGAAGATCAGCCCGCCCGGTCTGGTCACCCGCACCATCTCGTCGAGCATCGACGGGGGATCGGCGACGTGTTCCACCACGTTGGACGAGAACGTCACGTCCACGCTGCCGGTCCGCACCGGCAGCGCCGTGCCGCTGCCCCGCAGCATCCCCGACACCGTCTCGCCACCGGCCGAGAAGTCACCCACGTCCGGGTCCAACCCGACGTACCACGCCCCGGCGGCACGGAAACCCGTCGCGAAGTACCCCGGTCCGCCTCCCACGTCGAGCACCGTCCGCCCGGCCAACTCGGTGTAGCCGGAGACCTGGCGTACCGAGTCGGCGGCGAGCAGTCCATAGAAGTGGTCGGGATCGGTCTGCTCGACCAGGAAGGCCCGGAACAGGGTCACCGAGCGCCGCAGGGTCGCGAAGCGGCGCATCGCCGCCCGCCGCGTACGGTCGTCCAGCGCAGTCACCGTGTCACCGTCCCGTTCTCGCCCTCGCTGCCGACATCGCTCACGCCGGGCGACACGGTCGCTGTGTCCGGCGTCGCATCATCCGGTACGGGTGGCGCGGCACGCACCCCGGGAACCGGCACCACTGCGGCGACCACCGCGCCGATCGCGACCAGCATCGCCGCCTGCACCCACGTGCCGTAGGCCCAGTCCTGTCCGTGGCCCTGCAACCGGCCGGTCACCGCGACCGCCGTGGCCACGGTCAATCCGCCCAGCACCACCACCGGCAGGGCACGCGGGGCCAGTTGGCGCAGCACCATCGCGGCCAGCACGATGGCCACCGGCAACACCCCGCCCAGGACGACGAGCAGCGCCAGCAGCAGCGCTCCGATCGCCCACGCAGACGTCTCGGCGGGTACGCCGTTCGGCACGTCGGCGTCGGGCACGGGCCGGCGGCGTACCGGCCATCCGGCCAGGACCAGCACCCCGGCCGCCGTCAGCGCGCCCGCGCCCAGACCGGCGCGGTACGGCTGGTCGGGCGCGAAGACGAGGCGGACCTCTCCGCCGGAGCCGGCCGGCAGCACCCACGCCTGCTGCCAGCCGTCGACGCGGGTGGGGGCCAGCCGTTCACCGTCCAGCGTGGCCGTCCAGCCGGGGTTCGCGTTCTCCGGCACCACCAGCAGCGCCTGCTCGCCCGCCGCGACCCGGACCGTGCGGTCGGTCGGCGCCCAGTCGACCACCTCGACCTCGCGGTGCCGTGGCGCGGCGGCCACGTCGCCCTCCGGCCGCAGCGTCGCGTCCTGCACGACGAACCCGGCGGACGGCGAGGTCACCAGCCGGTGGCCGCCTGCGGGCAGGTCCAGCACCGCACCGTCCTCGCCGCAGATCCGCACCGGCACCGGCCGCCCGGCCCGTACGTCGGCCAGGCTGGCGGTCACCGAGGTGCGGTAGCGGAAGCCGTCCATCTCGACGGTCGGACCCTCGCCGCAGCCCTCGACCACCCGGGCGTCGGCGGTGATCGGCGTGAGCAGGTCCGCGAGGGCCGGGATCTCCACCTCGGCGATACCGGCGGTGGCGGGCCAGCCGTTGACGCGCTCGTCCGCGACGCGGTGTTCGGTCTCCAGCACGACGATCTCGATCCGGTCGGTGCGGACCGCCGGGAAGCGGACCACACCGTCCGTGTCGACCGGCACCGTGACCTCGCGCTCCGGGGTGCGGATCTCGACGCGTCGCGGCAGCGAGCCCACCGGCAGGTCGGCGGCGCGCAGCCGCACCTCGTCGATCCGGCGCTGCCCCGCCCAACCCAGCCGCAGGGTGGGGCGCAGGTCGTCGGTGCCGGCGAGCCAGGCCGTGCCCGGGTCACCGTCGACCGCCGCGTACGCCGCCACCGTCGCGTCGCCGCCGAGCTGGGACGAGGAGGTGGCGGTCAGCGCGCTGTCCGGCACCTCGAACTCGCCGCCCGGCCGGGGCACGGCCCGCAACTCGATCCGGTAGGTGCCCGCCGTCGGGTTCCGGAACACCCGGTCCAGGCCGGACGGCTCCTCACCGGCCCTGGCCAGGAACCGGTCGCAGCGGACCACGCGGTCGCCCGCCATCGGATCCGCGCCGTCGGCCGGGCTCGGATGGCACGCGGGCCGATGGGTCGTGCCCCGACTGAACGCCCACCTGACCGGCGCGGACGTCGTGTCCGGCAGGTCGGTCGGCGCACGCAGACCACGTCGCGGCTCGGTGTCCGGAATGGTCATCTCCCGGATGCCCACACCACCGTCGAGCCGACCCTCGGCCACCTGCAACACCGTCACCCGCACCCGACTCGTCGAGCCGGGGAGGGTGTAGTACGAGTGGGCACCGAGGGTCTGGGCCACCTCGTGGTCCACCGAGCCCCGGTCGGTGGTGAGGCGGAACCGGGTCACCGGCCACCCCACCGCGAGGTCGCTGACGAACGCGAGGCGTACGTTGTCCACCGGACGCGGTGTGTCCAGGTCCACCTGGAGCCACTGACCGATCGGGCCGCCCAACGGTGCCGAGTGCCAGGCGGTGCCGGGATCACCGTCCAGGGCGGCGAACGGCAGGCGTGACGGATCGGCCGGGCCGAAGGAGTCCGCGAAACTCACCGCCGAGGAGGCGCTGACCTCACGTACGCCCTGGTAGGTGGCGGTCGTCTGGTGCCGGTCGGCGGCGAAGGGCAGCAGGTCGAGGGCGACCCGACCAAGCCGCCCCTGCTCGTTCGCGGCCAACGTCTGGGAGAGGTTGTCCCGCACCCGGCCGATGTCCCGCTCGCGGCGCCGCAACCCGTCCGTGACGATCCAGGAGTCACCGGTGGCGTCGGGATACTGCTCCCGGTCACCGGCGAGCACCACCGGCCGGTCCCGTTCCACCATCCGCTGCTCCAACAGGGGCAGCAGCGACTCGGGGCCGCCGCTGACCGTGGGCACGTCGGCGGTGAGCACCGCCGAGGCGGCGGAGACCGGCCGCTGCACCTCGTAGACCTCGACCGCCGGCAGGGTGCCGGCCGGATCGTCGACGGGGCTGCTCCAGGTGGGGGCCAGCACGTCGGCGGTGCCGAAGCTCGCCACCCGGACGATGCCCGGCGACTCGGCGAGAGCCCGGCGCAGCACCGCGACCGGTGGCGCGTCGACCTGGGGGCGGTCGATGTCGTTGCGCAGCAACAGGTGCCGGAAACCGGAGCGGGCGAGCAGGTCGGCCAGCCCGGCCGAGCCTCGACCGCTGGCCAGCGCCTCCTCGACGGTGTCCATCATCCGGGTGTTGCCCGCCGAACCGAGCGGGACCTGGTGGCGTACCGCCCACGGCGCCCCGGCCAACGCCTGCAACGGCTCGTCGACCGTACGTCCCCACTGGTACTGCCCGAAGCTGGTGCCCGGCACCACGAGGGTCCGGGCCATCGCGTCGCGGTCGGCGAGCCAGGTCGCCGCCGAACGCCAGTGCGATGGCAGGTCGGACCAGCCGGGACCGGGCCGCAGCAGGCCCAGCCAGGCGGGCGCGGCGGCCCCGAGCACGAGCAGCAGCACCGGGACGAAGACCAGCGGCCGGAGCCGGAGCCCGGGCCGACGCCGGGCCAGCGCGTGGTGCAGTCGGGTGGCCACTGCGGCGACCCCGTGCGCGAAACCGAGCATCAGCGGCAGCCGCAACACCGGGTCGAGTTTGTGGACGTTCCGGAACGGTGCCAGCGGACCGTCCAGCAGGCCGCGCACCTGCTCGGAGATCGGGCTGTCGAGCGCGCCGACGTAGCCGACGGTGAGCAGGGTCAGCCCGGCCAGGAAGCCGGCCACCAGGAACCGTCGCTCGGGCAGCAGGTTTCCGGCCAACCCGGCCAGGCCGATCAGCGCCATCACCGCGGTGAGCGTCATCAGCACGGGATGGTCGATCAGCAACCACCCGGCGGGCCACCAGGGTTCGCCCTGCACGATGTACGCCACCCACTGGTTGGTGCCGCGCACCGCCTGGAACAGCGAGGCGACCGCCGTGGTCGTGGTCGACGACTCGATGTGGTCGAGGAAGGGGAGGCTGTACTGGCCGAGCAGCAGCAGCGGCACGATCCACCACAGGCAGACCCCGAGCACGCAGACGCACCACCAGACGACCAGGCGTCGATGTGCGGCGTCGAAGCGGCGGGTGAGCAGCCACATCCCGGGGAGGAGCAGTGCCAGCAGCACCACGGCCGCGTTGATCCCGCCCATCCCGAGCACCGCCAGCGCGGAGAGGGCGGCGGCCCGCCGTGGCGAGCCGATCCGGCGGACGGTGACCAGCGGCAGCAGCACCCAGGGCAGCATCGAGGCGGCGAGCGTCTCCGAGGAGAGCGCCCCGACCTCGGTCAGGATGCGGGGGGCGAGCGCGTAGCCGAGTGCCGCCGCGTACCGGGTCGGTTCGCTGCCGATCCCCAACGCGCGGGCCAGCCGCAGCAACCCGTAGAACGCGGCGACCAGCAGCAGCGCCGTCCACAGCCGCTGGGTGATCCACGGTGGCACCGACAGCAGTTGCCCGACGGCGAAGAACGGTCCCATCGGGAAGAGGTAGCCGTACGCCTGGTTCTGCAGTTCCCCCGAGGTGGCCTCCGGATTCCACAGGTGCAACGCGCGGGCCATGAAGTGGATCGGGTTGGCGGCGAGGTCGAGCTTGGTGTCGAAGGTGACCTGGCCGGGCCGCTGCACGAAGGCGATCACCGTGAGCAGCAGCATCGACAGCGCGGTGCCGGGTGAGCGGCGCAGCACCGACAGCATCCGGCTCACCTGCGGCACTCCGGGGGCTGGCAGCCCAAGTCGGCCAGGGCCGAGAAGAAGATGCGGCGTATCCCGCCGTGCTGCCTGGTCACGAACACCCGTCCCCCGGTCGCCTCCGCGATCGCCCTCAGCTCCGCGGGATCGACGTCCTCACCGAGTCCGATGAAGATGATCGGCAGCGGTTGGCGCGGCTCCTGCAACCGCCTCAGCTGCGTGAGGAGCTCCGCCCGGCTGATGCTGTCGTCGTCCTCGTTGCGACCGTCGGTCATCACCAGCACCAGGTTGATCCGGCCGGGCGTCCAGTTGCGGCGGGCGTCCCGGTACGCGGCCAGCGTGCTGTCGTACAGTCCGGTCCCGCCCTGTGGCTCGACCCGGACGGCGGCCAACCGTTCGGCGAGCAGTCGCCGCTGCGGACCCAGCGGACCCACCGGCAGGATCTCCCGGTAGTCGCGGTCGCCGTCGAGCTTGGTGGAGAAGGTCCAGATGCCGAGTTCGCTGTTGTCGAGCAGCAGCGCGGCCCCCTCCTCGGCGGCCCGGACGGTCGCCTCCAGCCGGCTGCCCTCACCGGGCACCTGCGCCGCCATCGAGCCGGAGACGTCCAGCAGGGTGAGGATCCGGCCGCTGCGCTGCACGCCGCTCCAGCCGGTCAGCACCTCGGTGACCGTTTCCTCGGCGGGCAGCGGGACCGGCCGCCGCTCCTCCCCCAGCAACCGGCCGTCGTCCGGCACCGCCGGCGGGAAACCCGCTGCGGTGCGGAACCCGTAGCCGGTGAACACCTGCTGTGCCGTCGGGGTGAGCAGACCGGTGAGGAAGCCGGCGGCGGCGTCCCGCGCCCGTCCCTGGGTGGCGGGCAGCACCACGTACGGCAGGTCGAGCCAGGGGACGGCGATCTCCGGGTACGCCGCGACCAGCTTGTCGGTGCCGGCCAACGCGTTGTGCTCGCGGACGGCCCGTTCGCTCGCCACGACGGCGTCGACGCCACCGGGCAGCCGTCGGCCCGGGGTGAGCGAGCCGTCCGACGACTCCGGGCTGAACGTCCGCTTCGCGAGGGCACGCAGGGTGGCCGTCGTGGTCGCGGCCGAGTCCCGGTTCTCGTCGGCCAGCACCCGTACGCCGAGCAGGGCGGCGGACCCGGCCGGGTCGACCGCCGGGTCCGGCACACCCACCTGGACCTCGCGTGCCGTGGACCCGATCAACGCCGCCCAGGTGGGCCGCTCGTCCGGCCAACCCGAGCGGCGGGCGAGCCGATCGTGCACCGCGAGCACAACCGGAGTGCTCGCGATGGAGGTGCCCTGTCCGGCGACCTCGAAGGCACCCGCCGCCCGCGCCCGGCGCAGCCAGAAGGTCGACTCGGGCACCCAGACCTCGGCCACCTCCGCGCCGTCGGCGAGGTCGCGGGCGACGACGGCCGACTCCGAGGTGCGTACCTCGACGGAGACGCACGGCTGGCTGCCGGCCCTCACCCGCGCGACCCGGTCGAGCGCGGGAGCGATCAGCGGAGCGGCCACCACGCGCAGCCGGACCTGGTCGACGCAGGTCGGTGTGCCCCGGTCGGCACGCACGTAGGCCACCGCCGCCCAACCGGTCAGCACCACCGCCAGTGCGGCGCTGAGCAGCACCACCGGCGAGCGGTGGAACGGGGCCCGCGTCGGCGCGGGACGGTCGGCCACCATCGCGGCCTCACCTCCTCGTCAGCCCTGCGCCCACCCTTCGACGCAGGTCACAACGCCACCACGAGCGAAGGACTCGGCGATCGCGGGCGGTTGCGCTGCACACCCTGCCAAGGTTTGCGTCCGTCGGCAAACCCCCGATCGATGGACGGTCATGGGCCGTCACGGCCGGAACTGCCCATTGCGCACTCGGGCCGGGCGGTCCTAGGGTGGCGCGATCGTGCTCAGTTACTCATCAGTAGGAGCAGCGTGGACACCAACGGCACCCCCTCCCGCCACGTCCTGTTCCTCAACTGGCGCGACACCACCAACCCGGAAGGTGGCGGGTCGGAGGTCTACATCGAGCGCATCGCCGCCGAGCTGGTCGCCGTGGGTCACCGGGTGACTCTGTTCTGCGCCGCGCACGGTGCCGCCGCCGCGTCCGGCACCACCGAGTCGGGGGTCCGCGTGCTGCGCCGGGGCACCCGGATGACGGTCTACCTTCGCGCGGCGCTGACCTGCATCGCCGGCCGGTTCGGGCTGGGGCCGCTGAGCCGTCGCCGACTGGGTCGGCCGGACCTCGTCGTCGACGTGTGCAACGGGGTGCCCTTCTTCGCCCCGCTCTACGCCGGACGGCCGGTCGTCGCGCTGGTGCACCACGTGCACCGGGAGCAGTGGCCGGTGGTGTTCGGCCCGTGGATGGCCCGGCTGGGCTGGTGGATCGAGTCCTGGTTGGCGGTGCGGCTCTATCGGGGCTGCCGGTACGTCACCGTCTCCGAGGCCAGCCGGGCCGAGCTGACCACGCTGGGCGTGACCGCGGAGCGGATCGACGTGGTACCCAACGGCACGCCGCCGGTGATCGGCCCGGCGTGGCCGCGTACGCCGCACCCCTCGCTCCTGGTGCTCGGCCGCCTGGTCCCGCACAAGCGGGTGGAGATCGCCCTGCGGACCGTCGCCGAACTCGCCCGGGAGCTGCCCGAACTCGAACTGGTGGTGGCCGGGCAGGGCTGGTGGGAGGAGCCGCTGCGGGAGCTGTGCGCCCTGCTCGGCATCACCGAGCAGGTGCGGTTCGCCGGGTTCGTCAGCGAGGAGGAGAAGCACGCGCTGCTCTGCTCGGCCTGGCTCGCCCTCGCCCCCTCGCTCAAGGAGGGGTGGGGGCTGACCATCGTGGAGGCGGCGGCGCGTGGCACCCCGACGGTGGCGTTCCGCTACGCCGGTGGCGTCGCCGAGGCGATGGTCGACACCCGGACCGGCCTGCTCGTCGACGACGAAGCGGAGTTCGCCGCAGTGGTCCGCGAACTCCTCGGTGACGACGTCCGGCGCAAGGCGATGGGCGAGGCCGCACTGGTGCACGCCGCCCGCTTCACCTGGGCCGCGACCGGGGCGCGGTTCGCGCGGCTGGTGGCGCGGGCGACCGCCGCCACCGGTTGAGAAGCCGGGCACGGTGACGGGGTGTCCGCAGACGCGGACACCCCGGCGTACGTTCTCAGGTCAGCGCGTGCCGTAGAGGGGAGCCTCGGTCTGCTCGCTCACCGTGGAGTTCGCGGCCTCCTTGGCGGACGGACTGAGCACGTTCGTCAGACCGACGCTGCCGAGCATGCCGAGCACGATTCCGAGTACCCCGACGGCGATGAACGCAGGCAGGTTCTTCATCCACCTTCTCCTTCCGCGGGACTCGCGTGCCGGGACGTTACCACGCGGTAGCACCATTGCGCAGTGCCCGAAAGACCGACGGCCAGCAGCGCCGTCGCGGCCAGCAGATGGGCCAGGCCGACCGGCCCTGGCCGGGCCGGTTCGGGCGGGGCAGTCCACATCGGATTCTCATACAGGGTGATCTCGCTCCCGGCGTACCGCTGGCGCAGGCCGTTCAGCGTGACCGGGTCCGGCGGCGGCCCGGCCGCCCGCTGCACCAGCACCCAACGAGGGTTGGTCGACGCCACCGGCTGCCCGGCCGCCAGGACCTCGCGCAGCCGCGCCGCCCGGGAGTCCTCACCGGCGACCGAGGTGGGGCCCACCCGCAGTGTGTCGTCGATCAGCACCGGCACACCGAGATAGCGGGGCGCCGGATCGATCACCACCTGACCGTCGTTCCAGGCATAGATCTGGTACTGCTGGAACGGCAACGAGACGACCTCACCCGGACGCTCGGCGACCAACCGGCTCACCGTCGTCCAGTCGGCCGGCCAACTCACCGGGCGAAGCCGACCGGCAGCACCGAACGCCAGGTCGGGCAGGACCGCCACCGGCAGCAACGCCGCACCGACCAGGAACACCCGTCCGGTGGCAGCATCGAACCGGGCGGTCAGGCGCCCGGCGGCCCGCTCCGCCCCCAACGCCACGGCGAGGGCCAACGCCAGGACGTACGGCACCAGCAGCTTCTGCCCGTCCCGGACCAGACCGGCGCCGGGCACCTCGGCCACCGCCCACCGCAGCAGCGCCGCCCCGCCGGGCAGCACGCCCAGCGCCGCGACCAGCCACGACCCGACGGCCAGCACACCGAGACGCGCGACGATCGGGGTGGCCCACCGACGACGCAGCAGGGGTACGCCGTACCCGGCGACCGCCAGCACCAGCACCGTGGCCAGCGGCACCAGCCAACTCGCCCGGGACGCCGGAGTCGCATCGGCGCTCCAGATACCGCCCGTGCCGGCCAGCGCCGCCCACGGGCCGGCCCAGTTCTCGCCCCGCGCGGCGAAGGCGGCGACCCCGGCCGGATCGGAGCGCGCGTCGCCCGCCCCGGCCACCCCCGCGACCAGCCACGGCGCGTTCAGCAGCACCGCCACACCCAGTCCGGTCGACGCCGCCCGGATCGCCCCCGGATACCGCCCCACCAGCAACACCGCCGACACGACCAGCGCGAGCAGCCCACCGGTCGGCGTGATCGCCGAGGCCGCCACGCACAGCAGCAGGCGATGCAGGGCGTACCGCTCACCCGCCCGCACCCCGATCGCCGCCCGCAACAGCCACGGCAGCACCGCGTACGCGACCAGCAGCCCCCACTGTCCGATCAGCAACCGCTCGGCCAGGAACGGGGTCCAGGCGTACCCGAGTGCGGCCACCGTCCGTACCGCCACCCGCTCGGTCGGGACGAGCCGCGCGGCACCCAGCGCGGCCAGATAGAGGATCGCCACCAGGACCAGCCGTTGCAGCACCCATCCCGGGACCAGCTGACTCGCCAGCGCCACCACCGCGTCCTGCGGGACGGCCCGGGGCAGCGCGGTGGCCGGAGCGATCAGCTCCCAACTCGACGTCTGCCGAGGCACGAACACCATGTCGTACCGCAACACGTAGCCGGGGAGGGCGAGCGGCGCGAGCACCACCGCCACCACGGAGGCCGCCACCGCGTGCGGCACCAGCCGTTCCCGCATCCGTCGACCCCATCACAGCCGGGCGCGGCATCGGCCACGCTGGTGGCGGCCACTGTACGCGGGCCGTTGCGGCTACGGCGCTCGAACCATCCGATGGCCTGATGGGGGCGACGTACCCGGTGTGGCAATCTTCCCGCCATGACATCGACGGGGGCGGACGTGACGGCGGCGCCTGGCCGGACGGCCGGGTGGTGGAACGGCGATCCGATCCGGGCGACCGCGCTGGCCATGATCACGCTCAGCGTGCTCTGGCGAACCCACGTGGCGTTCCGCGGCTTCCTGGCGGCCGACGACTACGTGCTCATCACCCAGGCCGCGGAGTCCGATCTGACCGTCGCGCACCTGCTCGCGCTCTACAACAACCACCTCATGCCCGGCGGGCGACTGATCATCTGGCTGGTCACCGAGTACGTCGGCCTGGACTACTGGCCATACGTGCTGCTCATGGCGCTCGGTCAGGCGATCCTCGGCGTCGTCTTCCTCCAGTTGCTGCGCCGCCTGCTCCAGCCGTCGTGGCTGATCCTCCTCCCGCTCGGCCTGCTGCTGTTCAGCCCGTTGACGTTGGAGGCGACGTCCTGGTGGGCGGTCGGCGTCAACATGCTGCCGATGCAGATCGCCATGGTGCTCGCGATCCGCGCGCAGGTCGACTACGTACGGACCCGACGGCCCCGGCACCTGGTGGCCCTGGCGCTCTCCGTCCTGTTCGGGCTCTTCTTCTTCGAGAAGGCGATCCTGGTCGTGGCGCTGGTCTTCCTGCTGACCGCCGCCCTCTACGCCGACGGTGGCCCGCTGCGCACCGTCTGGACCACGATCCGTCGCTGGTGGCCGTCATGGTTGCTGCTGACGGTGCTCTCGCTCGTCTTCATGGCCGCGTACCTGACCCGGTCGGAGTCCTCCCTGCGCCGGCCGGACTCCCCCGACGAGGTCTTCTCGTTCCTGACCCAGATGCTCAACTCGACCGTGGTGCCGGGCCTGGTGGGCGGGCCGTGGCAGTGGCTCGGTGCCGGCGACGGCGCCCCGGTCACCGCGCCGCCGGAGTTCGGCACCTGGGCGAGCTGGGTGATCGTCGTCGCCCTGGTCGTGGTGACGGTCCGCCGTCGTCCGCGCGCCGGACGGGCCTGGCTGCTGCTCGTCGCGTACCTGATCATGGTGGCCGCGATGCTGGCCGCCACCCGGCTCGGGTCGGCCTTCAGCGGCGTGGCGGGCGGGGTGCCCCGATACGTCAGCGACGTGGTCGTGGTCGCCGCGATCTGCCTCGGAGTCGCCGTGGTCGGGCTGGCCCGGCCGCCGGCCACCGCACCGGCCGCCACCGCACCGCCCGACACTGAACCGGCCACGCCGGACCCGGCGTCGCCCGGATCGCCGCCATCAGGTCTGTCCGGCCCGCTGCCGGAGCGCTACCGGGAGCCGGTGGCCATCACGCTCGCCCTGGTCCTGGTAGCCGTCTGCCTCGGCACCGCCTGGACCACGTCCCGGTACGGCGACGAGTGGGCGGCGAAGTCCGGGCGGTCGTACATCGACACGGTGCGGATCGAGTTGGCCAGTGCACCACCCGACACCGTCTTCTTCGACTCCCCGGTCCCGGACAACGTCGTACCGCGCCTCTCGGAGCCGTACAACCTCCAGTCCCGGTTCTTCCACGCACTCGGCGCCCGTCCCACCTACGTCGACGAGGCCGAGCACCCGTCGGTGCTCGACGGACTGGGCCGGGTCAAGGTGGCCACGGTCGTGGGCAGCACGATCCAGCCCGGCCCCCGGGAGGGCTGCGGTCACCTGGTGGCCGGCGGCGAGACGATCCGGATACCGCTGAACGAGCCGCGCTTCTCCTGGCACTGGGTGGTACGCGTCGGCTACCTCAGCTCGGCCGACGGCACGGCCACGCTGCGACTGGGCAGCGGTGAGGCGGTCTTCCCGATCAGGAAGGGGCTGAACCAGCGCTTCTTCCGGATCGTGGGCGGCGGGGACAGCGTGGAGCTGACCGTGACCGGCACCGACCTGACGCTCTGCACCAACGAGATCGCGATCGGCGATCCGGCCCCCAAGCCGGAGGGGTAGCCCGTCGACTTCTCGTCCGGCGGACCCTCACTCGGGACGGAACAGCACCGAGTTGACGTAGCGCGGGCGCGGCCAGAGCACCCGACGGGCGAAGCTCTGGTCGACCCGCGCGATGGACTCCCGCTGGTGCCCGCCGAGGTCGAAGTCGGCAAGCGGAATCCACTGCCGGTGGGGCAGCACGTAGCCCCGGTACCCCCAGCCGGTCAGCAGGTCCAGCAGCGGCTCGACCGGCTGGATCCGCTCCTCCACCTCGATCAGCAGCACCGGACGGTCACGCCGGACGGTCTCCGCCGCGCCCCGCAGCGCCGGCAGTTCGTGGCCCTCGATGTCGAGCTTGACGAACCGCACGTCGGTGAGGCCGAGCGAGTCGAGCGTGATCCGCCGGACGGACACCGGGTGGCCCTGCGTCTCGTCCTCCAACGACGAGGTGCCGACGATCGCCCCGCCCTCGGGGAGATAGAGCGTCGCGGTGCCCTCGTGATCGGAGACGGCAGCCTCGACCACCTCCACGGTCGGGAACGCCGCCCGGAGCTGACCGGCCAGGGCGACGGTCGGCTCCACCGCGACCACCCGGTCGGCACGCCGTACGAGTCGCGCCGTCCACGGCCCGTACCAGGCGCCCACGTCGACGGCGGTGCCACCGGCCGGCACGAAGTCGGTCAGCCGCGCCAGCTCCGGCTCCACCCGGGGATAGACCCGGCGGATAGCCCCGGCGAGCAACCGCTGCGGGAGGATCGCCGCCACACCGGAGGTCGCTGCCGGTGACCGCTTCGTCGATGCCATGGGGCAGCACACTAGACGCTCACCGACCGTTCAGGCAGGGGCTGTCGGAGACATCTACCGGCCGGTAGGGTCTTGCCGGTCGGGCCATCTCCCGACTCGAATCCGCCCGGGGCCGGACCCGAGCGGGTCCGCCGGCCGCCGGCACGACGCGGAGTGGCATGACACGGACCAGGGGCAAGGACGCCGCGAGGGTACGGTTCGGCGCGGCCGGTGCCGCCGTCACCGTCGCCACCCTGGCGACCAACGCGCTGGCGTACGTCGTACCCGTGCTGGGCGCCCGCCGACTGAGCGCGGCCGACCTGGGCGCACTGGCCACGGTCCTCGCCTTGGCGGCGATCGCCGCGGTCCCCGGCTTCGGTCTGCAGATCGCGGTCGCGGCGCACCGGGCCCGTCGCCAGAGCGGTGGCGAGGCCGGACTGGCTCTGCGCACCGCCGCGTTCACCGCGACGGCCACCCTCGCGGCCACACCCGTGCTCTCCGTGGCCCTGCGGCTGCCGGTGGCCCTGGCACTGCTGCTCGCGGCGACCACGTTCGCCACCGTGCTCAGCGGCCGCTGGCTCGGCGAACTCCAGGGGGACCAGCGGTTCCTGCGGCTCGCCGCCGCGATGACCGTGCTGGCCGCCGGCCGCTACGGCGGACTGGTCGTCGGCCTCCTGACAGGTCGGGGACCGGTGACCTGCCTGCTGCTGGGTACGCTCACCGGCCTGCTCGCCCTCCCGATCCTGGCCCGCCTCGCGGCACCGTCCGTCGGCGTGACGCCCCCGCCGGCTCCCGCAGGCGTCGCCGCGTCCCGGCCACTCGGTGGACGCCAGGTGACGACCGCGTGCGTGGCGACGCTGGCGATGCTCACCATCTCGTACGCCGATCTGCTTCTCGCCCGCCAACTGCTGCCGGCGGCCGACTCCGGCGCGTACGCGGTCGGCGCGGTCCTCACCAAGGGCGCGCTGTGGGCACCTCAGGTGGTCACCCTGCTGGTGCTGCCCCGGCTGGCCCAGGGCGACCGTCGGGCCCGTGTGGTGGCGTTGGGGCTGATCCTGGCCTGCGGCGCGGTCCTGGTCGCGGCGGCCGCCGTCGGCGGGGAAATGGCGTTCCAGCTCGTCGGCGGCACCGACTACCGACATCTCGCCGGGTCCGCGCCGCTGTTCGCCGCCACCGGCGCCCTCTACGCGGTGGTGTTCATGCTCGTCAACGATCGGGTGGCGACCGCCGCCCGGTGGCCGGCCCTACCGCTGTGGGTGGCGTCGGCCGTGCTGGCGGTGGCGGCCACCCTGATCGCGCCGCGCACCGTCACCGGCGTGTTGTCCTGTGCCCTGGCCACCGCTGCCGGCACCGCGCTGGTGATGGGCTGGTTGGTCTTCCGTCGCAGCGCCGCTGACCCGCCGACGAATGAACGGTCACCAGGAGTGACCGTGAGGGCCGTTCCGACCTGCCGGACGGGCTCTCCGGACGACTGACGGGTCACTCGGACTCCCCGCCGGCCGCACCGTTGGTTACCGTAGTTGTCTTCCGGGTGGGTCCCATCCCCCTGCGGTAGTTCCCCGAAGAGGTAGCTGTGACGTTGTACGGCGAGAAGAAACCCCCCGCCGACGATCGGCCCACCGTGGAAGTGACCGCGGTCAACTGGCCGAACGATCGGTCGGAGCCCGAGGCGAGCGCCGCCCCGCCGGGTACACCGGCCCGGCCGCGCCGGTTCCGCCTGCTCCTCGCCTCCGGGGTGGCCACAGCCGTGCTCGCCTCGGTGGGCGCGGTCACCGTCTGGGCGTACGCCGGTGACGTGCCCCGAGGCACCAGCGTGATGGGCACCGAGCTCGGCGGGAGGAGCCGGACCGACGCGGCACGTGAGTTGCGGGCACAGCTCGACCGTCGCGCCGCCGAACTCGCCGCCCCGCTCCAGGTACGCATCGGCGAGCGGACTGCCGAGATCAACCCGGCCGAGGTCGGGCTCACCGTCGACGTGGACGCCACGGTGGCTGCTGCGGCGTCCACCGACGCGCACGCGGTGGACCGGCTGGTCGGCTCGCGGCAGGTCGAACCGGTGGTCTCCGTCGACGTGGCGAAGCTGGAGGCCGAGCTGGAGAAGCTCGTCGGCGACCAGGGCCGCAAGATGACCATGCCGGCGATCACGTTCACCGGCACGAAGCCGAAGGTGCGTCACCCCAAGCCCAGCCTCGCCGTCGACCCGGAGCACTCCGCCGACGTGGTCAAGGCGGGCTGGTTGAGCGGCCAGCCGGTGACGGTGCCGCTGGTGGAGAACCACCCGGCCACCTCCGCCGAGGAGGTGGACCGTCTGGTGCGCGAGCTGGCCGAGCCGGCGGTCGCCGCACCGGTGAAGCTGACCACGGACCGGGGTTCGGTGAACATCCCGGCAGCGGCCATCGCGAAGGGCCTCCGCTTCAAGGCCGACAAGACGGGCAAGCTCACTGCCAGCATCGACATGAAGCGGCTGCGGGACGCCCTGGGGAACCGCCTGAACGAGGTCGAGGTGGCACCCAAGGACGCCACGATGACCATTTCCGGCGGCAAGCCGAAGGTGGTCGAGGGGCGCGCCGGCCAGCAGGTGGACACCGACGGCCTGGGCGACGAGCTGTTGGCCGTGCTGCCCCGCACCGACGACCGTACGATCACCGCGAAGCTGACGGAGAAGAAGCCGAAGCTCACCGCGGAGAAGCTGGGTGGCCTCGGCATCAAGGAGAAGGTCTCCTCCTTCACCACCAACTTCACCGGCGGCCTCTCGTCGGCGCGCAGCCAGAACATCGTGACGATCGCCAAGAAGGTGGACGGCACCGTGGTGCTGCCCGGCGAGACGTTCTCGCTCAACGGGCACACCGGTGAGCGCGGCTACGCCCAGGGCTACCGCGACGCGCCAGTCATCATGGACGGCAAGCTGGTGCCGGGCGTCGGCGGCGGCACCTCGCAGTTCACCACCACGCTGTTCAACGCCACGTACTACGCCGGACTCGAAGACGTCGAGCACAAGCCGCACTCGTACTACTTCAGCCGCTACCCGTCGGTCATCGAGTCGACCATCTTCTGGCCCAACCTCGACTTCAAGTTCCGCAACAACACCGACCACGGCGTCCTGATCGACACCTCGTACACGGGCAGCTCGATCACCGTGTCGATCTGGAGCACGAAGATCTGGGACAGCGTCAAGACCGAGTACAGCCCGCGACGCAACATCACGTCGTCCAAGACGGTCTATCTGGAGCCGGGCCCGACCTGTATCCCCGCCAGCGGCAGCCAGGGCTTCACCCAGGATGCCTTCCGGGTTATCAAGAAGGACGGCAAGGTGGTCAAGCGGGAGAAGTTCACCTGGACGTATAGCGCCGAGCCGCGCTTCATCTGCGCCAAGGAGCCCGGCGCCTGACGTCCGTCCTCCACCAGCTCCAACACGGCCCCGCCGGCCCCACCCCGGCGGGGCCTTCCGTGTAAGGAAGGGTCCCCTGCTAACGCCTCGTGCATAGCAGGGGACCCCTATTAACACCCCGCTCCGTACCGCACCCGGCCGACAGCGGCGCAGGCCGGGGGTGTGGCGGGTCATGCCGATCCCGGGCGCGACATACCGTCGAGTCCCGAGCGGAACCCTTCCGGGCACGACCGTCGTCCAGGGGCCTGGACCAATCTGAGGGCTGTGATGCCGCAGCGCCCCTTGTCGCTCCCATCCAGGCCGGCTGGGGCAGGGGTCGGGCCGCGCAGCGGCTCTCCTTCACCCAGCGAGGGTGAGCCAGCCACTCTCTATCGCCTTGTCTACGGCATTGCCTTGTCTACGGCGGTGTCGCGACTCGCGACGGCCCCGCTGGGCCGCGCTAAAGGAGCCCGAATGCGTTTAGGTACTGGCGCGACGCGTTCCACCGGTCGTGGCCGGTGCTCGCCGCGGGGCTCGGCCTGCCCGAGTAGGCGCTCAGTCCGTCACGGTGGCGAAGGCCGCCCACAGCAGCGGGGCATTCTCGGGGGCCGGGTCGGCGCGCCACGCGGCCAGCTGTGCGCGCTGCCAGGTCAGCAGCGTGGGGATGGGTGTGGACGAATCGTGGGCCGTGTCAACGGCGCAGATGGCGGCCTGTAGAGGATGGCCCGTCGCGCTGGTGAGGGTGTGGAAGGCGTGGTCGGTGGGGAGCGGCCAGCGGGTCGCGGTGACCAGTTCCGCCCCGGCCGACAGCGCGGCGGTGGTGAGCCCGAGCGCCTCGGTGAAGCGCAGGTCACCACCGCTTTCGCAGGCGATGAGGGCGACCCGGCTCGGCATCGGCCACAGTTCGCGGCCGGCCGTCGGCACGGGGTCGATGGTGTGCGTGCCGAGCAGCAGGTCCTTGGCCGACAGCGGACGATGGGTGCGGGTCGGGGTCGCCAGGCCGCGGGCCGCGGCGGTGCAGCTCAGGTGGAGTTCGGCGTGCTCGCTCTCCCCGGATTCCGGCGGCGGCGCGGTGACGTGGCCGACGTAGACGAGTCGGCTCGCGCCCGCCCGCAGCACCGTGGACAGCCATTCGCGGTCGGTGTCGGTGCGGCGGCCAAGCCCGACTCGGCGGCGATCTTCGCCGACCTGGTCGGCGGCAGCCCGGCCGGTCACTTCAGCGTCGCCCCGGAACGCGGCGGCATCCCGCTG